>CAKUIV010000037.1 GCA_934661105.1 uncultured Ellagibacter sp. | reverse complement strand
AACTTCTTGGAGAAGAGCACGTTCGGGGTGGTCTTGGCCGGTTTCGGCGGGACGACGAGCAGCTTCGGGTCGAAGTGAGTCTCTTCCTGACCCGCTGCGCGCTGCAGATGATTGAGGGCCTTGCAAGCGTCCTCCATGCGGCCGGCGTTGGCGTACCAGTGCGGGGTCTCGTGCATGAAGAAGTGGAGCACGATTCCGTAGACGATGGGCAGGGCGCCGATCAGGTAGCAGAGGCGCCAGTTGGCGTACATGGTGGCCGTGGAGCCGTCGGTGTCGACATACGTCACGAGGTTGGTGAAGTCGCCGAGGATGGGGCTCGTCGCATTGCAGATGGGGTTAGCGCATACGCCGGCGAGAACCCAGCCGGCGACCATGCCCGCCATGCCGATCGTCACGAAGACGCCGCGGGCGCGAGACGGGATCGTCTCGGAGAACACGGTGGTGACGATGGGGATGCAGGAGCCGACGCCGAAGCCCGCGATCAGGCGGAAGGCCGCGAAGAACACGAGGTCGTTCGCGAACGCCTGGGGCAGGGTGAACAGGCCGTAGAAGATGACGGCGATGGTGAGCATCTTCTTGCGGCCGATGCGGTCGGACAGGATGCCGCCGACGGCACCGCCCAAAACCATGCCGAGCAGGCCCCACGTGGTGAGCGAGCCCATGAGCGTGCCGGGGTTGGGGTTGTCGGGCCAGAACGTGTGGGCCACGAACAGGTTGGTGGAGTTGACGACCATGTAATCGTAACCGTCGAAGACCATTGCGATGATCATCAAGAAGAACGTAAGCCAGGTATGGCTATTGATGCCCAGATGGTCGACGACCTCTGAGACGGTGAATTCCTTGTTATTCACAGATCCCTCCTATGCAGTGAATGACAAATCGGAACGGGCGGAGCCGCTCCCCTAAATTTCATTCCCCTTGCGCGCGGTTGCAAGAATGCGGCGAATCGCGTGAGAGACGCTATGAACAGGTATTCAGCTATCGAGTGGATAATCCCCGAATATATCCCCATAGCCGGCGCCGTGCGGGCTCCGGTCTCTCCCCAAGATCTCAGGTGCGCTTCGCGGCATAAGAATCGCCCGCGCAGCCTCCTCCTTTCGCAACCGTTCTTTTATAGTCGCTTCGCTATCCCTGGCGAAGCGCTTGAGCAAATTATCGAAGAGAGCGGGAGGGCGAAAAATAAGCAAATGCCGTGAATCTGTCGAAACGGGAGAGCGGGAAGGGGCCATGGGAGGGTCGCTTCGAGCTGTGAGATTCGAACGATGTTGCCATAGACCGCGATTCGCCATATACGGCGGAAGGGGCGCCGTATATTGGAAAAGGCGGCGTCCGAATTCGGACGCCGCCTTCGACGCGCTTATTTACACTACCCCCTCAACGCTCGGGAGTGCGCCTTCCCAAACGATTTCGCGATAGCGGTCGGGGTCGGTGTCTCCTTCGGTGGAGAACGTAAGAACGTTGCTTTCGGCGGAAAGTCCCAAAGCTTCTCGCAGGTCAGCGTAGGAATCGTCCTCCATAAGCGTGCAGACGAGCCCCACGCCTACGGCTCCCGATTCGCCCGAAACGACGCGGGGATCGTTTCCGAGTGGAGACGACAGGCGGCGCATTCCTCGTGCGGTGACCCAATCGGGGCAGGCCACGAAGGCGGTGACGTGGTTTTTCAGGATGTCCCAGGTTTGGGTGTTCGGCTCGCCGCAGGCAAGCCCGGCCATGACGGTGGGCATGTCGCCCGTGACGGCGTGCGGGTTGCCGTCGCTTGCGCAGGCGCTCTTGTACAAGCACGCGGCGTTCGAGGCCTCGACCACTACGAAGGTGGGCGGGTTGTCGGGGAAACGGTTCGCGAAGTAAGCGACGACGGCTCCCGCCATCGACCCGACGCCTGCCTGGATGAACACATGCGTCGGTCGGATTCCCGCATGAGCCAGCTGATCGGCCGCCTCGCTCGCCATGGTGGTGTAGCCCTGCGAAATCCACAGGGGGATTTTCTCGTAGCCTTCCCACGCGGTGTCTTGCACGGCGACTCCGTTGTCGCATGCGGCGGCCTCGGCGGCGGCCATGCGGACGCACTCGTCGTAGTTGGCATCTTCGATGGTGACGATTGCTCCGAGCTTTGCGATGTTGTCGCGGCGCGTTTCGGTTGTGCCCTTCGGCATGCGCACGACGGCTTTCTGCCCAAGCTCGTGCGCGGCCCAGGCTACGCCGCGGCCGTGGTTGCCGTCGGTGGCGGTGAAGAAGGTGCAGCTTCCGAAGTCGCGTGCGAGCTCTTCGGAGGTAAGGTAGCCGTAGTCGACTTCGGCTACGGGCTTGCCGGTCGCCTCGGCAACGTGGTTCGCGATGGCGAACGACCCGCCGAGCACCTTGAAGGCGTTCAGTCCGAAGCGGTAGCTCTCGTCCTTCACGTTGAGGCTACACAGCCCGAGGTGCTTTGCCTGGCACTTGAGGTGGGCAAGCGGGGTCGGCGCGTACTGCGGGAAACTTTCATGGAAGGCACGCGCTGCTGCGGCATGCTCGCTTGAGAACGACGCGAGGTAGGCGTCGTCGGTTTTCGGCAGGGCGTTCATCGTCCACGTGATGCGCTCTGTCATGGATATCCCTTCTTTCCAATTTGCATGGGTGCTGATATGGATACTGCCAAGTATTGTACGCATTAATGCGGCGAGGGGGTTTCCTAAGGAGGAAACGAGCTTTCTCCATATGCGAAAGTCGCGGCATGCGCCACGCCGCCGATCAAGCGTTTGCGGGCTGCCGCTTGCCCTGCTCCGGAGGCCGTACATCGCTTTATTCGGGCAAAGTGCCTCGCATTCCCGAAACCTGAAACCGGATCGCAATGATTAGGCGTAAAGTATGCCAACGTGGGCTTGGCGGAATCCAAGCTTGCCATTTGCTCAGAAATGTTCGACCAAGGAGGATTCGCATGGGCAAAAAGACCGACTTTCTGTACATGTCCGAGCAGGACATGATCGACGCCGGCGTCAACGACGCGGCAGCGTGCGTGGACGTTTGCGAGGAGGTTTTCAAGCTTCTCGCCACGGGCGACTATCTTATGGGCGGTTCGAACCACAATTCCCACGGTCTTGCGCTCGTGTTCCCCGAAACGAGCCCCTTCCCCAACATGCCCGTTGCCGGCCCCGATCGCCGTTTCGTCGCGATGCCCGCCTACCTCGGCGGTCGCTTCAATATCTGCGGCAACAAGTGGTACGGATCGAATGCCGCGAACAAGGAGCACGGTCTTCCGCGCTCGGTGCTCACGGTCGTTCTGAACGATAAGGAAACCGGCGAGCCTCTCGCGTTCCAGTCCGCCAACCTTCTTTCTTCCGCCCGTACGGGGTGCATCCCCGGCGTTGCGTGCCGCTATCTCGCTCGCAAGGATTCCGAAGTCGTCACCGTTGTCGGCTGCGGAGCTATCAACCACAGCTGCCTTGCCGGCATCCTTTCGCAGGAACCCCAGGTCAAGAAGGTTGTTTGCTACGATCTGTTCCCCGAAGTGGCGCAGAAGTTCGCCGCTTGGGCAACCGAGACCTTCAACGTTGAAGCCGAGGCATGCGACGATCTTGCCACAGCGCTTGGCCAGGGCGATATCGTGACTACCGCGGCGAGCCGCCTCGCTCCGCTGAATGTCGAGGACTCCTGGTTCAAGAAGGGCGCGACCGTGCTGCTTACCGGCCCCATGAAGGGCGCTGACGAGGTGTGGGAGAATTCCACCATCGTTTGGGACAACACCAAGCTGCATGAAGCCTACGTTGCGGACGCGCGCGCTTCCGAGGATTACCACAAGGGCTACGCCGGGCAGATCGGCGGCCCGGTGTACGAGCTCATCGATGCGGGCAAGAAGGAACCGCTCTCCGAAGCCACCGATCTTGGGCATATCATCATCGGCGAGAAGCCGGGTCGTCAGAGCGACGATGAGCGCATCTTCTTCATCGCGTCCGGCATGGCCGTGTTCGACCTCGGTTGGGGCTATACCTGCTACCAGAAGGCGCTCGAGAAGGGAATCGGCACCAAGCTCACGCTTTGGGACGATCCTTACCAGGCGTAAGACCCGCAACCTCGTCATGCAAGATCAGTAAGGAACAACGACAATGGCAACGAAACAAGCAAGCTGGCGCGGCCCCGTCGGCGACTCCACGTACAAGAAGTGCGCGAAGCACCTTTTGCCGCTGCTCATCATTTTCTACGTCCTGGCGTACATCGGACGCTCCAACCTCGGCTACGCAGCCCTTACCATGAACGAGGAGCTCGGCATCACCGCT
Organism: uncultured Ellagibacter sp.; assembly: GCA_934661105.1. Lineage (GTDB taxonomy): Bacteria > Actinomycetota > Coriobacteriia > Coriobacteriales > Eggerthellaceae > Ellagibacter. The sequence goes on along the minus strand of CAKUIV010000037.1, from coordinate 10,931 downwards.
GCCGCATACGGTCTGGTCGCCGGTATCTTCTTCATCGGCTACTTCGTTTTCGAGGTGCCTTCGAACATCATCATGGATAAGGTCGGCGCCCGCAAATGGATCGCCCGCATCCTTATTTCATGGGGCATCATCGTCATGCTCATGAGCACCATCCAGAACATCTGGGCGCTCTACATCTTCCGCTTCCTCGTCGGCGTCGCCGAGGCCGGCTTCTTCCCCGGCGTCGTGCTGTACCTGAGCCGTTGGTTCTTGGGTCGCGACTCCGCGAAGGTCATCGCCATGTTCATGCTCGCTATTCCGGTGAGCTACATGATCGGCGCCCCGCTTTCCGGCTACATCTCCGACAACATCGACTGGTTCGGCCTTTCTTCTTGGCGCTGGATCTTCCTGATCGAGGGCCTGCCCTCCATCATCGGCGGCATCGTGTGCCTGAAGGTTCTCCCCGATCGCCCCGCCGACGTTTCCTGGCTCGACGACGCGGAGAAGAAGTGGCTCGCAAACGGCCTTGCCGCAGAGGCTGCCCGCAAGCCGGTTCAGGCGAAGAAGTACTTCTCGAAGGAAGCTTTCTTCAACTACCGCATGTGGATTCTCCTCGTTGTTTACTTCGCGGTTGAGCTGGGCGAATATGGTCTTGGCTTCTGGACTCCGCTCATCATCGACGATTTGGGCGACCTGTCTGCGGCCATGGTCGGCTGGCTCACGGCGGCGACTTACATCTTGGGCGCCGTCTCCATGGTATGGTGGTCGCATCGCTCCGACCGTCTGCGCGAGCGTAAGTGGCACTGCGTGATTCCGCTCGTGCTGTGCGCCGTCGCCATGGCGACTATCGGCAACCTTTCCGGCTCGTACCTGTCGGTGATCATGCTCGCCATCATCATCGCCTGCGTGTACGCGCTGTTCGGGCCGTTCTGGTCGCTTACCGACTACTACCTCACCGGCCCGGCCGCTGCCGTCGGCATCGCGATGGTGAACTCGTTCGGCAACCTCGCCGGTTTTGTTTCCCCGACGCTTATCGGCGTCATGAAGGAGCAGACCGGCCAAGACTTCGCCGGGTTCATCGTCATCGGCGTCATCATGATCATCGCCGCCGTGCTTATCATGGTGTTCGTCAAGAACGACGAGCTGCGTCGGATGGAGGACGAGGCGGCCGAGGAAGCTGCCAAGCTCACTGCCGCCGACATGGAGCAGGCCAACGCGGAAGCGTAGGGGAATTCTTATACTCGCATGAGGCTTTTGGCCCAAAAGCGACGATTTGACGGTGCTCCGGCCGGGAAATGCCTGGTCGGAGCACCTCGTGTGCAAGAAGAGAAAACGAAAGGCTGCCAATGAGCGAGAAAATCAGGAATCGCGCCCAGGCCGAAGGGCATGGCGACGGCGCGTCGCGCAAAGCCGTGCTCGACGTGTGCGAGAAGACCTTGCAGCGACTCGATTCCTACGAGCGCATCAAGTCGATTGCGCACATGGAGGGCGACGTGCTCTGCGTCGGCGCTAAGCGCTGGGACCTTTCCAAGAAGCGCCATGTCTACCTGGTCGGATCGGGCAAGGCGTGCAACCATATGGCTATGGCGATCGACGAGATCCTCGGCGACCACCTTACGCGCGGCATCGCCATCGTGAAGATGAGCGAACCGACCGACCGATTCAACCATACCGAGGTCTACGTCGGGGGGCACCCTATTCCCAACGAGATCGGCTACGAGGCCTCCCTCAAGTGCTTGGAGCTTGCTGACAACGCCGGTCCGGACGATTTGTTCATCGGCGTCATTTCGGGCGGCTCGTCTGCGCTTATGAGCTGTCCGGTCGACGGCATCACCCTGCAAGACGAGATGGATGCCACCGACGTCCTTTTGAAATCGGGTGCCGGCATCTACGAGATCAACGCCGTTCGACGCCATATCTCGCAGATGAACGGCGGACGTCTGGCGCAGCGTATCCAGGCGTCGGGCGCGGAATTCATCGGCTTCGGAATCTCCGATGCGGTGGGCAATCCCCCTACCGAAGATATTTCGGTGCCTTACGAAAAGTACAATTCTACTCCCATCGGTCCCGATAAAACCACGCTCGACGACGCACGGCGCGTTATCCGGGACTACGATCTGGCTGATCGTTTGCCCAAGTCGGTCGTCGACTACATCATGAACGCCGGCCCCGACAAGGAAACCCCGAAGGCTTTCCTCGATAACACGTACTTCCTGCTGAACACGGTGCCCGACTCGCCGCGCTATGCGCTCGACGCGGCGCGCGAAGCGGGCATGAACGCGTTCATCCTGTCGTCGTTCGTCGAAGGCGAGGCGCGCGACGTGGGGACGGTCATGGCTTCCGTTGCCCGTGAAATCCAGCGCTACGGAAATCCCATGCCGGCTCCGTGCATGGTTATTTCCGCAGGTGAAGCAACGACTCTCATCACGGACAACGCCACTATTGCCGGCCATGGCGGGTGCGGGCAGGAAATGTGCGCCTCCTTCGCCATCGCTGCCGAGAAGGCGCCGGGCGCTTGCCTTTTGTCCATCGACTCGGAAGGAACCGACGGCACCACCGATGTTGCCGGAGGCATCGCCGACTCGAAGAGCGCGCAGGCGGCGCGAGAGGCGGGCGTCGACCTTCATGCGGCGTTGCGCGGCCATGCCTGCTTCGAAGCGCTCGATGCAATCGGCGACACGGTGAAGACGGGGAACACCGGCACGAACCTGTGCGACCTGAATCTCATGTACGTTCCCGCGCTCGACGCTTAAAGCGCGACGAAGCGCGAACCTGTTCGAACTTGTAAGGACTGCCATAATGAAAATCGCAAAAGTACACGGCCGTCAAATCATCGACTGCAAGTGCCGTCCCCTCGTTGAGGTGGAAATCACCACGGATACCGGCATCGTCACGCGCGGCGCCGCCCCGACCGGGCAATCCGTCGGCATCCATGAAGCGTGCGTGCTGCGCGACGGCGACCCGAACGACTACCACGGGCTTTCGGTTCACAAAGCCGTCGACAATGTTGAGAACATCATCGGTCCCGCTATCACGGGCATGGATGTGGAAGATTTCCGAGCCGTCGACCGCGTCATGATCGAGCTTGACGGCACGCCCGACAAAAGCCGGCTCGGCGGCAACGCCATCTATTCGGCTTCCATCGCCGTGGCGCGTGCTGCCGCGGCCGCTGCCGGGAAGCCGCTTTACCAGCTCATAGCCGGGAAACCTCTTTCCACCGTGCCCGTTCCGACGTTCAATATGGTCAACGGCGGCGTCTACGATGGCTATACCCAGGGCTTCAACGAATTCATCGTGGTGCCTTACGGCGCTGCGGACATCCAAGAGGCCGTCGCCCTCGGCGTCGAGCTGTTCAATCACCTCGAAGGAACGATCGCCCGCTATACCGGGCATGCGGCGGGGGTTGCGAAATCGTACGGATACCAGGCTTTTTCTTCCGACCCTGCTGAAGTTCTGGGCGTTATGCGCCAGGGTATGGAGGAAATCGGGGCGGCCGACAAGTTCTGCTTCGCCCTCGATTGCGCATCGTCTGAGATGTACGACAAGGACTCGAAGACCTACCTGCTCAAGGGCGAGCGCGTTACCTCGAGCGAGCTTGTCGACTACACGGCGCAACTCGCTCGCGACTTCAACTTCCTTTTCATCGAGGACCTGCTCGACGAGGATGACTGGGATGGATTCGTCGAGACGAAGCGGAAGATCACGACCACGAACATCCTTGGCGACGACCTCATCGTCACGAACCGAGCGCGCCTCGAGCGTGCGGTCGAGCTCGATGCCGTCGACGGCTTCATCCTGAAGCCGAACCAGGTCGGAACGCTGACTGAGGCGTTCGAAACCTACGATTATGCGCGCGAGCACGGTCTTTTGGCTTGCCCATCGGGCCGTTCGGGCGGCGTTATCGACGACGTTGTCATGGATCTGTCGGTCGGCCTGCAGGTTCCGTTCCAGAAGAACGGCTGCCCTCGTTCCGGCGAACGAATCGAGAAGCTGAACTTCCTTATGCGCGCTGCCGAAAGCGCGCCGAACGTTACGCTGAACGATCTTTCCAAGATCGCTAAGTTTTAGCGAAACGGGCAGAGAGACGTTTCCGACACGGGCCAGCCTTTTTGGCTGGCCTTTTCTCGCCCGCTATCGCAATCCGACGAAGCGCTCGTCCGCTTGCTGAGGCGATGCGGCCGCTTGACGCACCTGCAACCGAGCGCGATTCGCTTCTCGATCGTCGGCATCGCGGGCGTTATCGCCGCCGTCGCCCTCGAAGCGCGCACGAAGCGTTTACGTTAAGCGGCATGCCCTGCGCTACAATAAGCGGTCGGTGCGCATTGGGGCGCTCCGCAGTAGGATAGGGAAACAGACACTATGTCAGAACAGAACACCGGCGCTGCATCCGCAGCGGCGCCTTCGCGCGAGCATTTCGCATCGCGTTTGGGATTCATCCTCATCAGCGCTGGGTGCGCGATCGGTCTGGGGAACGTATGGCGGTTCCCCTACATCACCGGCGAATACGGCGGTGCGGCGTTTGTCTTGCTCTACCTGGTGTTCCTTATTATTTTGGGACTGCCCGTCATGGTGATGGAGTTCGCGGTCGGGCGTGCGGCGCAGAAGTCGGCGGCGCAGGCGTTCGACAAGTTGCAACCATCGCGCAAATGGCACTGGTTCTCCTGGTGGGGTTACATCGGCTGCATGGTGCTCATGATGTTCTACACGACCGTGTGCGGCTGGATGGTTTCCTACGTGCCGAAGATGGCGTCGGGCGTGTTCGACGGGGCGGACGCCCAGGCGACGGCGAGCGTGTTCTCGGGAATGCTTGCCGACCCGGCGGGTCTTGTCGTGTGGATGGTGATCGCAGTTGCGATCGGCGCCGTCGTGTGCGGCATGGGGCTGCAGAAGGGCGTCGAGCGCGTTACCAAGTGGATGATGGCGACGCTGTTCGTGGTCATGCTCGCACTCTGCATCCGTGCGGTGACGCTGCCCGGCGCCAGCGAGGGAATCGCCTTTTACCTCGTGCCCGATTTCTCGCGCCTGTTCGCGGGTGCCACGCCCGCCGAGCAATGGGCGACCTTCGGCGACGCGGTGTACGCGGCCATGGGGCAGGCGTTCTTCTCGCTGTCGCTCGGCATTGCCGCGATGGAGATCTTCGGGTCCTATATCGGGCGGGAGCGCAGTTTGACAGGCGAGGCGGTTTCGGTGACCGCGCTCAACACCGTGGTCGCCATCCTGGCAGGGCTCATCATCTTCCCCGCTTGTTTCGCGTACGGCGTAAGCCCTGATCAGGGACCGTCTCTTGTGTTCGTGACGCTGCCGATGGTGTTCGGGCAGATGCCTTTGGGCAATGTGTGGGGCGCGCTGTTCTTCGTGTTCATGAGCTTCGCCGCGCTCTCGACGGTGATCGCCGTTTTCGAGAACCTCATCAGCTGGACGATCGACAAGTGGAGCATGTCGCGCCGGCGCGCCGCGCTTATCACGGCCGTCCTTGTGCTTGTCTTGTCGTTGCCGTGCGCGCTTGGCTTCAACGTGCTTTCGGACGTGACGATCCCCGCTATCGGCGATATCCAGTCGATTGAGGACTTCGTCGTGTCGAATAACATGCTCCCGCTCGGCAGCCTCTTCTTCGTGCTATTCTGCACGACGCGCAAGGGCTGGGGCTGGGACAACTTTCTCGCTGAGGCTGACGCTGGCGAAGGCGTGCGTTTCCCGGCGCGTGCCCGCCTGTGGTTGAAGTACGGGATTCCTGCGCTCATCATCGTCATCTTCGTGATGGGCTATGCCCCGAAGTTCGCCGTATGGCTGGGGCTTGCGGGGTAAGCGCCCCGAAGCCCGCGCGCGTGGAAGCGGCCCTGCTGCCTCGAACGAGGCTGCAGGGCCGCTTCTCGTTTATGCAAGGGGAATCTTCGCGGTGAAAAGCGTGCCCGCCTCGGGCGAACTTGATGCGGAGATGGTGCCGCCGTGCTCTTCCGCTACCTCGCGGGCGATGGAAAGCCCCAGCCCGTAGCCGCCTGTGCCGCTCGTGCGTGCTTTGTCAGCGCGGTAGAAGCGGTCGAACACGTGGGGCAGATCTTCCTTCGAGATGACCGATCCCGAGTTGTAGACGGCAAGCACGGCGAAGTTCCCGCGGCGGGCGAGGCTTGCCGAAACGGTGCCGCCCTCGTCGGCGTACTTGCAGGCGTTGTCGAGGAGCGTCGTGGCGAGGCGCCGTAGCCGCTCCGCGTTGCCGACGACCATCGCGCCCTCGTCGACGTTGCCGTCGAGGGCGATGTTTCGCTCGAATGCGACGGATTCGAACTGCAGAAGCTCGCCTTCGACGAGTTTCGAGAAGTCGATGCGTTCGGTCGGCTTCGGCTTCACGATGTCGGTCTCCTCCGCGTCGATGCGTGCGAGGAGGAGCAGGTCGGCAACGAGTCCCTGCATGCGCGTACCCTCGGCCTGGGTGCTTTCCACCCACTGGCTTTGACTTGCCACGGTCCGCTCGGGATGCGCCATGAGAATCGACGTGTTCGCGAGGATCACCGTGAGCGGGGTTTTCAGCTCGTGCGACGCGTCGGCGACGAATTGCCGCTGCTGGTCCCATGCCTGCTTCACCGGGCGCAAGGCCCAGCGTGAGAAGAAGACGCTGATCACGAAGAACACGGCAAGGGCTGCGACTCCGACGCCTGCAAGCGTGAGGGCAAGCGTCTGCCAGCCGCTTGCGGCGCTTACGTCGGCGAACGCAAGGTGAACCTGTCCTGCGTCCGAGGTTCTTTTCTCGTAGAACAGCCCGAGCGCTTCGAGCTCCCCGCTGCCGTCGGGCGTGTCTTTGAGCATGTCCGACGCCTCGGCGAGCACGTCGTCGGCGATGGATGCGGATGCCTCAGCAGACGAGAGGGTGTACGATCCGTCGCTTTCGACCGAGTAGATGGCGATGGGGACATGCGGACCGCTGCCTGCCGGCTTGCCGCCGATTTGCGGAGGCGTTCCCTGCTGGCTGCTTTCCTCCTGTCGCGCCTGCGTATTTTCGTCCGCGGAAGGGGACGTTTGGCCATTCGGCGTCGGTTGGGCGGTGCGATCTTTCGCCTCGGTGAAGGACAGCGCGTTGCCGAGCGCCTCGTACACCGCGTTCACGTTCTGCTGGTGGCTGATCGCGCAGATTGCGGAGAAAACCACGACGAGCACGAGCGCTACGGTGACCATATTGAGCGCGATGAACTTGATGCGGAGCTTTTTCAGCATGGGCGTTCCTCGTTCTGGCGCCGTTACGCGGCGTCGGCGGCGAAACGGTATCCTGCGCCGCGCAGCGTTTCGATGGACGACGAGGAGCCGAGGAATTTCATCTTCTTGCGAAGAAACGATACGTAGGCTTCCACGTTGTTCTCGTCGGCGGCCGCCTCGAGCCCCCAGACTTTCTCGATGAGCGTCGTCTTCGAGATCGTCTGGCCGGCGTTCGCCATGAGCACCCGCGCGAGCGAGAATTCCTTGTAGCTGAGGTGGATCGACTGGTCCTTGCAGGCCAAATCGTGGCTTTCCAGGTTAAGCGACAGGTCGCCTGCGGTGAGCGACTCGAAGATCACGTCTCCCTGGCGGCGGGTGAGCGCGCGCAGATGCGCCATGAGCTCGGCGGGGGAGAACGGCTTGGTCATGTAGTCGTCGGCTCCCGAATCGAGGCCGTTGATCTTGTCGGGGACGGCGTCTTTCGCGGTGAGGAGCAAGACCGGTGTGCCCACGCCCGCGCGGCGCAGCTCGGCCACTACGGTGAACCCGTTCATCTTCGGGAGCATCACGTCGAGGATGACCACGTCGTAGATGCCGCTTTTCGCGTAGTCGAGCCCCGATTGCCCGTCGTGGACGGCATCGGCGCCATAGCCTCCCTCTTCGAGGATTCGACAAAGCGCCTGGGCAAGCCGCACGTCGTCTTCTACTACGAGAATCTGCACAGCGTCCTTCTTTCGCCTCGGTTGCCGGCGTTGATTCGTTGGAATACTAGCACGGTCTGTATAGGGAAAACGCCTCGCAAGGAGGCGTTTGGGGAATCTGCCTCGAAAAAAAGGCAAGGGTCGCGGCGCTACCGCGCTGGGGATCGTGGTTCTAAGAGCACCGCGACCGTGATCTCATTGTCGGGCACGTTCCTGAAAAGAACCTGAAAGGGCGAAGACGCCTTTCAGGGTTCTTTCAGCGGCGCTTCGTAGCATGGGTTGCGTCGTTGAGGGCGCATCCTCCTTCCCTTTCCTTTACCCGTTGCGCCCTCCGACCCTGAAAACGACGCTTAACCGCAGATGAGGAGTTCGATCATGATGGGCTATCAAGATGTCTTCGAACGCAAGGAAGTGAAGTACGTGCTGAGCTCAGATCAGCGCGATGCGATGGTGAACGCGCTTTGCGGCCGTATGGCGCCCGATGCGTACGGCACGACGAACGTCGTGAGCCGCTACTTCGACACGCCGGAACGCCTGCTGATCGAGCGCTCGCTTGACAAACCGACGTACAAGGAGAAGCTTCGCGTGCGCAGCTACGGGTTCCCCGCGGAGGAAGACCAGGTGTTCGTGGAACTGAAGAAGAAGTACCAGGGCATCGTCTACAAACGTCGGGTCGGCTGCTCGTACGCTGCGGCTCGTGCGTATATGGGCGGCCTTGCCTACGAGGAAGCGTGCGAGGCGTATCCGCTTCTCGACCCGCTGCTCGCCGCTGCATCGACCTCGCCGCGCAGCATGCAGATCGCACGGGAGATCGATGCTTTCAAGGAGCGATGGGCGCCTTTGCGCGCGTCGATGGTGACGCTTTGCGACCGCGTCGCATACGCCCCGATCGTTTCCGGCGGCGGGGAAAGCGAGGACCCCGAGGTGCCCTCGACGCTTCGCATCACGTTCGACGCGAACGTGTCGTATCGGGATCTGTTCGAGGAAGAACGCCTCATGTCGGCGGCGCATCGTCGTCCGCCTGCGGGGTTCGGGCGTCCGCGCCCGCTTTTGGACGCCGGGCAGGCGATCATGGAAGTGAAGTGCGCGGGCCCGTTCCCGCTCTGGCTTTCCCATGCGCTCGATGCGTGCGAGGCGTACCCGTCGTCGTTTTCCAAGTACGGAGCCGCTTATCGAGCGAGCATGCGCAAGGCCTCCTAGAGGCTATCGCTCGCTTTCATTCTGTTTCGCCTGGTAAAGAAAGGGTTCGTCCATGTCTGACCTCATGTTCTCGTCGGTGTTCGGAACCGCCGACTCGCTCGTCTCGTCCGTTTCGGCGACGAGCTTCCTGTTGTGCTCCGTCGTGTCGATCGTCCTTGGTTTGGTGATCGCCGGGGTGTATATGTTCCGCCACAAGTACTCGAAGAACTTCGTGGTGACGCTGGCGCTTTTGCCGCTCATCGTGCAAATGGTGATTACCCTGGTCAACGGAAATTTAGGCGCAGGCATCGCCGTTATGGGCGTGTTCAACCTGGTGCGCTTCCGCTCGATTCCCGGCAGCGCGAAGGATATCGGCAGCGTGTTTCTGGCGATGGCGGTCGGCCTTGCCACGGGCATGGGCTTCCTCGGTCTGGCCGTGCTGTTCACCGCGATCATCGCCGTCGTGAACATCGCGTATGTCGTCTCGCCCTTGGGTCGTCCGCGCGAGGCGGAGAAGACGCTCAAGATCGTTATTCCCGAGGACTTGGAATTCGACGGCGTGTTCGACGAGGTGCTCGACCGCTTTGCCGCCGAGTATGAGCTCACCGAGGTCGCGACGTCCAACATGGGCAGTCTGTACACGTTGGAGTACACGTTGCGCCTTCGCGAGCCTGGGCTTGAGAAACGCCTGATAGACGAAGTGCGTTGCCTGAACGGGAACCTGAAAGTGACGCTCGGGAAATGCGAGCTCAAACCTCAAGGGGTGCTGTAGGGATGAGAAGAAGAACGATCAGCGAGAAGGACGTTGCCGAGCCGAGCGGCGAGGCTATGCCCAGTCGCTCAAACAATCCTCGCTTCGCTGCGGAACTCGCTTTGCGGGCACAGCCCCGTCGCTCGGCGGTTTGCGTCACCCTCGCGCTCGCTCTTGCGCTTATGGGAATGGGAGGGTGCGCCGTTGCGGGGATTTCCTCGGATTCGACCGTCGATGCCGCCGCGTCTTCATCCGAGGAATCCTCCTTCGAAGATGTTGCGGCCGCCTTCGACGTTGCCAACCTCGATCTCGACTACTCGAAGCGCGACATGGACGCAAGCTATGACGAATCGTCGGCAACGCGCATCGCGCTTTCGGGTTCGTCGGCGAGCGTTGAAGGCTCGGGTGTTTCGGTCGACGGTTCCACAGTGACGATCTCTCAAGAGGGAACGTATATCGTTTCGGGGGAGCTTGCGAGCGGGCAGCTCGTGGTTGACGCGTCTGACGATGCGAAGGTGCAGATCGTGTTTGCAGGCGCTTCCATCCATAACGACAACGGGCCGGCCGTATATGCGAAGAACGCCGACACGTGCTTCGTCACCTTGGCCGACGGCACCGACAACGCGCTTTCCGATGGCGACGGCTATGTGCTCGAAGAGGATTCCGACGAGCCGTATGCGACGCTTTTCAGTCGTTGCGACTTGACCATTAACGGAACGGGCACGCTCAGCGTGACGGCGAGCTACCGTCACGGCATCTGCTCTAAAGACGACCTGGTCGTCACGGGCGGCACCCTTAATGTGACGGCGGTTGAGGATTGCCTCCGCGGTCATGACAGCGTGAAGATCGCCGACGGAACGTTTTACCTGGTCGCAGGCGGCGATGGCATCAAGTCGAACAAGGACACGAAGGCAACGAAGGGCTTCGTGAGCATCGCAGGCGGCGCTTTCTCGGTCGACGCAGGCGATGACGCGGTGCAGGCGAAAACCTACATCGGCGTCACGGGCGGCACGTTCAATGTGGTCTGTGCGGATGATGCGTTCCATTCCGACTTGGAAATGTCTCTTGCGGGCGGCGAGTTCACGGTGTCTGCGGGCGATGATGCCTTCCATGCGGAAACCTCGCTCACGGTCGAC
>CAKUIV010000036.1 GCA_934661105.1 uncultured Ellagibacter sp. | reverse complement strand
ACGTTCGCGGGGAACAGCTCAGGCAGGTACGATCCGCACGGGCCGAACACCAGGCCCATGGCTGCGAAACCGACGCAGAGGAACACCATCACGTCTGCAACGGTACCGGTTCCAAGAGCAAACGGAAGCACGAAGCTGAACACGAGCACAGCGCACGTCGCGACGATCAGCACGGGCTTGCGGCCGAAGCGGTCGGCGGAAAGGCAGCCGACGAGGATGAAGGCCGCGAAGAAGAACACGGCGACGAGCTCGAAGCCGAGGTATTGGGGCTGGGCGAACCCGAGGGTAGACACGCCGTAAGAAAGCGACCAGGTACCGAGCAGGTAGAACAGCGTGTAGGTCACGCCCATGGCGCACGTGCCCATGAGAACGCGCTTCCAGTGATGGCGAAGCTCAAGCAGCGGCGCCTTCGTGACGCGGTTCTCGGCGGCGGCCTTCTGGAACACGGGGGTCTCGGCCATGCGCAGGCGAACGACAAGGCCGACTACGACGAGGACGATCGAGAGAAGGAACGGGATGCGCCAACCGAACGCGACCATCTGGTCGGCAGTGAGCGCGGTGTCGAGCAGCAGGTTCACGCCGTACGCGCAGAAAAAGCCGATCGGTGCGCCGAGGTTCGGGAAACTGCCATAGAGCGCGCGCTTGCCCGCCGGCGCGTTCTCGGTGGCCACGAGCGCCGCGCCCGACCACTCGCCCGCAAGGCCCAGGCCCTGAAGCGCGCGGCACACGCACAGCAGCACGACCGACAGCGGCCCGAGCACGTCGTAACCGGGGAGAAGGCCCACGACAAACGTCGCGATACCCATCATCATAAGGGCTGCGACCAGGGTTTTCTTGCGACCGAGCTTATCGCCGAAATGCCCGAACAGAAGAGAGCCGAACGGACGCGCCAGAAACGAGACGGCGAACGTCACGAAGGCGAGCAGCGTCGCGAGAACGGGGTTCGACTTCGCCACGTCGGTGAAGAAGATGAGCCCGAAGTAGCTCGCCGCCGCGATGGAGTAGCAGTAGTTGTCGTAGAACTCGATGGCCGTCCCGACCATCGAAGCGGCGATGACCTCCGCCGTCGAGTTCTTCGTTTTCCCTTTCGGTTTCGCCCCAAGGGGAAGGGCGTTTGCCGTTGCCGTGCTTGACATGTTTCCTCACTCGCTTTCTTTGCGCGTTTCGATACGCTTTTCGCTTCAAGCGAGTGGCTGTTTGGGAAATCGATCGGCTTGTCGCCGCGTCGGACGGCAGGGATAATAACCGTAAAAAGTAAATGAAAAAGCCGGGGCGTTTTCTCAAACAGCCTCCGGCTTGAATACCCGCAGACTGCCCGATTCGGGTTCGGGCAGCCTTAAGAACAAGCAACCCGAGCCCTAGATAATCGAGCTCGTAATTCGTGCGATATGCAAGTTCTTGCTGGTCAACGTATCTTCCTTACTTTCTTCGTGCCGCATTCGGCATCTGCACCCGCGCCCTTTGCGCGATTGCGGACACTATCATCGTCCAATCGCGTTCAGTGTCAACGATTGGGACGATTTCGTCACATACCCTTCACATTGGCGGGAAAGCGGGGACTTCTTGGGGCGATAGGGCGACCGATCGACGCGGTGCCGGCCGGAAGGCGCTACGGGCAGGCGCGCAGGCCGCAACGGCATCCCGGCTCGAGGAACGCGGCGGCGCGGAACGCACGGTCGGGCCCGCAAGGTGCGGCGCCGGCGGACTCGGCGGGCGCCCACGCCGGCGGAGCTATCGCGCGATCTCGGCGAGGAACTCGTCGCCGAAGCGTTCAAGCTTCGCCTGCCCCACCCCGTTCACTTCCAAGAACTCGGCGTCGGTGCGCGGCAAACGTTCGCACATATCGCGCAGCGTCGCGTCGGAAAACACCATGTAGGGCGCGATGCCCTGCTCGCTCGCAAGGCGTTTGCGCAGCGCGCGAAGGCGCTCGAACAGGTCGGGCGCGGCCTCCGTCGAGCCGAAGCCTCGCGACCCGGTGCCGCTCGACCCGAAGGCATGCGAGGCACCCGCAACGCCGACACGCGTCTTGCCCCGCGGCACGCGCTTCATTTCGAGCGAGAAATCGGGCACGGCGGCGGCGCGGAAGTTCGGCCCGAACCCCACCTTGGGAAACCGCCCCTCCGACACGTCGAGGTAGCGGCCGGCGACCAAAAGCTCGATCACTTCCTTCAAGTGAGCCGCGGACGCCTGGGTTTGCGTGCCGTACGTGTTCGCGGAATCGAGCCCGAACGAGCGGATCTTCTCGGTGTTCGCCCCGCGCAGCACGTCGGCGACCATGCCCTTGCCGAACTCGCCGCGCAGCTCCTGCACGCAGCGCATGACCGCCCGCGCTTCGCCTGTCACGTCGACGCGCTCGTAGTCTCCCATGCAATTGCCGCAGTTGCCGCACGATGCCCGCTCGCCCTCTGCGTTCTCGCCGAAGTAGCCGAGCAGGTACTCGCGCAAGCAACCGCATGTCAGGCAATAGCCCTCCATCGCCGCGAGCATGCGCCTTCTCGCCTGGCGCACCTGCTCGCGCTCTTCGGGCGAAAGCTCCTCGTTGCCCGACTCCTGCTCGATGAAGAAACGGCAGGTCGACAGGTCTTTCTCGCTCCAGAAGAGCAGGCATTCCGAAGGCAGCCCGTCACGCCCGGCGCGGCCCGCTTCCTGGTAGTACGCCTCGATCGACGCGGGCATGTTGTGGTGGATGACGTAGCGCACGTTCGACTTGTCGATGCCCATGCCGAACGCGTTGGTCGCCACCATCACGGGCGCGTCGTCGTCGATGAAGGCGCGCTGGTTCTCGGCGCGCACGGCGGGGGCGAGCCCCGCATGGTAGCAGCTCGCCCGCACGCCGGCCGCGACGAGCGCGTCGCGCACGGACTCGGTTTCCTTCCTGGTCGAGCAGTACACGATGCCGGAATCCTCCGCGTGGGCAAGCGCGTAGGAGGCGATGCGCGCGAGCTTCTTCTTGGGGTCGAGGCGCTCGACGGCGAAGAACAGGTTCGGCCGGTCGAACCCGGTGACGACGCGGTACGGGTCGGAAAGCCCCACGAGCCGCACGATGTCCTCGCGCACGCGCTCGGTCGCCGTGGCGGTGAGCGCGCAAACGGCAGGACGCGAAGGCAAGCTCGCGATGAAGTTGCCGATTTGCAGGTACGACGGGCGGAAATCTTGCCCCCACTGCGACACGCAATGCGCCTCGTCAACGGCGATGAGCGAGATGCACGCCTGCTGCGCGAAACGGGAAAACCGCGCGTCGCCAAGCCGTTCGGGAGCCACGTACATGATGTCGAACTCCCCGGCACGCGCCCGGTCGACGACGCGTTCCTGCTGAGCCGGGGAAAGCGTCGAGTTGAGAAACGCAGCTCGCACGCCGGCCTGCGTGAGCGCACGGACCTGGTCGCCCATAAGCGACACGAGCGGCGACACCACAAGCGCCACCCCAGGCAAAACGATAGCCGGAATCTGGTAGCAGAGCGATTTTCCCGCACCCGTCGGCATGACGGCGAGCGCATCGCGACGGCTGAGGATCGCCTCGATGACGCCCGCTTGGCCCGGCCTGAAATCGGCGTATCCGAAGTATTCTTTGAGCGCCGATCTCGCCTGGTCAAGGGACGATGAGCCCCTTGCCCGAGCCGCGCCCGAAAAGTCGCTTTCGCCAGCCTGGACCATAGCGCTATTCCCTCGTCCGCGTGACGGTGAAGCGCGCGCCGTCGAAGGTGTTGCCGTCGGGTTCGTTTACCCACGAAAGGTAGCGATCGGTGGGCACGATGGAATAGCGGTAGCTCACCGCGCCTTCGTCGCTTGAGAACGTCGCGCGAAACTCGACGCCGCCGAATGCACGGTACGCCGAAACGTCGGCGGATTCGGTTTTGGAAGCCTCGACGGGGACTGCGAACGAAAGGTAACCGCCGCCGGAAAGCTCGCTCGCCGAAAAGGTTGCCGACGCGCTCCATGCTTCCGTCCCCTTCGCCACGGGAACGCCGACGATGAGCGACTCTATCGTGACCGTGTCGCACGCGCTTTTCTCCGGTATACCGACGTTCACGGTGACGACGCGCCCGGAGGTGCCGTCCTTGCTGAACACGCCGCCGAGATTCACCACGCCCGAAACGATGCTCCGCGTATCGCCCGACCCGGAGGCGTTTTCGAATAGGAGCAGGTCGCAGTCGTCGAGAGTCTTCGCCTTGCAGGACGCAAGCGGCATCGCAGCAAACACGATCGCGCATGCGAGCAGGGCGAACATGATGCGACGCAACGACTGCTCCTTTCCGATCAAGAGACGGCATGCTTTTACCAGTAAGTCGAACGGGCCTTCACGAGGCCCGCGCGCAATCATACCAGTTCCCCGCGAGAAGCCGGCGCGCCGTTTCCCTTTCGTCACGCAACAAGCGGCTACCGCGCGGGGGAAGCGACGTTATCGGGACAGGAGCAAGACGGGCGGCCCTTGCCTAGTGGGTAAATTCCGCCTTCGGGCGGCTACCGCCGAACACGCCGGTCTTGCGGGCGGCCGCTTCGAGAACGTCTTGCGTGAGGCGCTCGCCTCGGGGGGAATGAACCGCCAAGCACGAGAAGCTCGGCTTGTCGGCGGTGAAGATGCCGAGCTTACGGCTTGCGGCGCGCACGTCGCCCTTCATCATGCCGGCGCGGCGCAGGGGCGACACCACGCCGAGCTCCGCAAGCGCGCGGAACCCCGGGCGACGATCGGGGTTGTCGGTCGCGTTCGTGCCGTCGCAAAGGACTTCGAAGCCGTCTTCACGCATACGATCGAGGATGCTGCCGAACACGAAGCGCTTGCAAAGGTAGCAGCGCTCGGGCGGGTTTTCGCAGATCGCCTCGTCGGCAAGCACGTCCGCTTCGATGATAGTGAGCGGAAAGCCCACCTCGCGCGCGAGACGCCGCGAATCCTCAAGCTCGAATTCGGCCTGGAACTGGGTTTTCACGCCGTATGCATGGACGTCGCATCCAGCAGCGACAGCGGCCGAAAGCAGATACGACGAGTCGCATCCGCCCGAAAACGCCACCGCGAAGCGCGGCGTGCGCTCGAAGAACCGCGCAAGCGGCTCCACACCGAGCCCCTGCCCTTCACCGACGATGTTGCGAAACGTCTCCCCCATAACCACGCCTTTCCTCATGGATCTTTTTGAGACAGGATAGGAGTTGAAGCACACTCCAAGGCAACCGCTTTACGAAAGCTCCACGGCCGTCAGGCGAAAAGGGCCCGAACGCAAAAGCGGGACGGGAAACGTCCCGCCCCGCTCGGCTACCAGCAAGCGATGAGGCTCGCAGACTACTTCTCTTCCGTTTCCTTGATGGAGGAGATGTGCATCGGCTTCAGGATGTAGCGGTACACAAGCGCAGCCACGATAGCGCCGATGAACGGACCGACGACGTAGACGCACAGCGTGTCCATGACGTTGTTGCCGAAGCAGATGGAACCCCAGCCGACCATGGCGGCCCACAGACGCGGCATGACGTCGCGGGCGGGGTTCAAACCGGCGTCGGTCAGCGGGCCGACGACGTTGATGAGCACGGTGATGGTAAGGCCGATGAACAGCGGCGCGAGCGCAGCGGTCGGCTTGCCCTTGTTCTCATCGGAAGTGAGGCTGAAGATGACGAGGCAGAGGATGAACACGGCGAAACCCTCGGCAAACGCGCCGACCATCATGGGCACGGTGCCGTTTGCGGTGTTCGGGAACACTTCGCACCAAATGGTGGCAGCGCTGCCGATGGAGTTGGTCGACATGGTCAGCCCGTTGTTGGACAGGTTCTTAGCGACCGAATCGCCGAACATGACCCACAGCGCACCGGCGGCGAGGAAAGCGCCTACGCACTGGCCGAGCAGGTAGGCAGGCAGGTCGCGAAGCTTCATCTTGCCGGCCAAAATCATGGAAAGGGAAACGGCCGGGTTGAAATGCGCATCGGACAGGTTGCGCGTGATGTAGATGCCGAGCGCGATGGCGATGCCCCACACGAGACCTACCTGGCCGGGGCCGGTCAGCGCGCCGAAAAGCGTTGCCGTGGCAACGGCGCCGATACCGAGGAAGCACATGAGAAACGTCCCGATGAACTCACCGGTGAACTGCCTTGCAAATTTCATTTGATTCTCTTTCGTAAATCGTTTCCGTTGAATAATCGACAGCAATGCGCGCACGCGCATGATTCCCCCGTTGCAGTATCTGCGTAATAGTGGACGTTGTCAAGTATTACTTTATCTCTCACATTGCCGAATGAAAATAACCGATGAGATAAAATTTACGTAAGGGTCTTGCAAAACCTGCGTTATAATTCGCGCGCATTCTCTCGTTTCTGCTGCTTCGATTCCCCAAAGCGACGGCAGTAGCAGGCGGAACGAAACTTTTGCATCGCATGCAGGGAATCAACGCCCAAAAAGAGAGGGTATGAAACAAGTGAACATCAATCGACGCTCATTCCTTAAGGCGAGCGCCTTGGGATTGGCTGCAATGACGACGGTGGGGGTGACACCGTTTACCGCATTGGCCGATGAGTCGCACAAACCGAACCAGGCTGGCAAGTGGACAGCAACAACCTGCCAGGGTTGCACCGCAACCTGCCCCGTGAAGGTGTATACGCAGAACAAGCGCATCCTTCGCATCACCGGCAACTGGAACTGCACCGCTACCGGCGGCAAGATCTGCCCGAAGCCGCATCTGGCGATCCAGCAGGTCTACGACCCCGACCGCATCAAAACGCCCATGAAGCGCACCAACCCCCAGAAGGGACGCGGAATCGACCCCGGTTTCGTCCCCATTTCCTGGGACGAGGCGCTCGACACCATCGCCGACAAGCTCATGGAGCTGAAGAAAAACGGCGAAACGAAGAAACTCGCCTTCCAAAAAGGCCGCTCGACCGGCGTGGGCGATGTGCTGTACAAGAAGTTCAACATCCTGTTCGGCACGCCGAACTACTTCGGCCACGGCGACATCTGCGCAGAGGCCGAGAAGATGGCCAACTGGGCAACCGAAGGCGCGTTCTCGTATCACAACTACGACCTCACCAACACGAAGTGCTTCCTCATGTGGTCGACCGACCCCATTTCCTCGAACCGCATGACGGGCTGGGCCTCGAGCGTGTGGGGGCAGGTCATGGACGGCGCGAAGATCTACGTCATCGACCCGCGCCTGTCGGCCACCGCGGCGAAGGCGGATAAGTGGCTTCCCATCATCCCCGGCACCGACGGAGCGCTCGCCTGCGCGATCGCGCACGTCATCCTGACGAAGGGACTCTGGAACAAGAAGTTCGTCGGCGACTTCAAGCAGGGCCCGTGGAACTACGAGCTCACCGACAACTACAACAACAAGACGAACCTGTTCAAGGCGGGCGAGACCGTCGACGAATCGAAGTTCGAGTACAACCAGGGCTACGGTCTTGTGCGCTGGTGGAACCTCGTTTTGAAGGACACCACCCCCGAATGGGCGGCCGACATCTGCGGCCTTGAGGCCAAGGACATCACCGAAGTGGCCACCCAGTTCGGCAAGTACGGCGACGCAAGCTGCTCGTGGCAGTCGCCTGGCACGAACATGCAGGTGCGCGGCGTGTACGGCGCCATGGCCGCGAACGCGCTGAACGGGCTCGTCGGGTCGATCGAGACGAAGGGCGGCGTGTTCCGAAGCGCTTCCGCTTCCACCGCGAGCCTTCCCGACCACAACCACTTCCGCGACGGCAATGCGCGCAAGGCCGCCAAGATGAAGCCCATCGACGGACGCATCCGCAAGGACTTCCTGAACTACAACGGCAAGGCCATCCACTCCAACGAGACCTCTTCGCGCCTCGCCGACGTCATCCTGCAGGAAGACGGCCACTACGAAGACGACGGCTACGAGATCAAGATGCTCATCAGCTACTGGTGCAACTACAACTTCAGCTGCACCGGCGCGCAGCGCTTCGACAAGGCGTATGCGAAGGTGCCGTTCTACGTGAACATCACGACGATGCCGTCCGAATCCGCCATGTTCGCCGACATCCTCTTGCCGGCGAAGCACTACATGTTCGAACGCTGGGGCTTCATGAAAGCGAGCCAGGGCCTCTACACCTACATCTCGGTGCAGCAGCCGGTCATCACGCCTTTGTGGGACACCAAGACCGACGAGACGGAAATCGCCTGGGAGCTCGCGGTGAAGCTGAAAGAACGCGGCTTCGCGAACATCTACAACTACTACTCCAAGGCGTTCTGCGACCCCGAAACGGGCAACTGCCCCACCACGGCCGCCGAGTTCGCCGAGATCGCCGTGAAGATCATGACGGCGCCGGCATGGAACGGCAAGAACGCCAAGCAGGGCACCGACCTGGGTAGTTGGCGCAACTTCTGCTCCAAGGGCTGCTTCAACTCCAAGAAGATGGGTTACAAGAAGCACTGGGGAAGCTTAGGCCACGACACCGGCAAGTTCGAGTTCTACAGCGAGAGCCTGAAGACGCTGCTCGAGCAGGTGGCGACCCAGTACAAGTGCGACGTGAACTCCGTTATGGAGTCGATGGGCTTCGAGGCGCGCGACGGCTTGGCCTTCGTGCCTCACTACGAGACCCCGGTGCGCCACGGCGACGAGAAAACCTACCCCTACATCTTCGAAGAGCATCGCGCGCGCCTGAATTTGGAAGGCCGCTCCGCGAACTGCGTGGGCTATCAGGAGTTCAAAGACGTCGACCCGGGCGACGAGCCGTGGGACGACGTGATCAAGATCAACCCGTCCGACATGGAGGATTTGGGGCTCAAAACCGGCGACACCGTGGAAGTCACGTCCCCGCAGGGCTCCATCACCGTGCACGCGAAGGCATGGGAGGGCACGCGCCCGGGCGTCGTCATCAAGGCGTACGGCCAGGGGCACTGGGCGTTCGGCCACGTCGCGGCTGCCGACTTCAAGAACTTCAAGCCCCGCGGCGGCAACAACAACGAGATCCTCCCCTGCGACTGGGAGCGCTTGAGCGGATCGACCGCGCGCCATGGCGGCCTTACCCGCGTGAGCATTAAGAAGGTGAGCGCATAATGAAGACGCGCTATATCATGATCATCGACCAGCACAAGTGCGTCGGCTGCGCAGCTTGCGAGATCGCGTGCAAAACGCACAACGAGGTGCCGACGGGCGTGTTTCTGACCCATCACGTCGCCACCACGACGGGCAAGTTCCCCAAGACCAAGTACAGCTACAAGATCACGATGTGCAACCATTGCACGAACGCGCCCTGCGTGGCCGCCTGCCCCACCGCCGCCATGCACAAGGACGAGTACGGGCTCACGGTGCACGATCCGAGCAAGTGCCTGGCATGCGGGCTGTGCGCGCAGGCATGCCCATACGGCCAGATCACGCGCGCGCCGGAGAACACGGCAGCAAGCGATGTCGCAGGCGTGCCCGAGCTCATCGAGGGCTGCACCGGGTCGGGCGCGGCGCTGAAGGAAGCGACCGGGTCGGCCTACCCGTGCCACGACCCCATCCTCGACGACTACGACCTGCCGATAACGGAGCCGGGTGCACCGCTCAAGTGCCAGATGTGCAAGCAGCTGGTCTACAACGGCGACAACCCCTACTGCGTGGACGCGTGCCCGGCAGGCGCGCGCGTGTTCGGCGACGTGGAGAACGTCTACGATTCCACCCTGTACGATTTGATGCAGTCCTACAAGATGGAGACGCTTCTGCCCGAAGAGGGCACCGAGCCCGCCGTGTACTACATGCGCGAGTTCCATAAGACCTGGTAACAAGGTATAAAACGAAGGAGGCAGAGCCGTGCGGCCAGCCGAAAGGCGAACGTGCGGCCCTGCCCTTCGCCTCAAGGGCCGTGTGTCTCGGAAGCGTAAACCGAGATATACGGCCTTCGAGGCGAAGGAAACCGAGAGACAAGACAGGAAAGACGAGACCCATGAACGAACCCACCGACCGAACCGACGAGATCGTCGACGAGGTTCCCGAAGAATACCAGCGCATGGTCGCCGACTGCGAAGGTGCGAGCGAGGCCGATCCGATCGATGACGACGCCGAATACGACGCGCGACCCGTACCGCGCGTCGCGCCGTCGACGCTGCTGGAAAAGCTCGCGCTTCTGTGGAAGTACCCTGAAGGCGGGGCCGACTCGGTTGCTGCCGAGCTTTCCCGCATGGAAGGCGACCCGGCGCTTGCCGAGTACCGCGACGAGGTCGCCGCGCTCGAGCATGCGCTTTCGGCCTATGACGAAAGCGACGAGGTCGTCGTCGGTGCAGACATGGTGCAGCTCGACTACACTCGGCTGTTCATCGGGTCGTTCAAGATGTACGCCCCGCCCTACGCCTCGTTCTACACCGATGGCGCCGACCAGATCTTCGGCCCCACCGCTGTCGCCGTGGAAGACCTCTACGCGCAGTTCGGCCTTCAGATCAAAGACGACGAGCACGATATGCCCGACCACATTCGCTATCTGCTCACCTTCATGTCGCTTTTGGCGAAGACGTTCGAGCAAACGGGCAGCAAGGACATGGCGTGCGCCTACGAGGATTTCAAGCAGGAATTCCTCGACCCGTGGAGCGCGCAGTTCTCCGAAAAGATCCATACCTACACCGAATACGGTTTCTTCAAGAGCCTCATCGATTTCACCTTGGCTGCGGTGTAGCATCGTGAGCGGTTGGCTGAAGCAAGGCGAGGTTGAAAGCTCGAAATGAAGAAGAAAAACGCGAAGATGGCGCTCGACGCTCTTTTGACCATCCTGCTCGTGGCGGCGATGCTCGTGCAGCTCACCGGCGTCGTAGCGCATGAGATAATCGGCGTCGTATTCCTCGTGCTCATCGTGGCGCATATCGTGAACTCGTTCGGATGGATGAGGGGCACGGCGCAGATGGTCGAGTCGGCCGAGGCGAAAAAGGGCCAGCTTTCCCTGTTCGTCGTCGCCGTGCTGCTCGGCATCGACTGCGCGGTGCTCGCGGTGAGCTCGGTTCCTATCAGCAGGCTGCTCTATCAGGCGGGGCTCGCCCCCAAGGTGATGAGCAGCATGTGGCTCAATGTGCACAAGGTGAGCTCGTATCTGCTGTGCATCCTCGCCGTCGTGCACCTCGCCATGCACTGGGCAAGCATCCTGAAGCACCTGAACATCCCCTTCGACCCGGGCAAACGCGCCGCCATCGGGCGAGGCGTGACGATTGCGGCGGGCGTGGGCTCGGTCGCACTCGGCATCGTCGGGTTCAACTCGCTCGAGCTGTTTGCGGGTGCGGATGCCGAACAGGTTCAAGAAGCAGGTTCTGCGTCTGCTGTGAACGGCGGAAGCACGGGTTCGGGGACGGGTTCCACCTCTGGTTCCGCTTCGTCGGCTGGCACTCCGTCGTCGACGGGTTCCGCGTCGTCGGCTGGGTCCGAGCCATCGGCTTCGCAGGCGAAAACCGCCGAAAGCTCTCGAGAAACCGGCTCGGCAAATTCAGTCGCATCCGCAGCGGAGGACGACGAAAGCAGTTCCTCGAGCGACGATCTTGCGAACACGCCCTGCCCGCTCTGCAAGAAGCACTGCCCTTTGAGCGAGCCGCAGTGCGACAAGCCCTATCTCGCGGGCCTCATCAAGTAAAACGATTCGCCGGCTCCGCTTCGCGGAAGCGCAGAGCCGGCTTCCCCCTTCCCGAAAGGTTTCCTTATGGCTTCCACCCCCTTCCGTCTCGCCCGACCCGTAGCCGCACTCGTCTTGGCCATCTGCCTGGCATGCGGTCTTTCAGCCTGCCAGCAGGAGCAGACGGACAGCGCGTCCCAAACGCAAACGCTTGAAATCGGCGAGAAGGCGGAAGGGGCCTACTGCATCGAGCTTTCGAACAGTTCGGGGAAATCGGTCGTGAGCATGGCGGTGAAACTGCCGGGCGAAGACGGCTTCTCCGCGAACATGATGTCATCGGACGCGCACCTGAAAGACGGAGAAGACGCAAACGTGTACATTCCCAAAAATGGGACAACAAGCGATGATGGCAGCTACGTCGTCGATGTGAAAGTAGTGTTCGGCGACGGGGGCACGAGCGTGCTGCACCACCTTGACCTGGAGGAATTCAGCGCGGCGACGCTCCTGCTCAGTGGAAAGATCGGATACGTGACCTACCAAGGGAAAACCGCGAACCGCATGGTGTCGACGCTCGACCTGCAAACATACTACTACAACGCCGAAGACCCAACCGCCGCCGCGCGCGACAAAGCCGAGGAAGAGGAAGAGAAGCGCCGCCTCGAAAAGCTCGAGGAAGACCTGAAGGCGAACGAAGAAGAGCTCGCCGCCGCGAATTCCTCCACCAAGGATGGCACCACTGCCGCAACTGACGCGAACGCGCAGACCACTGCCACAACCGACGACACCCAAGGACTCGATATCGAAGACGACCCGATCGAAGTGAGCCACGACGAGGACTTGAGCGACGACTAGTTTCGCTCTGGCGTCCTGGGCGTTTCGAGCGAGCAGCCCGGACGGACGATCCTGCGGCAAACCTTCGAAACCTCGCGGATTCTCGGCCTCGTTTCCTTCATTTCGCTTCTTTTCAACTAACAGATTGTCGAACTTCTGTTCGCTGAAAGAAGTATAGGAATCGAAACGATCGCGCTTGGCCATAATCGGACAAGCAAGTGGGGGCAGGCCGGTTAACCGCGCCTGCCCCCCACTGCGCCTCGCGCCTTCGTTGAACCTTCGCTATTTCGGAATCTTGCGGCGGCGGACGAAGACGACCGAAGCTGCTGCGACGCCGCCAAGCACGGCAACCGCGATGGCCGCACCCGCCACGACAGGGATGATGCGATTCGAAGCTTGCCTGGCGTCCGTCGACGTGCCGGAGCGGTTCGAGCCGCCCTGCGCGTCAGCATCGCCGGAGTTCGCCGCATCAGACTCGCTGGAGCTTGACGAACCGTTGGTTTGGCCGTCACGCTTCGAATCGCCTGAGACGTTTGAGCCCGCTTTCTCTTCCAGGGTCGCCGCGGAGCCGGAAGCCGCATCGCCCGTTTGACCTCTCGACTTGCTGGAGTCATTCGAGCTGCCCGAATCACCCGGATTCACGGGGCCGTCGGAATCCCCTTGACCGTTATCAGGGTTTACGGGGTCGCTCGGCCCGCTCGGGTTTCCTGGGTCGCTCGGATTGTCGGGATAGCTCGGGTCATCGGGGCCATCGGGATTGTCCGGCGTATCTGGATTATCCGGATTATCGGGCCCGTCGGGATTATCTGGATTATCCGGATCGGGCGTCGGAGCCGGAGGATTCGGGTCGTCCGGGTCAACCGGGCTGGGGCCTGGGTCGGGCGTCGGATCAGGGTCAGGGTCGGGATCAGGAGTCGGACCCGGATCGGGCGTCGGCTTCGCCGTCACCGTCAGCGTCCCAGGTTCCACAGTCGCCGAGAAATTCGGATCAGAAACGCTTGCGTTGATCGCATACTCGCCCGCCGGCGACGATGCGTTCGCCTCGCATGAGTACGCGACAACCACGCCCGACGTGTCTGCAGGGCTGATCAAATCGGATGAGAACTCGGGATTCGCTTCCCCTTCGACTCGCTCGGCATCATGCACGATGACGAGCATCTTGGCAGGAGAAACGGTAACCGTAAGCTCCACATCGGAAGCAGCAAGGTAGTTGCGAGAGGCCGCCGCGCGCGCAATCACCTTCGCCGTGCCCGCCGCTTCGATCGAGGCATAGCTTCCCTGTACCGAAATCGGGTCGGGCGCGCCCTCGTTGCTCGGCGCGACTTCAAAGGTGACCGGAGTCTTGGCCGTGTTGTCGAACGCGAACCCGGCGTCGCCGTAGGTGGCCGCATAGTCCGTCGTGCCCGTAATTTCCTGCGATGCGGGTGAAATCGTGAACTCCTCGGACTTCCGCCCTTGATAGTTCGGATTGGTCACGCACACTGCAACCTCGTAAGCGCCGGCATCGCGCGGGGCGGTCGACGTGGGGCCGTATTCCGTGCCCTCGACACCTGTGTAGGTCACCGTGTAGTCGGAAGGTTCCAAGCTCGGCACGCTCACCGTCGCGCCATGCGGCTCGCCGTCGTATGTCGCATCTTCGGCCGTGACGCTGATGTAGACAGGTCTTTCTATGATTTGATAATCCGCCGTCGCACGCCCGACGTAGCCGTTGCTGCGAAGCGTCGCCACCACACGATAGGTACCGGCATCGACAGGCGGCACGCTGTCCGAATAGCGTGTATCGCCCGTCCCCGTGTAGGCGTAGGCAACCACGCCCTCAAGGCCCTCGGGAATGCCGGAGAGCGTCGGCGTTTGCGGCTCCCCGTTATACACGCGATACGGTTTCGAGAACGAAAGCTTTGCCACCTGCGGTTTCACGATAAGTGTGAAATGCGCTTTCTTCTTAATTTCCTTACTGTCGGTGCATACGATGTCGAAGCCGAACGCGCCCGTTTCCTGCGGCTCGCCCGCAACCGAAAGCGGCACGCTGCTCCCGCCGAGCCCCTCGATCGCAACGCCTTTCGGCAGTGAGCTTCCCTCGGCGAGCGTGTAGGTATACGGCGCCACGCCTCCCGTCGCGGGCGCGATGTCCGCGCTGTAGCCGCTCCACGCCGTGGCAAGCGGCAGCTCGGTTGCGTTGAACACGAGCTCTTCAGGTTGCGCGAGCGAGATAACGGCAGACTCGGTATCGACGATCGTTTCCGTACCCAGATATTTTTGCGTTACGCGGCAGTAGTACGCTCCCGCGTCGCCTTCGCTTGCTTCTGAGATGGAAAGCAAGCTCGACGTGGCGCCCTCGATCGCAACGCCTTCGTCGTTGGCGCCGACGCGGTACCACTGGTACGCAAGCTCGTGGCTCGCCGCCGCTCCGGTCGATTCATCCTCATGGGCGAGCACGTCAAAAGCCGCATCCGCCGCGACCGACAGCGTGACCTTATCGTCCTTGTAAACCGTCGCGCTTTGCGGCTGCATGGTCACCATCGGCGCCCCCGCCTTGGCGAACGCAAACGAAAGCGCCTGCGGCGTTTCGATATTCTCCAAGGTCAACGTATAGCTTCCGCCCGCATAATCGGAGATATCGAAGTTGTGCGAAGGCGCGGTTTCGCCCTCGACCGCCGTTTCCGTCGCACTTGCATGGTCCAGATAGCAACCGTTATCGGGCATTGCCACGAACGCGGCGTCTCCACCCGGCGCCACCTCGACCGACGACGGCTCAACCGTGCCGTTTTCCGCCGTAGCGCTCACCCGAAGCTTCGCCTTCTCGGCGAAGCGCGCGATCACCTTCGTGTCGCGCTCGGGGTAGAATGTCCAACTCGCATCGGCGCTTAACGGCTCCGCATCTTTCACCGTGCCTTCATCGTCGTATTCGTACCATCCCGCGAAGTCGTAGCCGTCGTCGGGCACAGCGACGAGCGTCACGCTTTCGCCCGCCTCGACCGTCTTCTGCACGGC
>CAKUIV010000035.1 GCA_934661105.1 uncultured Ellagibacter sp. | reverse complement strand
AAGTTCAGCGTGCAGCGCCTGATCGGCGCCCCTCCGGGATACGTGGGCTACGACGAGGGCGGCCAGCTCACCGAGGCCGTGCGCAGGAAGCCGTACTCGGTGGTGCTGCTCGATGAAATCGAGAAGGCGCACCCCGATGTGTTCAACGTGCTTCTGCAGGTGCTCGACGACGGCCGCTTGACCGACGGCCAGGGTCGCGTGGTCAGCTTCAAGAACGCGATCATCATCATGACGAGCAACATCGCCAGCCAGGAGATCCGCGACTTCGCTGCCGAAAACGAGTCGATGGGCGAGATGATGGAAGGCATGATGAAGGCCGACGTGGCCACGGCGTCGAAGAAGCTCGCCGAGTTCACGAATCGCATCCAGGACTCGCTGCGCGCCACGTTCAAGCCCGAGTTCTTGAACCGTATCGACGACATCATCACGTTCAAGCCGTTGTCGATCGAGGCCATGGAGCCCATCGTGAACCTGCAGCTCGAAGAGGTGCGCCGCCGTTTGTCCGACCGTCACGTGTCGCTTGACGTGACGCCTGCGGCGCTCGAGCATCTGTCGATCGACGGCTTCGATCCGGTGTACGGCGCCCGTCCGCTGAAGCGCCTGATTCAGCGCGAAGTGGTCGACCGCATCGCCGACCAGGCCGTTCGCGGCAAGCTTGTCGACCGCAGCCATGTGTTGATCGACATCGACGATGCGGCCGGGGACTACACCTGCCGCGTCGAGCCGCCGCTTGAGCTGGATGCCGTGCCGCTGGGTTAGCGCTGGCGCAAGGACGCCCCTTGCGGTGTCGCTTTCGTGAATCGCAGTGCCGCCAGGTCGTATCGGCCTGGCGGCATTTTTTGCGCGCCTTCCTTCCCAAGGCGTCGGTTGGGCTTGTCGTCACCCGTTGCTCCCGCTTGCGGCCCCATTTCGCCGTATCGCCTGAAAGCGCCGGGCGCACTGCCCGCCCAACGTGCCTTTTCGGGCAAATGTACTAGAATATGCCCCATGCGAAAGCTTTCGTCCGACATACGCGCGTTTCTCGCTCCGCCTCTCATGGGGTTCGCCATCATGGTCCTTTTCGTGGTGTGCTTCCTGCTTGCGATGGCGGTGCTCATGTGCCTGACCCGCATTCTTCTGGGGTAGAGCCATGTGGCAAAGATTCAGGCTCTACGATCTGCGCGTCATCGGGCATTACCTGGGCACGTTGACGCAGCTGTTCGCCGCGCTCATGACCGTTCCGTTCGCAACGGCGATCGTCTTCCAGGAATGGGAGCCCGCCTCCCGCTATCTTTTCAGCATCGGGCTCACGCTCACCGTGGGAACGGCGCTTCGCTTCCTGCGCATCGAGCCGGGCCGTTTAGGTCGCAGGCAGGCGCTCGCGGTTACCGGTTTCGCTTGGATCGTGCTCGCTCTGTTCGCGTCGATCCCGCTATTTTTGTCAGGGCACTACGCAACGTACATGGACGCGCTGTTCGATGGCGTGTCGGGTCTTACCACCACGGGAGCCACTGTCGCGCTCGACATCGATCACCTTTCGAATGCCGACAACATGTTCCGCTTCGCGATGCACTTCGTCGGCGGCTTGGGGCTCGTCGTCGTGGCCCTCTCGCTCGGCATCTTCGGGAAGCGGTCGGGCTCTTCGCTCTACAGCGCCGAGGGGCGAAGCGAGCATGTTGTCCCCAATGTGGTACAGACGACCCAGTTCATTCTGCGCATCACGCTCACCATCATCGTTGTTGCGGCTGTGGTGCTCACGTTCATGTCCGTCGCCGCCGGCATGGAACCGGTTCGCGCGGCGCTCCATTCTCTCTGGCTTTCCATTTCCGCGTTCAACACGGGCGGTTTCACGCCCATGAGCGAAAGCGTGCTGTACTACGAATCGCTTCCGATCGAGATAACCCTCATGGTGCTCATGATCATGGGGTCCGTGAGCTTCGTGGTGCACGCTGAGGTGTGGAAAGGCCACATGAACGCGTTCTTCCGCGACATCGAGGTGCGCACCATGGTCATCTGGCTTCTCGTCATGGTCGTGGTCGTGTCGTCCTCGCTTTCCGTGAGCCCGTTCTTCTCCGATTTGCCGACGATCCTCCGTCGCGGCCTGTTCATGGTGATCTCGGCGTTTTCCACCACGGGCTTTCAGAACATCACCACCAATCAGCTCCTTACCGTGTTCCCTTCGGGTGCGTTTTTGGCGCTCGCGCTGATCATGGCCGTTGGCGGCAGCGCCGGCTCGACCGCAGGCGGCGTGAAATTCAACCGCGTCGGCATCATCTTCAAGTCCATCGTCTCCACGGTGAAAGAGGCGGTGTCGCCCTCGTCGGCGCGCGTGGTCGTTTCGTACAACCATCTTGGGCGGCGCGTGCTTTCGCCTGAAGCGGTGAAGGAGGCGATGACCGTTTTCGTGCTGTTCGTCATTACCTATACCATCGGCGCGCTCGTCGGCATCGCCCATGGTTACGAGGCGACGCAGGCTATCCTCGAGTCGGTCGCCATGACATCGAACGGCGGCATCATCACGGGTATCGTGACGCCCGGCATGACCCCGTCGCTCGAAGGCTTCTACATTTTCCAGATGTGGGCAGGCCGTCTCGAGTTCGTCACGCTGCTTGCCGTGCTCGCCGAGATCGTGGTCTCGGTCGTTCCGAGGAAGAAGGCGGGGAAATGATGGGCGCGCGCTTCTTCGATCGCTGTTTGAGCATGCGGCGCCTTCGCGCTGGCGGTGCGGCTTTCCCGTCGGTGTTTTTCGCGGTGATGCTTTTCCTTGCGATGCTTTTCCCTGCATACGCTTTCGCCGACGACGGGGACTCGGACGACAATCTCGTGAACCCGCAGCAGCGTCCCGATAGCTCGTTCATCTACGAGTCGTCCATATCGAACCTGGCCAACGCCGATTCGTACTACGACAAGCAGACCGTGCAGGTGACGGGCGAGGTTATAGGCGACAAGATCAACGCCGAAAACGGCATGCTGTGGATCACCTTAGCCGACCAGTCCGATCCCAACTCGTCGATATCGGTGCTGATGACGAACGAGGCGGCGTCGAATATCGACACGTTCGGACGCTATGGGGCGACAGGGTCGATCCTTCAGGTTCGCGGTCAGTTCAACCTTACGTGCTCCGAGCACGAGGGCGCGAGCGACCTGCATGCGCAAAGCGTTGTGGTGGTGAAGAAGGGGTCGGTGCACCCCGACACGCTCTCGGTCGAGTCGTTCGGGCCGGGCGTGCTGCTCGTGGTCGTCGGGCTTGCGCTCATGGTGGTGTTTCGCCAGCTGCGTGAGCGGCTACGCTAGTCGAAAGAGGTTTTCTTGGAGGAGTCGAACGCATTCGGGCGCGTCGTCAAGCTTGACCGCGGGTTTCCCCTCGTTTGCCTTGAAAGTGGCGAGGAAGTGCGCTGCAAGCATGCGACAGCCCTGGTGAAAGGTGAGAAAGTGCGTGCCGTCATCGGGGACGAGGTGCGCGTTTTCCGCGCGGGCGGAAGCGATAAGGCGCTGATCGTCGAGGTGTGCGCCCGTCGGCGCGAATTCGTTCGCAAAGATCCCACCGAGCGCGCGGTGCCTCAGGTGCTCGCCGCCAATTTCGATCGCGTCATCGTCACGCAACCCGCCGTCGAGGTGAACATGCGGCGCTTGGAGCGGGAACTCGTGCTCGCGCACGAGACGGGTGCCGCGGTGACGGTGGTGCTCACCAAGGCCGACTTGGCTGAAAGCGAGGACGCGGTCGCCGCGGTGCGCGATCGGGTTCGCGCGCTCGTCGGATCCGAAGTCGCCACGCTCGTGGTGTCGGCCGAAAGCCCCGAAAGCGTCGAGGCGGTTCGAGCGCTCGTGCCGGCGGGCACGGTCGCCATCCTTATCGGGAAGAGCGGCGTGGGCAAGTCGAGTCTCGTGAATCTGCTGGTGGGAAAGGACGTTCAGGAAACCGGATCGGTGCGCGAAGCGGACGGGGCTGGTCGCCATACCACGGTGAGCCGCGAGATGGTGGGTATTCCCGGTGGTGGCTTCGTGGTCGACATGCCCGGCGTGCGCGGTCTTGGGCTATGGGATGCCGATGCGGGCATCGGGGCTGCCTTCGCCGATGTCGAAGAGCTGGCGGCGCGCTGCCGTTTTCGCGATTGCAAGCACGAAAACGAGCCCGGTTGCGCTGTGCGCGCCGCGGTCGAGTCGGGCGAGCTTTCCCATGAGCGCTACGAGTCGTACTGCGCGCTGAAACGCGAGACCGAAACCGTGCGCGAGCGCCGCGAGCAGGCCAGATGGCAGCAGCATGAGCAGGCGCCCACGGCTCGACGCGGCGGAGCGGGCGCGAAAGGCAAGGGCGCCGGCAAGCGCCGCGGCGGGCAGGTCGGCACCGGCGGTTCCGCCGGTGGGCGCCGCACCTCGGCCGCTTCCTCGAAGATGAAGCGCAACAAGTCGGGCCGGGGCAGCGGCGGCTCGAGCTGGCGTGATTTGGGCCGGGAATAGGCCGCGTCCGGTCGCGGCTTGGGAATAGGTTGTGCCCGGGCGCGTTCCCGAGTTCTCGAGCGCTTGCGAAGCGCCGTGCGTCCGAGACCCTCCACGCCGGGCTGCATCTGCCCCGTCCTTCTCGCTTGCGTGCTCTTCTCGCGCTTATGAAAGACCGTTCGTCCCCGAATACCCCCGTTTCCCCGCCGTGAATGGCGGTCTGGAACGCTTTTGCAAAACTTCCCGCAAGAAATGGCTCTTCGATGGCGGCCTGCGACGGGTTTGCAAAAGCGCCGTCAGAAAAGGGCCTTCCCATGGCAGCTTGTGACGCTTTTGCAAACGAGGGAACCCGTTATTTCTTGCAAACCCGTCGTTGGCCGCCAAGACCGAGGGCTTCGATGGGCAATGCGCTTTGCAAAAGCGTCTTAAGCCGCCACTCGCGAGTGATTTTCCGCTTCCTCGTTTGCAAAACCGTCACAGGCTGCCATTCCTCGCCTCGTTTTTCGCACCTCCTTTACAAACGCTCCCAATGTAAATTGCCTGCGCCCGGTTTCGTAAGATGCCCGTAAACTTCCGTCATGCTTGCGTCATGGCTTCTCTTTGAGCCTGTGAGCTGCGTTTTCCCGTTTTAGTATCGCTTTCGTCACGGAGATGGGCCGCCCTTGCGTCAAGGCTCTCCCGTGAAATCGAAAACTCGAAGGGAGAACACAAACATGCAGGGCAATCTTATGAGCCGTCGCAATTTCGTCGGGGCTGCTGCGGGAACCGCGGCAGCTATCGCCGCGTTCAGCCTTACCGGCTGCGGCTCGAGCTCGAGCTCAAGCGATTCCAAATCCGATTCCAAGGCGACCGAGGAGAAGAAGAGCCTCTCCGGCTCCATCACTGCGGTCGGCTCCACCGCGCTCCAGCCTTTGTGCGAAGCTGCGGCCGAGCAGTTCATGGAAGAGAACTCCGGCGTCCAAATCACCGTCCAGGGCGGCGGCTCCGGGCAGGGCGTCACGCAGATCGCCCAGGGCGCCGTCCAAATCGGCAACTCCGACGTCTTCGCCGAGAGCAAGCTGAAGGATTCCTCCGACATCAAGAAGATCGCCGACAACAAGGTGTGCGTCGTCGGTATGGGCCCGATCGTGAACAAGGATGTCACCGTCGACGACCTCACCATCGACCAGCTCAAGTCCATCTTCACCGGCGAGGTTACCAATTGGAAGGAAGTGGGCGGCGCTGACGCGGCCATCACCGTCATCAACCGCGCATCCGGGTCCGGCACCCGTGCCACCTTCGAAGACGCCGTTCTCGCCGGCACGAAGGTCCCCGACACCTTCAAGCCGCAGGAGCAGGATTCCTCGGGCACCGCCGCGAAGATGGTCGCTTCCACCCCGGGCGCCATCTCCTACGTGGCGTTCTCCTACTACGACGACACCTTCAAGGCGCTCAAGGTCGGCGGCGTCGAGCCGAAGGAAGAAAACGTCGAGGACAACTCCTGGATCATCTGGGCCTACGAGCACATGTACACCGCGGCCGACCCCGACGAGGCCACCAAGGCGTTCATCGACTACATGATGAGCGACGAGGTTCAGGGCTCGCTCGTCGAAGCGCAGGGCTACATCCCCGTCTCCGGCATGAAGGTCGAGAAGGACGCTTCCGGCAAGGTTGCCTCGAAATAACGTATCCAGCACATTTGAAACCAGGAGAGTTCTAACAACATGGCTCGTTTACAGAAAAGCCGTGTCGAACTGGTTGGGAAATGCGCCACGGGTGCCTGCATCGCACTCGTGGCGCTTCTTGTCGTCACGCTCATCGCCATGGTCGCCCAGCGCGGCATCGCGACGTTCGCGGTCGACGGCATCGATTTGGGCGCCTTCCTCACGGGAGACACGTGGAACCCCCACCAGGACGACGCAAACGGCATGCCGACGGTCGGTGCTCTTCCCATGATCGCCGGCTCGTTCTCGGTGACGCTGCTGTCGACTCTGTTCGCGCTGCCGGTCGCCATCGGCTCGGCGATCTTCGTCGTCGAGGTGGCGCCGGGGTTCGGGCGCCGTGTGTTCCAGCCGCTTATCGAACTGCTCGTCGGCATTCCGTCGGTGGTCTACGGCCTGATCGGCCTCACGGTTGTCGTCGCCTGGACGCGCGATATGGCCGCCGCCGCAGGTCAGACCATCACCGGCTTCGGCATCTTCTCGAGCGCGGTGGTGCTCGCCGTCATGATCCTTCCCACCATCACCTCGCTTTCCATCGATGCGCTTGCTGCGGTTCCGGGCGAATATCGTGAAGGGTCCTATGCATTGGGGTGCACGCGCTGGCAAACGGTATGGAACGTGGTTTTGCGTTCCGCCGCGCCTTCGCTCATGACGGCGGTCATTCTCGGCATGACGCGCGCGTTCGGCGAGGCGCTTGCGGTGCAGATGGTGATCGGCAACGCCATCCAGATGCCGACAAGCCTGTTCACGCCAGCGTCCACGCTTACCTCCGTGCTCACGATGGGTATGGGCAACGAGGCGATGGGCACGGTGTACAACGACGTTCTGTGGTCGCTCGCCCTGCTGCTGCTCCTTATGTCGCTCGTGTTCATCCTGGTCATTCACCTGATCGGGCGCAAGGGAGGTGCCAAGCGTGCCTAGGTTCGACATGGCGGCGCATGTTCGCCGCATCAACTCGCAAGACAAGCTGGCTACGGGAATCCTGACGGCGATCGTCGCGCTCGTGCTCATCGTCCTGGCGGCCATCGTCGTCTACATCCTCGTCGCCGGCGCGCAAAAGCTCTTCGACGTCGGGTTCCTCACGGGCAAGCCGCAGCAGTTCAAGGCCGGCGGCGGCATTGGGCCGGAGCTTTTCAACTCGTTTTACCTGCTCGTGCTCACGCTCGTCATCAGCGTGCCGCTGTCGCTCGGGGCTGCGATCTACCTGTCGCAGTACGCGCCTGAGAACTGGGTGACGAGCGTCGCGAAAACGATTATCGAGACGCTCTCGTCGCTGCCGTCGATCGTGGTCGGTCTGTTCGGTTTTCTGTTCTTCGTGCTCACGATGGGCTGGGGCTTTTCGGTCATCGCGGGCGCCGTCGCGCTCACCATGTTCAACATCCCCATCCTCGTGCGCACCTGCCAGCAGGCGCTCGAAGACGTCCCGCGTTCTCAGCGCGACGCGGCGCTCGCCATGGGCCTCACGCGTTGGGAGACGGCCATTCACGTGCTGCTTCCCGCCGCCATGCCCGCCATCGTCACGGGCGTGGTCCTCTCAGCGGGCCGCGTGTTCGGCGAGGCCGCGGCGCTCATCTTCACCGCAGGTCAAAGCGCCCCCGTGCTCGATTTCACCTGCTTCGACCTTACGAGCCCCTCGTGCCCGTGGAACGTGTTCCGCCCGGCTGAAACGCTTGCCGTGCACATCTGGAAGATCAACTCGGAAGGCGTCGTTCCCGACCTTGAGGCCATCTCCAACGGCACGGCCGCCGTTCTCATGGTGTGCATCCTCGCGTTCAACCTGATAGCCCGCTTCGTCGGCAAGTTCTTGGAAAGGAGGCTCGCAAGCGAATGATCGAAGAGAAGCGACCCACCATCCTCGACACGCACGGCGTCACTGTCGCCTACGACGTCAACGAGGCGCTCCATCCGACGACGCTCGGGTTCGCCGCAGGCGAGGTGACTGCGCTTATCGGCCCGTCGGGCTGCGGCAAGTCGACGTTTCTGCGCTGCCTGAACCTCATGAACCGCGAGATTCCCAAGTGCCGCGTGGAGGGGGAAATCACCTTCCAGGGGCGCAACATCAACACGCGTGAGGAAAACTTGTTCGAACTGCGCAAATCCATCGGCATGGTGTTCCAACAGCCCACGCCCTTCCGCAAGTCGATCCGCGACAACATCCTGTTCGCGCCGCGCCGCCACAACCTCGTGCGCACCACGCAGGAATGCGACGAGCTCGTGGAAGAGGCGCTGCGCGCGGGCGCGTTATGGGACGAGGTGAAGGACAAGCTCGACCAGAGCGCGCATGCGCTGTCGGGTGGCCAGCAGCAGCGCCTGTGCATCGCGCGCACGCTCGCCATGCACCCCGACGTGGTGCTGTTCGACGAGCCGTGCTCGGCGCTCGACCCCATTTCCACGTTCACGGTGGAGGAGACCATCCGCGACATCGCGTCGTCGGGGATCTGCGCGATCATCGTCACGCACAACATGGAGCAGGCGACGCGCGTGTCCGACCGCACGGCCTTCTTCTACGTGGGCGACATGGTGGAAACGGGCCCCACGAAAAAGCTGTTCTCGGCCCCTGAGGATAAGCGCTTGCAGGACTACCTTACGGGAAGGTTCGGCTGATCGCATGACGGCAATGAAAACAAGCAAACAGGCGAAAGGCGCGCTTTCGGACGCGCGGGCGGGCATGCTGTCGAAGGCGCCGGGGGACGCGTGCGTCTCGATCCGCGACTTCAACCTGTGGTACGGGGATTTCCAGGCGCTCAAGCACGTCACGCTCGACATCCCCAAGAACAAGGCGACTGCGTTCATCGGTCCGTCCGGCTGCGGCAAATCGACGCTTTTGCGCACCTTCAACCGTATGTGCGACTTCGTGCCGACGGTGCGTACCGAAGGTACGATCGAAATCGCCGGGCGCGACATCTTCGAAACCGAGCCCAACGAGCTGCGTGTCATGGTCGGTATGGTGTTCCAGCACCCCAACCCCTTCCCCATGAGCATCCGCGACAACGTCCTGTACGGCGTGCGCCGCATGAGGAAGCTCTCGCGCGCGGAAGCCGACGAGATCGTCGAAAAGTGCCTGCGCGACGCGGGGTTGTGGGACGAGGTGAAGGGCAAGCTCGATCAGAACGGCCTCGGCATCTCGGGCGGCCAGCAGCAGCGTCTGTGCATCGCCCGCGCGCTCGCCGTCGAGCCGCAGGTCCTTCTGATGGACGAGCCCACAAGCGCGCTCGACCCCATCTCCACCTCGCTCATCGAGGAGCTCATGGTCGATCTGGCGCGTGACCGCACGGTGGTCGTCGTCACGCACAACATGCAGCAGGCCACGCGCGTTGCCGACAAGACCGCGTTCTTCTACCTGGGCGAGCTCATCGAAGAAGGCCCGACGAAGGAGCTGTTCTCCCGTCCGAAGCAGAAACGCACGCAAGACTACCTGACAGGAAGGTTCAGCTGACAATGATGGTTACACGTTCGAAATACCTGAAGCAACTCGACGAGCTGGCCCAGGCTATGAACCGCTTGGGCGAGAAAACCGTCGCCGATGTGACCCAAGCGGGGCTCGCCCTTGCCAAAGGGGATTCCTCCGCTGCCGAGGAGGTCATCGCCGGCGAGAAGCAGATGCGCCGCCTTCGCGCGGAAATCGAGGAGTCGTGCCTTGACATCATGCTCATGCAGCAGCCTTTGGTCGCCGACGATCTGCGTTATGTATCGGGATCGTTTCGCCTGGTGAGCGACTTGGCGCACATCGATTCGAAGACGCGCGACGTGGCTGATTTGGCGCTTGCGATCCCTCATGGCCTCGCGGGAAGCATCGAAGGCGAGATAACCTGCGCCGCCGGCAAGGTCGCCTATATGACCAAGCTCGCGCTCGAGAGCTTCGAGGAGTCGAATCGCGACAAGGCCGAAGCCGTGTTCGCCTTCGATGATGAGGTCGATGCGCTGTACGCGAAGGCGGAAGCGCACATCATCGAGCTTATCCGCTCGCGCGATGTCGACGCGACGTATCTGCCCGAGCTGCTCATGGCGGCGAAGTACTTCGAGCGCATGGGCGACGATGCCGAGCGCGTCGCGAAATGGACGATCTTCCGCATCACCGGCATGCACGATCTGAAAGCGCATGTGGAAGGCGAGGCGAGCGCATAATCTTCGCGTCCCTTCCAAGGTGTCGCCTGTGCTATGCTCGAACGAACTGGTTCGGGCGTGTGGGGAAGGGTCTGCGATGGTTTACTGCGTGGAAGACGACGAGAACATCCGGGAACTCACGCTGTACGCTTTGAAGCAGGCGGGCATCGAGGCTCTGGGCATGGCCGACGACGTCGAATTCCGCGCCGCCTGCGCGCGCCGACTTCCCGACGTGGTGATGCTCGACATCATGCTGCCTGGGGTAGACGGGTTGGAAATCCTGCAACGAATCCGTAAAACACCTGGTCTGTCGCGTGTTCCGGTCATCATGGTCACGGCAAAAACCTCCGAGCTCGACATCGTCACCGCACTCGATGGCGGTGCCGACGAGTATCTCACCAAGCCTTACGGCATGATGGAGATGGTTTCCCGCGTACGCGCCCTTCTGCGCCGCGCGCCCGAGTGGGGGGCCGAGCGCCGAAGCGGCGCGGGCGACGAAATCGTCATCGGCCCGCTTTCCATTTCCGAATCGCGTCACGAGGCGTCGTGCGAGGGAACGCCGCTTTCCCTTACCGCACGCGAATTCGATCTGCTGCTTCACTTTATGGAGAACCCCGGTATGGCGCTTTCCCGCGATGCGCTTCTTCAGCATGTATGGGGCTGGGATTTCGCAGGCGGCAGCCGCACCGTCGATATGCATGTGCTGACGCTTCGCCAGAAGCTCGGCGACGAGGCCGGGATGATCGAGACCGTTCGCGGCGTGGGGTACCGGCTCGCCGCTTCGTGACGTATGCGGGTTTTGCTTCGAGGCTTCTCCTTTCGGCAAGGGTCGAAACGGGTGCAGTATAATGCTTAGGTTCGGGCGCCGTCTTTCAAGGCGGGCGCCGACGGGGCACAACACGAACCATAAAGGAAGCATATGAACCCGGTAGTCATCATCCCCACCTTCGTTTCGGCGCGTGAGCGACGCGAAGGCGGCAGCATCGTAACCACGTACGACCATCCAACGCCGCTTTCCCAGGAGGGGGAGTTGCCGCGTTGCCTCGAGTCGCTCACCAAAGTCGACGGCATCGGGCAGATCGTCGTGCTCGTCGCGAGCGAGCCTTCCCTCGAGCGAAAAGCCGCGCAGAAGGTGCAGGCGATTGCCGCGCGTTTCCCCGAGTTGCATGTTGCGGTCATCGGGGCGGCGGAGCTCAAGCTGGTGCGTGCCCGCATGGATCAGTTGGGGCTCGGTAAGCTCACGCGAGAAGTGGGGCTTGCGGGCTACGGTGCGATCCGGAACCTCGGGCTCGTCGTTGCGAACGTGCTCGGATTCGATGCGGTGGTGTTCCTCGACGACGATGAGGTCGTGGAGAACGCGGACTTCCTCCATCGCGCGATGTACGGTTTGGGCAAGCTCACGCGCAAGGGCATCCCCATCCTCGCGAAGACGGGGTTCTACT
This sequence comes from uncultured Ellagibacter sp., assembly GCA_934661105.1. Taxonomy (GTDB): domain Bacteria; phylum Actinomycetota; class Coriobacteriia; order Coriobacteriales; family Eggerthellaceae; genus Ellagibacter. The sequence continues at coordinate 3,717 of CAKUIV010000035.1, read as the reverse complement.
ATAATTCGGAAGGTTCCTACCTATCTAAGAGCCAGGACAAGTGGTACAACCGCTTCTGGCAGCAGGGCAGCGCCTTCAACAAGTGGATCGAGCACGCCATGCATGCGCCGCGCTTGTCGCGCTCGAACCACGTGTGCGGCGGCTGCCTGGCGCTTCACAAGGAAGCGTTCAAGCGGATGTCGTTCGATCCGTGGATCCCGCGCGGCGAGGACTTGGACTACATGCTCGATCTGCGCATGTACGGATCCGACATCTGGTTCGACAACAAATGGAGTCTTCATCACCTGCCGCCCGAAACCGCAAGCGAAGGCACGCGCTTCCGTCAGGACATCTACCGTTGGCTCTACGAGTACCGCAAGATGGAATACAGCCGCACGCAAATCGACCTCATGCAGGTGAAGCCGTCGTCGCTCGAGCCGTACCCAGGGCCGTTCTTGGAGCCGGGCATCGTGCGCCGCATCCGGATCACCGCGTTTCTGCGCAGCTTGGCGCGCCCTGACAAGAAGGCGTACCGCAAGGCTGCTCGCGCCGCGCGCACCGAAGCCGCGGTGTACGCCCAGCGCAACTGCTCGAAGTACTTCGAGTTCCAGTTCGTGTGGCCGGAGCTCATGTCGCGCATGGAAAACGACCAGACGCTCAGCGCGGCGCTCGTCAAAAGCGCCGTCATGCGGGCGCGCAACGTCGCCACGCGGGACGCGGCCGAAACGGCGCGCGTGACGACGCGCGCTGCGCGCGTCGATCGTCGCTCCGAACCGGCCGATGCTCCTGTTCCGGCCGACGATCCCTCCGTGCAGTGGCAGGCCTCCCCTGCGGAAAGCGTTCCCATGTCGTCGCGCTATGCCGGCATCGACCCGGGTCTGACGAGCGAGATCCGTCTCAACATCGAGGAATAGGAAGCACCGGGAAACCATGGAGATTCTCGTTCATTTTATTGTTCCCGCCCTGGTGGGCGTCGTTATCGGCATTGCGTCGGGGCTTCTCGGCATCGGCGGCGGTACGGTCATGGTGCCGATATTCCGCCTCGCGTTCGGCATGAGCGCCACGGTGAGCACGGCGACGTCGCTGTTCGCCATCATCCCGACCTCGATCTCGGGCGCCGTTTCCCACGTGAAGGGAAAGACCTGCATCCCCGCGCTCGGCATCGCCGCCGGGCTCGGCGGCGCGCTCATGTCGCCCATCGGCGTCTGGCTCGCCCAGCTTTCTCCCGACTGGCTCGTCATGCTCGCCGCCGCCCTCATCATCGGCTATTCGGCGATCAACATGTTCAAGAAGGCTTTCAGGATGCGGCCGGCTACGAAGGCTCCGCGGGCTTGCCAGCCCGCGGGAGCTGCCGACGCTGCGGTCGCGGCAGGCACGTCATCTTACGACTCCAAGTCTTCCTCGCGTGCAGAAGCGCGCGTCGTCGGGCTTTCGCCGCAATCTGACGCACCGGCCGCGGTCTCGCTGACTTCCTCGGGCGAACCTGTGGCTGCGGTTGCGGCTGCTCCCGATCCAACTTCCTCTCTCTCCCTTTCCCGCAAGCAGCTCCTGCAAGGCGCGGCGATCGGGCTCATTGCGGGCTTGGCCTCGGGGTACGTCGGTGTGGGCGGCGGATTCATCATGGTGCCGCTTATGCTGTCGGTCATCGGCATTCCCATGCGCAAGGCATCGGGAACATCGCTCATCGCGGTGATGATCCTCGCCATCCCCGGCGTCATCGAGCAGGCGCTTCTCGGCAACATCAACTATCTTGCCGGCATCGCCGTCGTCGTCGGAACCATTCCGGGCGCGGTTGTAGGGGCGCGCCTCGTCACGAAGGTTCCCGAACGCACGCTGCGCTTCGTTTTCGGGTGTTTCCTCATCGTTGCTGCGGTGATGCTCGCGCTGAACGAGTTCGGCGTTTTGGGGTAATGCTTTATACTTGTCCCGAAAGGGAGTACCAGCGCGAAGGACGTAGGCGATGACTGAGCACACAGACACCATCGACGAGGCAACGGAAAAGGCGGCAAACGCCGTTGAGCGGCGCGCTTCCGAGCTTGCAAAAGGCGCCGCAGGCGCCGAAGCGGTCGGGGAGGCGGTGCCGGGCAGCGCGAAGACGCCGACGAATTCCGATGCCCCGAAACGCCCCGAGGGCCTGTCTCGATTCTTCACGCTCGAGATGCTGCTCGCGATTATCGCTGTGCTGTCGGGCGGTACGCTTCTGTGGACCGCCATCGCGCCTTCGCACAGCATTCCCGTCATGATCGCGGCGGGCATGGTGTTCACGCTGTCGATCGTGCTGTTCATCCGCCTGTCGATGGACCCCGACTCGGTTCGCGCGCGCCAATCCGACGCAATGCTGCGCCTGGCGAGCCGAACGCTCGAGAGCATGCAAGAGGGGCTCGATTGCGATTCGGCGCAGGAGATCTGCCAGCTGCTTCTGCCTTCGACGGCCGCCATCGCCGTCGCCATCACCGACAAGACGCAGATTCTCGGGTATGCGGGCTATCTTGAAACGGTGAACCCCACGGGCAGCGACATCCGCACGCACGCCACCCAGGCGACGCTCGACGACGGCACGACCCGCGTGCTGTTCACCAACATCGACATCGGATTCCCCGAACACGAGAACACCACGATCAAGGCCGCGATCATCGTTCCGCTCTTGGTGCGCGGGGATGTGTGCGGCACGCTCAAGTTCTACTATCGCAGCGCTAAGCGCATCACCGAGACGCAGAAGTCGATCGCCGAGGGCTTCGGTCAGCTGCTTTCCACCCAGATGGCGGCGGCGCAGCTCGAGGAGCAGGCGCGCCTTGCCACCAGCATGGAGCTCAAGGCGCTGCAGAACCAGATCAACCCGCATTTCCTGTTCAACACCATCAACACCATCGCATCGCTTATCCGAACCGACCCGAACAAGGCGCGTGTGCTCCTGCGCGAGTTCGCCGTGTTCTATCGCCGCACGCTCGAGAACTCCGATAGCCTCATCTACCTGTCGCGCGAGCTGGAGCAGACGAAGCGTTACTTCACGTTCGAGATCGCGCGCTTCGGCGAAGACCGCGTCGAGCTCGATGTGAGCATCGACGCGGAATGCGAGAACATGATGGTCCCGTCGTTCCTCGTTCAGCCGCTCGTCGAGAACGCGGTGCAGCACGCCATGCCCTCCGAGGGCAAACTCACCATCGAGGTTTCGGGCGAGATTTCGGGCGACGATGTCGTGCTGCGCGTCACCGACGACGGCACGGGCATGACCGAGGAGGCGCGCCAGGGCATCATGCACCCGGAGCACACCAAGGGCATCGGCATCGCCGTGAAGAACGTGCACGATCGCATTATGGGGTTCTTCGGTCCCGGATCGTATATGGACGTGCAAAGCGAACTCGGCGCAGGTACGACGGTAACGTTGTTCCTGGAAGGCTGCGCAGGCAAGTCGCGTAAGGCGTCTTCCGATATTTCCGCAGTTCAGAAGTAGAACGAGCGCACGATTATGGATCTCGAAGAGCAAACAAGCGACCTGTATCGCGCCATACAGAACGTCGTTCATGTCGACTGGCTCTCCACGGCGCTTACGGTGATCGTCGCGCTTTCGATCACGGCTATCCTGTCGCATGCGGTGGCGAAGATTCTTCGTCGAGTGCTTTCTCATGACAACTCGCCGTTGCCGTCTTCGAGCATCTTCGTGAACATCGCGCGTGTTGCGGTGTGGGCTGTCGGCGTAAGCGTGGTGCTTTCGAGCTGCTTCGGCATCGACGTTTCCGC
>CAKUIV010000034.1 GCA_934661105.1 uncultured Ellagibacter sp. | reverse complement strand
GGATGAGCCCGAACGAGTACCGCAGGAGCCTGGGCTACGCCGCGTAGGTGGTCCAGGAAATCGTCCGCACCCCCTTTCTGCCAGGAAAGTGGAATTTAGGGTCGATTGACGGGGAATGTCGCTTCACCAAGAAGACGACATTCCCCGTTTCCCCAGGTCGAGCTAAGCGAGATAGCGCGATTTCTTCAGCCCGCGACCCTAAATTCCACTTTCCTGGCAGAAACCACGCCAGAGCGGATTTCCGGAGTCGACTGCGCATTGCGGCGCCGTCCTCAAGACCGCTGTCGACGCGAAAGCCGGCGCTATTCCCTTTTGTCCAGCTGCACGGCCACTTCAGCGATGCCGTCGCAGCTCGCGAGCGCGCGCTCCACACCGCGGATGACCTCAGGGTCGTCGATCTCGCTCAGCAGCTTCTCGGATGCGACGTTCGCTTCCTCGCCCGCCGTCTGGCGGCGCATCTCGCTCGGGCCAAGCGACATGTAGGCCACACCGCGCGCTCGTGCCGACTTCGCCTGCAAAGCGAGGAACGTGAAGCCCGCCACGCCTGCAACCAGAGACGCGGCAAGGATTCCGAGCTTCGCCGCGGCTATCGCGGTGACGTCCGTAAACGCCAGGTTCGCCACGAAGATCGACATCGTGAAGCCGACGCCGCCCAGAATCGCAGCCCCAACCATATGCATCCAGTTCACGTTTTCAGGCAGGCTCGCCACCTTCGACTTCACCACGATGAAGCTCGCCGCCACGATGCCGAGCGGCTTGCCCACCACGAGCCCGAAGAAAACGCCGAGCAGCGCCGGGCTTAAGAGCAACGTCGCGACGTCGGCGCCGACAAGGCCCACGTTGGCGTTGGTGAGCGCGAACAGGGGCAGGATGCCGAAGTACACCCACGGGTAAAGCAGATGCTCGAGCCGCGTCGCGGGCGGCACGACTTGCTTGGCCACGCGCGAAAGCGACGACACCGTTTCGAGGTACTCTTCCTGGCCGATGACGGGCGCTTGCGCGTCGAACGAGCTTTTCGCTTCGTTCACCTTCTGGTCGGACCAGCGCACGAAGCTCTTCAGATTCACGCGCGACCCCGACGGGATGGTGAAGGCCAAAAGAACGCCAGCGATGGTCGAATGAACGCCAGACATGAACACGCAGTACCACAACACGGCTCCGACCAGCAGATACGCGTACAACGAATACACATGGCTCTTGTTCATGAGCAAAAGCACACAGAACACGACCGCCGCACACGCAAGCCAGAACAACGACGGGCTCTGTCCGTAGAACACCGCGATCACGAGGATGGCGATGATGTCGTCGGCCACGGCGAGCGTGCTCAAAAACACGCGCACGCCGTTGGGCACGCGGTTGCCTAGAAGCGCCAGGATGCCGAGCGCGAACGCGATGTCGGTAGCGGTGGGAACGCCCCATCCACCCGCGGTTTCAGGACTGCCGGCGTTGAACGCCGCGTAAATCGCGATAGGGGCGAGCACGCCCCCGATCGCAGCGACGATAGGCAGGATCGCCTGGCGGATGTTGGTGAGCTCGCCTACCGTCATCTCGTACTTGATCTCCAGGCCGACGAGCAGGAAGAACACCGCCATGAACACGTCGTTGATGATGTGCGAGAGCGACAGCGTTGCGTGGTTATCGCCGAAGATGAAACCCACTTCGGTGTGCCAGAACTCCGCGAACGGACCGCTCGCGGAAGTGTTCGCCACGACAAGCGCCACGATGGCGCCGAGGAGCATGGCACCGGCCGCCTTCGTCGACGAGCTTGTGAACTGCACGAGCTTGCGATAGCGCGCCTGATGCCCCTGCACCTCGCTGATATAGATGGGAGCCTGCTCGGAGGGCTTCCCCTCGGACGCAGGTGCGGTATGTGCCTTATGGTCGGTCATGCTTGAATCCAATCCGGCGTGCACGCATGTGGCGCACGCCACGCGTTCGGGCGTTTCTCCCATTATCGGCCAACAAGGCCGTTTCCTTACGTGAAAAAGCGCCTTTCACCTGGGATTGTCATAAAAGTGTTGCCGGATAGGACTCAAATCTCCCCCTTTCACGCGCGCCGTTTTGCGCTATGCTGTGATATGTCAGCTTCGAGGTAAGGAGCCACAGGAATCATGCAACGGGCAAGGGAAAATCACAGCGGACCCGCATGAGCCTGCGCGCCATCGACCCGGGCTGTTTTTTATTCGCCACGATTGTGAGGTGGTAACTATGAGCATTACCGTATCCGGCCGCAAAATGCCTGTAACCGACGCACTGCGCGAATACGCCGAGGCGAAAATCGGCAACTCCATGAAGGTCATGGATATCGACCCGCTCAACGCCGAGGTCGTCCTCAGCAAGGAAAAGAACCCGGCGAACCCGCGTCCCGACACCTGCGAGGTCACATTGCGCACGAAGGGCCACATCATCCGCGTGGAAGAGCGCGAAGAAGACATGTACGCCGCCATCGACGTCGCAGCCGCGAAGGTGCTGCGCCAGCTGCGCAAGTTCAAGACGCGCGTGGTCGACCGCAAGACCCGCACAGGCGAGAAGACCGTCGACGCATCGGCCATCCCCGCTTCCACCGGAGAGCTCGACCTCGACGGCCTTATGGAAGAGTTGGCCCCCGACGAGGTCGTACGCGTGAAGGAAATGGAGTTCGCCCCGCTTACGGAAGAGGAAGCGCTCGTGCAGATCGATCTGCTCGATCACGACTTCTTCGTCTACACCGACCGCGACACCAACCTCGTCAATGTTCTTTATCGTCGCGACGATGGAGGTTACGGCCTTTTGAAGCAGAAGGCGTAAGCGATACGGTACAATGCTTGCGTTTGTTTATCGCGAGAAAGGACGCCTTCAATGGCTACGCTTGATACCATCAAGGAAGTTCTCCAGGAGAACCTCGACATCGACCCCGAGAACGTGACCGAGGATTCCACGTTCGACGACCTTGGGATCGATTCCCTCGACATGGTCGAGCTCATCTGCGACCTCGAAGAGAAGTGCAGCGTCGACTTCGGCGAGCCGGAAGGCCTCGAAACCGTCGGCGACCTGGTCGAGTACATCGACAATCTGTAAGCGTTTCGCCAAGTTTGAAAGGGGACCCGAATATGCGGGTCCCCTTTTTCGTTGCGCTCGAATAATCCGCAGGAGAAGCGGGAGACGCCTTCCTACCTGCGTCGCGCCTGTCGACGGGAAAGCACGGCAAGCGCGATGGCCGCGGCGATAAGGGCCGCAACCGTCGCAACGCGCCCGAAGCTGAGCGACTTGTAGCCGACGGCAAAGACGCATGTTCCGAAAACCGCCATGAGAGCGCAGAGGGCAGAGAGCCATTTCAAGTACAGCCGCTTCTCCATTTAAGCCACATCCTTCTCGCTCAAACGACCGCGGAACGTGCGATAGACGATGACGTGGTAGACGAGCACAAGCGGCACGCCGATGGCGGCGATCCCCGTCATCCAAGCAAGAGAAAGCTCCGACGAGGCCGCGCTCGCAGCCGTGATCGTGGCGCCCGCGCTGCCCGGCGCGGCGACGACGAGGTTCGGGAACATCGATACCGCAAGCAGTGCCACGAGGAGGACCGCCCCCGCCGATTGCAAGACAAACGCCGCAAGGTCGCAACCACGCGCTTGCCCAACGTAGATCGACGCGATGACGCACCCGAGAAACGCCGCGGCGAACACCCAGCAAAGCAGCCACATCGCGCTCTCGATTTCAGGGCGCACCCCCATAAGCGCGTACGCGCTCACCGCGACGAACAGCACGATGGCGAACGCCTGCACGGCGCGGGCGAGCTTGCGTGCGCGGGCGCGGATCGCGCTTCCGATCGGCGTCTTCAGCGCGACCCACAGGCTGCCGGCCGCAAGGCACATCACGCATCCGAGAAGCCCGACGAGCAGCGTGAAGGGAGTGATGAGCCCCAGAAGCGGGACACCGGCATAATCGCCGTTCGCTGCGAGAGGGATTCCCGCGAAGGCGTTGCCCACCGCAACGCCGAGCAGAAGCGCCGGCAGCAGTGACCCCACGACGAAGCACGCATCCCAAACACGCGCCCATTTCGGGTCGTGCGCGCGGAACTCGAACGACACCGCGCGCACGATGAGCCCGAACAGGACAAGCATCACCGCGAGGTAGAAACCGGAAAACGTCGTTGCGTACGCCGGAGGGAACGCCGCGAACAAGGCGCCTCCCGCCGTGAGAAGCCATACCTCGTTTCCGTCCCATACAGGCCCGATGCTGCGGCGCACAAGCGCGCGTTCCTTTTCGGTCTTGGCAAGCGCTGGGTATAAAACACCTGCGCCCAGGTCGAATCCATCCAGTACGAAATAGCCCGCTATCAGCACGAATATCAAAAAGAACCAAAGCACTTGCAAAACCGTCATCGTTCCTCACCGCCTTCGCCGTTCGCTGCGCACGCAGGTTGCATCTGCTCGCCACCAGGTTTTTCCACATCGACAGGCCCGCGGTTGATCAGATGGGAGATCACGCGCGCCCATCCGACGAAAAGCAGGGCATACACGGCGACGAAGATCGCGAGCGTCGCTAAAAGCTCGGGCGCCGAAACCGATTGGGAAATCGCATCGCTCGTCAGCAACGACACGCCGTCGGGGCCGGTCGTGGAAGGATAGACCACCCACGGCTGGCGGCCGACTTCGGCCGTGATCCAGCCCACCTGGATAGCGACGAACGGGAACAGAGGCGATACGACGAACAGCTTCTGCAGCCAACGCATCGATTTGACGCGCCCCCCTCGCATCGTGAACACGATTGCGAGCACCGCCGTCACGAGAATAAGCCCGTACATCGCGACCATAAGATGGTACGACTGGAACACGAGGTTCACGGGCTGCCCTTCGACGTCCATGTCAGCGTATTTGTCGGTCTGGGCAAGGGAATTCAAGCCCTGGTATTCGGTGTCCCAGGTGCCGGTGGCAAGGAAGCTCGTACCGCCGGGAATGGCGAACGGAGCAATGACCTGCTGATTCTCTTCATCAACCCAGCCGAATGCGTAGAGCGGCGGAACCTCGTCTCCGTACATGCCCTCCATCATGGCGAGCTTCGTCGGCTGTTCCTCCGATACCTGCACCGCCGAGGCGTGTGCTGTCACGATCATGGCGCAGGAGGCGACGATCCCGACGACGGCGCCGATGCGCACCGTCTTCATCGCGAAGTCGACGTGCTTGTTCTTCAGCAGATACCACCCGCCGACCGCAAGCGACGCAAACGCGCCCATGATTAGCAACGCAACGACGACATGCGTATAGCGTGGCACGATCGAAGGATTTGCCGCAGCGGCGAGGAAGTCGGTGATGATGGCCCGTTTCCCGTCGGCGGCAAGACTCGCTCCCGCCGGCGTCTGCATCCATGAATTGGCAATGAGGATCCACAGGGCGCTCAAGCACGACCCCGCCCACACAAGCCAGGCGGAAACGGTGTAGAACCTGCGCGAGACCTTGTTGCGGCCGAACAGGAGCACCCCCAAGAACACTGATTCGAGGAAGAACGCGAAGAGCGCCTCGGCGGCAAGGGGGGCACCGAAGATATCGCCCACGAAACGCGAGTAGTCGGCCCAGTTCGTACCGAACGAGAACTCCATGGTGATGCCAGTCGCCACGCCGATGGCGAATGTCGCCGTGAAAATCCTCACCCAAAAACGCGTTGCCGCACCGTCTTTCTCGTCCCCCGATCGATAGTACTTCGTCGCGAAGATCGCCGTGATCAGCCCGAGCCCTATCGAAAGCGGCACGAAGATGAAATGGTACGCAACCGTGAGCGCGAACTGTATGCGCGACAGCACCACTACGTCAGTCAACGCCTCCATGACGAACCCCTCCCCTCTTTTCCATTGATTAATTGTTACTGATACAGTAACTATTCTAAAACAAATCGATACAAAGTATCAATAGTTATTGAGATGAAGTTTTGATAGCGTAAAAAAGGCGTTGCCGAAAGCAACGCCTTGAAGAGATGCAAAAGAAAAAACCTTGCCTTGCGAACAGCCGATGCGCCTTATGCCTCGGCGAACGCGGCTTTCACGTCACCGATCGAGTAGAGGCTTCCGAACGCGCAGATCAGCCCGTCCGCCCCGGCCAGCACACGCGCCTGTCGCACTGCATCGGGGAATCCAGAGGCCACAACGATGGGCGCCTCGTTTTCAGGATCGACGATTTCCCTGATCGCACACGCCAAATCGCCCGCCGAAAGCGCACGTGGGTTCGGCGGCGTCACGCACACGAAGGCGCTCCCAAGCGACGCGATCTTCTCGAGCATATGGCGATAGTCTTTGTCCGCGAGAATGCCGACGAGGAACACCGGGCGCTCACCTGGAAACACGTCGCGCAGCGATGCTGCGAGCACGCCCGCGCCCTGCGGGTTATGCCCGCCGTCAACGACCACGCGCGCAAACCCCTCGGGTTGGGGAAGCACCTCGAAGCGAGCGGGCCACCTCGTCTCGGCGATGCCGCGCACAACAGCCTCGTCGGGAATGTCCCACCCGCGAGCGCGCAGCGCTCCCGCAACTTCGATGGCCATCGCAGCGTTCGAAGGCTGATACGTCCCCAAAAGCCGCGTCTTGTAACCCCGCCCACGATACGAAAACTGCCGCATGGGAACTCCAACCTGCGACATAGAGTCTCGTCGAGCATCGAGCTCATTCTCCACCTTCCCCACCGAAAGCAGCGAGAAGTCGGGCACGATGAGCTCGTCGCCCGCACGGCGCGCCGCCCCGCGAACCGCTTCCATCGCCGAAGGTTCCTGCGGCCACGACACGACAGAGGACGAAGGCTTTACGATGCCCGCTTTCTCATGCGCGATCTTGGCGATTGTGTCGCCGAGCAAGTCGGTGTGGTCGAGCGCGATCGAGGTTATGGCCGCTACCTCGGGGGCATCGATGACGTTCGTCGAGTCGAGGCGCCCGCCAAGCCCCACTTCAAGCACGACGATATCGCACCTCACACGCGCAAAATGCACGAGCGCGACGGCGCACATGAGCTCGAACTCGGTCGGATGCTCGCCGCCTTCCGCTTCCATCGCCTCGGCCGCATCGCGAACCCGAAGCGTGGCCCAGGTGAGCTCGTCGTCGGAGATGTTTTCGCCGTTGACGCGGATGCGTTCGTAGAACGTTTCGATATAGGGGCTCGTGAAAAGCCCCGTCCTGTACCCCGCCGCAACGAGGATGGACGAAAGGAACGCGCAGGTCGAGCCCTTCCCGTTGGTCCCCGCGACGTGCACGAACCGCAGGGAATCCTGAGGCCTCCCAAGACGGTCAAGCAGCTCACGCGTTCGATCGAGCCCCAACCGAGAGGTGAGCCACCGGGGAGTGTTGATGTATTCGATTGCGTTGAAGGTCATGATCGTTTCCCAAGGTTAAAGCAGGTGAGGCTGTTCGGGCGCGTTCGCGATCGGCGCCTCGGCGCCGGTCCGCGCCGGCCGCAAGTCGGCGGAGGCTCCTTGCGCATCTGCAGGCGCGTGCGGGACGGCTGGCTCTCGCACGGCAGCCAGGCTGCCGACGATGCCGGCCTGACGCAGAAGCCCTCCAAGCGTCGCGAAGTCGTTTTCGAGCGCCTCGCGTTTGCACCCGTCGTAAAGCGCCGCTGCCGGATGGAAGATCGGGAACACGCTGAAACGTCCCGCGTGCTGAAGCGTCCCGTGAAGGCGCGTTATGCCGACCTCGGTCTTCAGAATGAACTTCGTCGCGAAGTTGCCAAGCGTCACGATGAAATCGGGCATGATGGTGCGTGTCTGCTCGCGCAAAAACGGCGCGCACAACTCGATTTCCTCAGGGCGCGGGTCGCGATTTCCGGGAGGTCGGCACTTCAGCACGTTCGCGATGAACACGTCTTCGCGCGCAAGGCCGGCGACCGCCAGAAGCTCGTCGAGCAGATGCCCCGCCGCACCGACGAACGGCTCGCCCTGCAAGTCCTCGTTTCTCCCCGGCGCCTCGCCCACGATGAGCACGCGAGCGGCGGGATTGCCCACCCCGAACACAGTCTGCGTCCGCCCTCCGGCAAGCGGGCACCGATGGCACGCCTCGACCGAGGCGCGCAACTCATCAAGCGGAATACGAGGCTTCGACATCACACGTACACCTTCGGCATCCTCATACCGAATGCACAGGCAAGCTCGTAGTGAATCGTCCCGACTTTGTTCGCCATGTCGTCGAGCGTCACCACGGAGTCGCCCTGACGACCGACGAGCACCACCTCGTCGCCGATCTGCGGGTCGATGCGGCGGCGCGTGCCGTACGTACGTAAATCGACTTCGAACATGCACTGGTCCATGCAGATGTTGCCGACCTGGCGCACGCGCATGCCGTCGACGATGAAGTCGGTTTGGCCCGACAGGCGCCTGTTCAGGCCATCGGCATAACCGACGGGAATCGTGCAAATCTTCACGCTGCCGGGGCTGCGATAGTTCAGCCCATAGCTCACGCCTTCGCTCATGGGGAGCACGCGCGTGTCGGTGATGCGGGCGTGCACGCTCATGGCCGGCTTCAAATCGACCATGGTGCGCGTTTCAGGGCAGGTGTGCAGGCCGTAAAGCGAGACGCCCCATCGAACCATGTCGAAATGAACCTTGGGATAGCGCACCGTCGCCGCGGAATTCGCGCAGTGAACGATGCCCGGGTCGATTCCCACCTCGCGCAGCGACTGAACCGCTTCGTAGAAGCGCTTCGCCTGGATGCTGAAATCGAGCGTGCCCTCGCAATCCGCGGTCGCGAAATGCGTGAAGGTCCCGACCAGATCGAGTGCGCGGTGGAAGCTCACCTTGCGCATGAAGTCGACCACTTCGTCGTAACGTACGCCGATGCGGTTCATGCCCGTGTTCACGGCCAAATGGAACGGCGCGCGAACACCGTACTCGTCGGCTTTTTCGGCATACGCGATGGCGAAATCGGGCGTATAAACGCTCGGCATGATCTTGTAGGCAAGGAGAAGGGGAATGGCTGAAATCGGAGGCTGGGACAAAATAAGGACAGGCGCGCCGACGAGCCCCTCGCGCAGCTTGATTCCCTCGTCCACCGTGGCGACCGCCAGGTAGTCGGCTCCTGCAGCAAGCGCGCACTTGGCCACCTGCACGGCGCCGTGCCCGTACGCATCGGCCTTCACCACGGCGAGCAAGCGCGTGTCGCGCCCGATGAGACTGCGGGCCACACCGACGTTGTGCCTGATGGCACCCAAATCGATTTCAACCCATGACCAGCGACGATCGGTTTCCGGGATAAGCGCGAGCTCGTCGGGGTCGAACACGGGCTTTTCAGCCGGTTCCTCCTCGGGTGCGCGCGCTTCCGTCGGCTTCGTCGAACGCAGCATGGGATGCTGCTGTTTCTGCTGTTGCTGAGCCTTGCGGGCAAACCCCGTGAAGCCGTTGATAAGCTCCTCCACCGCTTAAGCCTTTCTCGTCGCCTTTAATCGGTTGAAAAGTATAGCACTCATGAAAAAAGCGCCCGAACGACGTGTCGATTCGGACGCTTTTGGAAACAAAGCGGACGTGTTCGGTTTCGTGAGCCGACTCGATCAGTGCCCGCCGCCAGCCATCATCTTCACCGCATGGGGAAGCGCCGCGACGATGCCGTCCCAATTCTCGCGGGCAGCCTTCTCGCTACCCGGAAGATTGACGACAAGCGTGTTCCCCCGCTGCATGCAGATGGCGCGGGAAAGCATGGCGTACGGGGTGATCTGCAGGCTATGGTAGCGCATCGCCTCGGCGATACCGGGAACCTCGCGCTCGCAGACGTCGCGCGTCGCCTCAGGCGTGTTGTCGCGCGGGGAAAGGCCGCTTCCGCCGCACGTCAGCACGATGTCGACCTTCAGTTCGTCGGCGCAACGCTTGATGGCGGCAGCGATTCCCGCACGGTCGTCCTTCACGATCATGTGAGTGCGGCACAGCCACCCCGCCTCCTCGATCAGCGATTCGAGCGCGTCACCCGCCGTGTCGCACTCGGGACCGCGCGTGTCCGAGCAGGTGATGATCGCGAAAACCGGTTTTTCAACGCTCATGATGATCCTTTCTCGCAGGCCATCGCGAGGATGGCCGATTCGGTAAACCTAGAGAAGCACTTCCTCGGGCACGTCGAGCAGCACGCAGTCGATAAGGGAACCTGCACTGCGCGATTCGATGCCCTCGGGCATAATGGCCATGCAGTTGCTGCGCTGGATGGGCCCGAACAACCCCGAACTTTGGTTCTTCGCGGGCGTTACGATGTATCCGTCGGCGTCCTTGGTCAGCGTCGCGCGCAGGAAGAAGCGACGCGGGTCCTTCTTTTTCGTGTCGACAGCGAGACGCGCCTTCACGACGGGATGCTCGAAATGGGAATACCCCTGCATCTTGCGCAGCGCCGGGCGGATGATCATCTCGAAGCCGCAATACGCCGCCGCAGGATTGCCCGGCAGGCCGAACACCGGCGTGCCTTCGACGATGCCGAACGTTTGCGCCTTGCCCGGTCGCATGTTCACCGTCGTCATGAGCAGCTCGCCGGTGCCCTCGACGACCGGCTTGATGAAGTCGAAGTCGCCGTTCGCCGCACCGCCCGTCGTGATGACGAAATCGTAGTCGCGCACGGCCTGACGCACCGTTTCCTCAAGCGCCTCGTAGGTGTCTTCGACGATCGGCAGGATCGTGGGCTCGCAGCCAGCGGCCTTCGCGCATGCGGCGAGCGCCAGGCTGTTCGAGTTGCGGATTTTACCTGCCGTCGGCACCTCGGACGGGTCGACCAGCTCCGAGCCCGTTGCCACAATGGCGACCTCCGGAGCGCGATGCACGGGAACCTCGAGCACACCGCAACCGGCAAGGAAGCCGACGCCCGCCGTGCCGATGACCTCGCCCGCATGCACGACGACCTCGCCCGCGCGCGCTTCTTCGCCCGCTTCGCGCACGTTGTTGCGGAGCTTGGTCGGAGCCGTGAACGACACGCGGCTGCCCGGCTTGCCGTCGCCCGATACGATGCCGACGATTTCATACTTCACCACGGCATCGGCCGCATCCGGCAGCGGAGCGCCCGTCATGATACGCACGCACTGACCTGCCTCGATCGGGCCGTCGTACACGTCTCCCGCACCGATCTCGGCGATGACGTCGAGTTCCACCGGGTTCTCTTCGCTCGCGCTTGCAAGATCGGCCGCATGAACAGCGAACCCGTCCATCGCGGAATGGGCGAACGGCGAGATGTCGATGTCGCTTGCAAGATCGGCCGCTGCGACGCGCCCCACCGCGTCGAGCACCGATACCGTTTCCACCGGCGTCGCCGCAACGTGCTCGAGCACGAGGTTACGCGCTTCCTCCAGCGAGATCATTTCTGGCATATCCTTACGTCCCCTTTCGCAGAAAAACGCGCCGTCGCGAAGTGCGACGGCGCGCCCCTATTCGTTGATGCTTATTATAGCCTTCCGGCTATAAGATGATGCCCTCGGCCCAATCGTTCTCATGCATTTTCGGACTGTCGCGAGCGACACGCACGCATAGAAAAGGGAACGCACCGTAAAGGCGCGTTCCCTCTCATTCAGGAACCGATGTAAAAGCGTATCTTACGCCACCGGCGCCTTGATGTTGTAGAACGCCGACAGGCCAGCGTATTCCGCCTGGTCGCCGAGCTCTTCCTCGATACGAAGCAGCTGGTTGTACTTCGCAACGCGATCGCTGCGGCACGGCGCGCCCGTTTTGATCTGACCGGTGTTGCAGGCAACGGCCAAGTCGGCGATCGTCGTGTCCTCGGTTTCGCCAGAACGATGGCTCATCACGCAGGCGTACCCAGCGCGCTTGGCCATCTCGATGGCCTCAAGCGTCTCGGTGAGGCTGCCGATCTGGTTCACCTTGATGAGGATGGCGTTCGCGCACCCGAGCTCGATGCCCTTCGCAAGGCGCTTGGAGTTCGTGACGAACAGGTCGTCGCCCACGAGCTGGACCTTGCCGCCGATGCGGTCGGTCAGCGCCTTCCAACCGTCCCAATCCTCTTCGGCCATGCCGTCTTCGATGGAGATGATGGGGTACTTCTCGACGAGCGCCGCCCAGTAGTCGACCATTTCTGCGCTCGTGAGCTCGCGACCTTCGCCCTTGAGCTCGTACGTGCCTGTTTCGGTGTTGTAGAACTCAGTCGACGCAGGATCCATCGCGAACATGATGTCAACGCCGGGCTTGTAACCCGCAGCCTCGCATGCCTTGACGATGTACTGGAGCGGTTCCTCGTTCGTGGTGAAGTTGGGAGCGAAGCCGCCCTCGTCGCCAACACCGCCGCCGAGTCCCGCTTCATGCAGCACCTTCTTGAGCGTATGGTAGATTTCGGCGCACCAACGCAGCGCTTCGGCGAAGGTAGCCGCGCCGACAGGCATGATCATGAATTCCTGGAAATCGACGTTGTTGTCCGCATGGACGCCGCCGTTCAGGATGTTCATCATCGGCGTCGGCAGCACATGCGCCCCGATTCCGCCAACGTACTTGTAAAGGGGAAGCGCGGCGGATTCCGCAGCGGCCTTCGCGCAGGCGAGCGATGCGCCGAGAATGGCATTCGCGCCGAGCGCACCTTTGTTGTCGGTGCCGTCGATTTCGAGCATCGTCGCATCGATTGCACGCTGATCCTCGGCCTCGAACCCGATGAGCGCCTCGGCGATGTCCTCGTTCACGTGGGACACGGCGTCGAGCACACCCTTGCCCATGTAGCGGTGCGTGTCGCAATCGCGCAGCTCAACCGCCTCGAATGCGCCAGTCGACGCGCCCGAGGGAACGGCGGCGCGGCCGAACGAACCGTCGTCGAGCGCCACTTCCACTTCAACCGTGGGGTTACCGCGAGAATCGAGAACCTCGCGCCCGAACACGTCTACGATCATGCCCATGCAAAAACCTCCTCGAAGGATTTTCCTAGCATCCCGAAACCCCCGATGCCTCGAAGGCCTCAAGAATCTGATAGTTCAGCACTATACCACGACCGCGCGGACGCTCGACAGCCGACTGGGCTCGCGTAGCGACCCGCACCGCGAGAGGGGAACGGCAAAGATCAGAAGAAGACGGCAAGGCAGACGACGATTGCGAGCCCTATAAGGAAAACCGCCACCTCGCGCGGGCAAAGGCGCTTCACGTTAAGCGTAGTTCGCGCCCTGCCTGGTCCGAGCGCGTTATAGCAGCGCGCATCCATTGCTTGTGCAAGCAGGTCGGCGCGACGGAACAACCGCACGAAAAGCGGGATGAGCACGCATGTCCACGCCTTGAGCGCGGCGCGCGCGCCCGACCCCTCGAATGCCGCCCCGCGCGCCCATTGCGCGTTGCGCACGGCGGCAAGCTCTTGAGCTGTTTGAGGGATGAATCGAAGTGCGATCGAAAGCGCGCTCGCAGCATCGTCGACGGGGGCTTTCGCCAGACGAAGCGGCTGCAGGAAGCTCACGAACGCGAAGCGGATATCTTCAGACGTGGTGGAGAGGCTCACGAGCAAGCTTGCGTAAAGCAGGATGACGACGCGAGCGCCGTTAAAGAGCGCTTGCCCAAAGCCAACGGGATTGATTCCGGCGGGCCCCGCAACCCCAATCGGCGCGAAAAACGCAAAGACACCCGCCATGCGAAGTGCGGCGTCCGTCGGCTCCGGAAGAGCCTGATAGTTAAGGGAAATCGAGCCGAACAAGATCGCGACCGCGACCAAGGCGTAAAGAGGAATGCCCATTTTGGCAACAACGGCGAACGGGATGCGGCTTAGCGCATGCGCGAAAGCATAGAGAACAGCCGCAATGAGAAGGCCCGTCCATGTGTCGACGAAGAAGAGCGCGATGGAGAACGCGAGAAGCAGCGCAATCTTCGCGCGTGCATCGAGCTCATGCACGCGCGATGCACGTGCACTATATGTTTGGACGTCGAATAGCATTGATGCAGTATACCGCGCAACGAAAAGGGCCGGGCAAACGCCCGACCCTTCATACGCAAAACGCTTATGCGAGATGAAAGCTATTCAGCCTTCTCCTCGGTCGCTTCCTCGGCGGGAGCTTCCTCGGCCTTGGCTTCTTCAGCAGCCTCAGCCTTGGGCTCTTCGACCTTCTTCGGAGCAACCTTCTTGGCCGCAGGCTTAGCCTCGGCCTTCTTCTCCTTCTTGGCCACGGGCTCGGTGCAGAGCTCCATGATGACCATCGGAGCGTTGTCGCCCTTGCGGAAGCCAAGCTTCATAATGCGGGTGTAGCCGCCCTGACGGTCGGCGAACAGGCCCTGCTCGACCTTCTCGAAGATCTCGCGAACGAGTTCCTTGTCGTTGCCCAGGGCAGCGATGGCGAGACGGCGGGAATGCAGGTCGCCCTTCTTCGCCCAGGTGATGATCTTGTCGACGTCAGGACGAATCTCCTTGGCGCGCGACTCGACCGTCTTGATACGGTCGTTCAGGAAAAGGGCCTTGACAAGGCTGCGCTTCATGGCCTTAGTGTGGCTCCAGTCGGTGCCCAGCTTGCGCCCCTTCTTGTTGTGTCTCATGATCTCGGTCTCCTATTGCTTCAAATTGAGATCCATCGAAATGAGCTTATCCTTCACTTCTTCGATGGACTTCGCACCAAAGTTCCTGATGTTCAGCAGGTCGTTCTCGGAGAACTCGACGAGCTGACGGACGGAATGAATGCCAGCGCGCTTCAGGCAGTTGTAGGAGCGGACCGAAAGGTCCAGATCCTCGATCTGCTTGTCAAGCTCGGCGTTGGACTCCTGGCCTTCAGGCGCGAAGATGGAGGGAACCTCTTCCCCTTCTTCCTCTTCGTTGTTGGAAAGGCTCAGGAACGCGCCCATGTACTGGTTCACGATATTCGCAGCACGGCAGACAGCCTCGGTCGGAGCGATGCTGCCGTCGGTTTCGACTTCGAGAACGAGCTTGTCGTAGTCGGTACGCTGACCAACACGGGTGTCGGTAACGTTGAGCGTGCAGCGGCGCACAGGCGAGAACAGCGAGTCAACATGGATGACCCCGATGGGATCTTCCGTGCGCTTGTTGCGCTCGGCGGAAACGTAACCGCGGCCAACGCCGATGCGAATCGTCATGTCGAGGGTGCCGCCGTCGGCAACCGTCGCGATGACGTGCTCCGGGTTCACAAGCGTGAACTCGGTGGGGACGTCGAGGTCGGCACCGGTCACCGTGCAGGGACCCTCGGCGAGCACATGTGCAGTCGCCTCGGTCACGTCGTCGTTCAGAGCCTGGAAAACGAGGCCCTTCACGTTCAGCACGATGTCGGTGATATCCTCGATGACGCCCTCGGCCGTGGTGAACTCGTGCTGCACGCCTTCGATCTGGATGGCGGTCGCCTTGGCGCCGTCAAGCGAGGACAAAAGCACGCGACGCAAGCTGTTGCCGAGCGTATGGCCGTAACCGCGCTCGAGAGGCTCGACGATGTAGCGAGCTACTCGGTCGTTGACTTCTTCCGTTGTTACAGTAGGCCTCATGAACTCCGTCATGTTGAGTAAGCCTCCTTACTATGCTGCGATTACTTCGAGTAAAGTTCGACAATAAGCTGTTCGTTAATGTCCAAATCGATTTGATCGCGCTGCGGAAGGGCCAAAACATTGCCCTGGAGTTTCTCGATGTCAACCTCGAGCCAAGCCGGAACCTCGAAACGGGCGTTCGAAACGAGAGCGCTCTTGATGACGAGCAGTTCCTTGGACTTGGGGGCCACGGAGACGACGTCGCCGGCCTTCACGCGGAAAGACGGGACGTCAACGCGGCGGCCGTTCACCTGGATGTGGCCGTGGGTGACGATCTGACGGGCTTCCTTGCGGGTACGGGCGAAGCCGAGGCGGAAGACGACGCTGTCGAGACGGGACTCGAGGATGCGCATCAGGTTCTCGCCGGTGATGCCCGGCATACGCTTGGCCTTCTCGAAGTAGCCGTGGAACTGCTTCTCGAGAACGCCGTAGATGAACTTCACCTTCTGCTTCTCGCGAAGCTGCATGCCGTATTCGGATTCCTTGCGACGACGCTTGGGCTCGCGCTTGGAAGTTTTAGAGCTGCTGTACCCCAGCACAACGGGATCAAGGCCCAGCTGGCGGCAGCGCTTAAGAACCGGAGTTCTGTTAATTGCCATGGTTAT
>CAKUIV010000033.1 GCA_934661105.1 uncultured Ellagibacter sp. | reverse complement strand
TCACCCGCGCCAAGAAGTCCATCGCAGGCTTCCATGTCCGCGAGGGCCAGGCCATCGGCTGCAAGGTCACGCTCCGTGGCGACCGCATGTGGGAATTCCTTGACCGCCTGCTGTCCACCGCGCTTCCGCGCGTTCGCGACTTCCGCGGCATTTCCCCGACGTCTTTCGACGGTCGCGGCAACTACACCCTCGGCATCACCGAGCAGCTGATCTTCCCTGAGATCGAGTACGACAAGGTCGATCGCACCCGCGGCATGGACATCACCTTCGTCACCACCGCGGAGAACAACGAGAACGCCTTCGCGCTTCTTTCGGCGCTCGGCTTCCCGTTCAAGAGCAAGTAAAACAAGCGGAGCCGCTTTGTGCGGCTCGTTTGCGTAACCTCAGCATTAAGGCAGCCTAAGGGAGGCCGCCTTTAAAGCAAGAAAGAAGGAATGCATGGCTAAGAAATCGATGATCGCCAAAGCCAAGCGCGAGCCGAAGTTCTCCACGCGTCAGCATAACCGCTGCACGCGCTGCGGACGTCCGCGCGCTTACTATCGCAAGTTCGGCCTGTGCCGCGTTTGCGTGCGCGAGCTGGCGAGCAAAGGCGAACTGCCCGGCGTGACCAAAGCTTCCTGGTAAGCACCTGTCCACGCTAGGGTGTGCCGGCGCATCAGGCGGAGGCGTTAAGGGCGCCAACGAACCGAGCGCTTCAGGCTCATCAAGAATCAAAGGAGAAAAACAAAAATGAGCATGACCGACCCCATCGCAGATATGCTTACGCGTGTGCGTAACGCTCATTCTGTCGGCAAGCCGACGGTTTCCATGCCGTCGAGCAAGAAACTCGTCGAGATCGCCCGCATCATGCAGGAAGAGGGCTATGTCCAGGGTTACGAAGTCATCGACGGCGAACCCCGCGCGACCCTCGAGATCACGCTGAAGTACGGCCCGAAGAAGTCCAAGACCATCCGCGGTATCAAGCGCATTTCCAAGCCGGGCCTGCGCATCTACGCTGGCAAGAACGACCTTCCGCGCGTTCTTGGCGGCCTCGGTACTGCAATCATCTCGACTAGCCAAGGCGTTATGACCGACCGCGACGCTCGCAACAAGGGCATCGGCGGCGAGGTTATCGCTTACATCTGGTAGGAAAGGAAGGCAAAGATATGTCGCGTATTGGCAAACAGCCCGTCGCCGTTCCTGCCAACGTCGAGGTGACCATCGACGGTCACGACTTGACGGTGAAGGGCCCGAAGGGCGAGCTGCATCGCAGCTTCAACCCCATGATGACCATCGTTCGCGAAGGCGACGAGATCATCGTTTCCCGTCCGGATGATTCCCGCGAGGCCAAGAGCCTCCATGGTCTCACCCGTACGCTTATCCACAACATGATCGAGGGCGTCGAGAAGGGCTTCCAGAAGAAGCTCCAGCTCGTCGGCGTCGGCTATCGTGCTGCCCTCAAGGGCACCGATCTCGAGCTTTCCCTCGGTTATTCGCATCCGGTCATCATCGCTGCCCCCGAAGGCATCTCCTACGAGGTTCCCAGCCAGACCGAGATCGTCGTTCATGGCGCGAGCAAAGAGCAGGTTGGCCAGGTTGCCGCCGATATTCGCAAGTGGCGCAAGCCGGAGCCTTACAAGGGCAAGGGCATTCGCTACGAAGGCGAAGTTGTGCGTCGCAAGCTTGGCAAGGCTGCTAAGAGCGACTAGTGGGCTTAAGCGCTACGGAACATTACTGAAGGGATCATCATGAGAACCAATGATTTGAAGCATGAGAAAGGCTTGGCCCGCCGTCATCGTCGCGTGCGTGGCAAGATTTCCGGTACGCCTGAGCGTCCGCGCCTTTGCGTGACGCGCAGCAACTCCAACATCTACGCGCAGGTTATCGACGATGTGTCGCACACCACCATCTGCGGCGTTTCCACCCTCGGCCCCGAGTTCAAGGCGACGGGCAAGAAGGGCGGCACCGTTGAGGGCGCTGCCGAGCTCGGCGCGATTATCGGTAAAATGGCTCAGGAAAAAGGCGTGACGAAGGTCGTCTTCGACCGCGGCGGCCACCTGTATCATGGACGCGTCAAGGCTCTTGCCGACGCTGCCCGTGAAGCAGGCCTGGTATTCTAGAAGGGGTTAAGCGTATGGCTCGCAAACAGCAAGAAAACGCTGCCGTTCCTGAGCTCCAGGAGCGCGTCGTTTACATCAATCGCGTGTGCAAGGTCGTCAAGGGCGGCACGCGCTTCGCGCTCACCGCGCTCGTCGTCGTCGGCGACGGCAACGGCCGCGTGGGCATCGGTCTCGGCAAGTCCAAGGAAGTGCCTGTGGCCATCAAGAAGGGCGTCGATGACGCGAAGAAGAACATGTTCTCCGTGCCCATCACCAAGGAAGGCACCGTTCCCCATGACATCGTGGGCGAGTTCGGCGCTGGCCGCGTCCTCATCATGCCGGCTGCTCCTGGTACCGGCGTTATCGCTGGCGGCCCTGCCCGTGCGGTCATGGAGCTCGCTGGCGTCAAGAACGTGTTCGCCAAGTCCCTCGGCACCAACAACGCGATGAACGTCGTGAAGGCTGCTGCCGACGGTCTCCAGAAGATGCAGAGCCCGGTCGAGGTTGCGGAGCGCCGCAACATGTCTGTTGCTCAGATCTTCGGCGGAAAGGAGAACTAGCAATGGCTGACGCTCAGAAGACCCTGCGTGTGACGCAGGTCAAAAGCTCCATCGGCTACAAGAAGGACCAGCTCGCTACGCTTAAGAGCCTGGGTCTTGGCAAGATCGGCCGTTCGCACGACCTCGTGGACAACGAATCTGTCCGCGGCATGATCTTCAAGGTCAAGCATCTTGTTAAGGTGGAGGAGCTGTAGTTTGGGTTTCTCCCGACTACATATTCTCAATAAGGCATAATCTTGGGTTGGCGCGCCGGATTCCGGTTGCGCCAACCTAGGTGTATAGGAAGTTTGCTGGCGGCGAGCTGCCAGCCCCGGGAAGGTATCCCGGAAGCGATTGTAAGGAGTTACAACAACATGGAACTTAAAGATCTCAAGCCGGCAGAGGGCTCTCGCAAGAATCGCAAGCGCGTCGGTCGCGGCAACGGCTCCGGCTATGGCAAGACCGCTGGCCGTGGCCTGAATGGTCAGCTGTCTCGCGCTGGCGGCGGCAAGCGCCCCGGTTTCGAGGGTGGCCAGACCCCGCTCGCGATGCGTCTGCCGAAGCTCCCTGGTTTCCGCAACTTCAACCGTGTGGAGTACCTGCCCGTCAACGTCTCCCGTCTCGAGGAGAAGTTCGAGGCTGGCGACGTCGTCAACGGCGATACCCTCAAGGAAAAGGGCATCATCAAGCATTCTGACGCTCTCGTGAAGGTCCTCGGCGACGGCGAGCTGACCAAGGCTCTCACCGTGGCTGTCGATAAGGTGTCTGCTTCCGCTAAGGCGAAGATCGAAGCAGCCGGAGGAAAGGTCGAAGAGCCTTGCTAAGCTCTATCATTGACGCGTTCAAGGTGCCGGAGCTTCGCAAGAAGATCCTCTTCACGCTTGGGATTTTGGCGTTGTACCGCTTTGGCGCCTATATCCCGGTTCCCGGCATCCCGTTCAACGAGTTCGCGAATTCGTTTGCGGGCTCGGGCGTATCGATGACCATGCTCGACCTCTTCACCGGTGGTGCGCTTTCTCACTTTTCGGTGTTCTCGCTCGGCATCATGCCCTACATCACCGCGTCGATCATCATGCAGCTCATGCAGGGTGTCATCCCCGCGGTGGGGCGTTGGGCTAAGGAAGGCGAGACTGGTCGTCGTAAGATCACCCAGGTCACGCGTTACCTGACGCTCGGCCTTGGCCTGATCAACGCAATCGGTTACCTGCTTCTGTTCAAGTCGTCTGCTTACGGCGTCGTCTTCACGGACCAGATTCCCGAAGTCGTCACGGACATCATCGTCGTGTTCACGCTTGTGGCGGGCACTGCCTTCATCATGTGGATGGGCGAGCTCATCACTCAGCGCGGCATCGGCAACGGCATGTCGCTCATCATCTTTGTGAGCATCGTGTCGCGCGTTCCGTCTGCGATCTTCTCGTCGATCAATCTGCAGGCCGACATGGGCATGGGCATCGCCATCACGGTGCTGATCCTCGTCGTGGTGCTCGCGTGCATCCCGGCGATCATCTTCATCGAGCGTGCGCAGCGCCGCATCCCGGTGAACTATGCCAAGCGCGTGCAGGGTCGTAAGATGATGGGTGGCCAGTCCACCTACATCCCGTTGAAGGTGAACGCCGCGGGTGTTATCCCGATCATCTTCGCGAGCTGCATCATCTACTTCCCGGCTCAGCTCGCCGCGCTGTTCAACGTCGGTTGGCTTACCGCGTTCGCGGATGCGGTGTCCACCGGTTGGCTGAACTGGATCCTCACCGTGCTGCTCATCGTGTTCTTCGCGTACTTCTACACTTCGATGGTGTTCAACCCCGAAGACACGGCGGACAATCTGCGCAAGCAGGGCGGCTTCATCCCCGGTGTTCGCCCGGGTTCTGCTACGGTGACCTACATCAAGAACGTGATTCATCGCGTGACGCTCCCGGGCGCGATCTTCATCGCCTGCATTGCCGTCATCCCGACGATCATCTTCTACTTCAGCGGAAACCAGCTTATCCAGGCATTCGGCGGTACGTCGATTCTCATCATGATCGGCGTTGCGCTCGACACCATGAGCAAGGTCGAAAGCCAGCTCAAGATGCACAACTACGACGGCTTCTTCAAGTAGTCATCATCGAAGCTGACTGTTATAGCCGCAGGCGTTTTACGTCTGCGGCTTTTTCGTTTGCATGGAGTTTCGCTCAGGGTGCAAGGCGTTTGATACAATGAAGTGCACCGCTTTTATCCACATGGATTGAAAGGATATTCAAACATGAACATCGTGCTGTTAGGCGCTCCGGGCGCAGGCAAGGGCACACAGGCCGCCGAGCTCGTTGAGGAATTCGGCACACCCCATATTTCTACGGGAGACATGCTTCGTGCTGCCGTGAAGGCTGGCACCGAGCTCGGCAAGAAGGCGAAGTCTTACATGGACGCCGGCGACCTGGTTCCCGATGACGTCATCATCGGTCTCGTCACCGAGCGTTTGTCCGAGCCCGACACCGAAAAGGGATTCATCCTTGACGGTTTCCCGCGCACGTCCGCTCAGGCTGTTGCGCTTGATGCCGAGCTTTCGAAAGTCGAGCGCCCGCTCGACGCCGCTCTTCTCATCGATGTCGATTCCGAGGTCATCGTCAAGCGTCTGACGTCGCGTCGTATGTGCAAGGAATGCGGCTACATCGGCTCCGAAGCCGACGCGTCGTGCCCCAAGTGCGGCGGCGAGATGTATCAACGCGACGACGACAACGAGGCCACCGTTCGCAATCGCCTCGACGTGTATGAGAAGTCCACGAGCCCGCTCATCGACTACTACCGCGGTTGCGATCTGCTCGTTTCCATCGATGGCGATCGCGATCCTCAGGTCGTCTATGCCGACGTCAAGAAGGCTCTCAACCTGTAAGCTGCGCTTTCTTCGTTTAGTCCTGCTCTTGAGAAGGGCTCCGATCGGGTATCGGAGCCCTTCTGCTGTATAATGACGAGTCATGCCAACGATACGCCGGAATATCAAGTACCTCTACGAATCTCGTGTCCTGCCGAGACGTTCGTTGCTTGCGCACATCGGCAAGGTCGCCGCTACCATTCTTCTCATCGCTTTCTTGCTCGAGACGTTCGTCTTCAACATGAATTATTTCTTGTCGATGAATTACAACACCATCGATTTGAGCGACGCCCTTACCCTGCAGGAAACCTCGGATGAGCAGTACAAGATCACCGAGGTCGATAACGTCATCGAATTCTCCAATCTCAACACTGAGGTTCACAACGTTCATTTGCAGTTCGATTGGACGCAGCCCGCGCAGAACCTCACGTTCAAGGTGCAGTTCACCGATGATGCCCACCACACGTATTTCGATTCGACCGAGTATACGGTCGGCGTCCCTGATGTCGATATCTCGACGATGGTGTCGGAAAGCCAATACTTGAACCTCAAAACGTCCGGGCGCGTTGACAATCTGCGCATCGAACTCGTCGGAAACGAGGATACGAGCTATCCGGTTCGTTTGACGCGGCTCGAATTGAACGCCCATCGCGCTTTCACGTTCAACTTCGTGAGGTTCGGCGGCGTCGCGATCGTTCTCGCGCTCACGTATCTGTTTCGACCAGGGTCGAGCATCTATCGCGTGAGCATCAGGCGTCGTCCGCGGGAGTCGAAAGCCGGAATCGTCACCGCGGTGGTCATCGAGGTCGCTCTCGTGTCGTCTTTTCTTTTCATGGGCTCTAACCTCGTGGGTGTGGCAACGTCGAACTATAATTCCGGCTCCTGGGACGGGCATAGCCTCGTGAACGCCTTTGAGGTGGGGGGCGATAATGCGCAGCAGTACGCCGAGCTCGCAAAATCGATGTCCGAGGGCAAGCTCTATCTCGAGGAGGAGCCTCCGGAGTGGCTCCAGCAGATGAGCGATCCTTACGACAAGGGCGCGCGTGACGAACTTCAAAAGGAGACAGGGGAGTCGTACCTTTTCGACGTCGCCTACTACGACGGCCACTACTACGTCTATTTCGGCGTTGTTCCCGTGCTTTTGTTTTATCTGCCGTTTTACCTTGCTACGGGGGTGAATTTCCCCACGGCGATCGGTGTCTTGCTGGCGGCCATCGCGTTCATACTTGGATGCTCTGCTCTTCTCGACCGTTTCGCTCGATACCATTTCAAGCAGGTGAGCCTTGGCCTTTACTTGCTGCTGCAGATCGTGCTTGTCAGCTGTTGCGGCATTCTTTACCTCATCAAGTTCCCAACGTTCTATTCTCTGCCTATTATGTGCGGCCTTGCATTCTCGGTTTGGGGGCTGTACTTCTGGATGTGCGGGCGTGGTTCGTCCCGCCCGTGCGGATGGTACCTTGCGGGCTCCTTTTGCATGGCGCTCGTCGCCGGGTGCCGCCCTCAACTGCTTGTGCTCTCTCTTCTGGCGTTTCCTCTGTTTTGGCGCCCCTACATCACCGAGAGGAAGCTCTTCACGAAGCATGGTGCGCGCGAGTTCGCTTGCCTTATCGCGCCGTACCTTGTTGTCGCTGCGGGGATTATGCTGTACAACCATGCTCGCTTTGGGTCGTTCACCGACTTTGGCGCGAACTATAACCTTACCGTGAACGACATGACCAAGCGCGGCGTGAATTTCGGGCGCCTTGCGCCGGCGTTGTTCGCGTATTTCCTGCAGCCGCCGTGCGTGACGGGGACGTTTCCCTATCTGCAGGCCGCACCCTTCGACACGACGTACCTGGGGCAGACGATCAAAGAGGTTACGTTCGGCGGCGTGCTCGCATGCCTTCCGGTGCTGTGGCTTCTCCCGTTCGCGCCGCGGATTTTGCGGTTGCGCATTTCCCAGCGCTCGACGCGCACCATTCTCGGCGTGATCGTCGTGTTGCTCGCTACGGGAGTTCTCGTCGCGCTCGTCGATGCGGAGATGGCGGGAATCCTCCAGCGCTACTATGCTGATTTCAGCTTCATGCTCTTGGCGGCCGTGGTGCTGCTCGCCTTCATCGTGAACGAGAACCTTGCGCCCGGCTCGGCCATGGCGCAGATCTTCACGAAGGTGCTGCTGGCGCTTGTCGCGATAAGCGTGCTGTACAGCGTGCTCGTGTGCTTCGTGCCTGAAACCGGATGGTATTCCGACATCTATCCGTGGGCATATCAGAGTCTCATCGAGATGGTGGAATTCTGGACGTAAGGCCGCGATTCGTTTCGCAGGAAGAGAGGGAGGCGCATCGCGTCTCGTTTGAAAGGAAGTATCGTGAACGTAGTGGTAACCGACAATTACGATGAGATGAGCAAGACCGCTGCGGCTGTCATTGCCGATCAGCTCAAGGCGAAGCCTGAAAGCGTGCTTGGCCTTGCAACGGGGACAACGCCGATCGGGCTGTATGCCGAGCTTGTACGCGCGTGCGATGCGGGCGAGATCAGCTTCGCGCAGGCTCAATCGTTCAACCTCGACGAGTACCGCGGCCTCCCCGGCACTCATGACCAGAGCTATCGCTACTTCATGCAGCAGAACCTGTTCGATCATGTCGACATCGATGTTTCGAAGACGCATGTCCCCGACGGCGCGATGGACGACGCCGAGGCCGCATGCGCGGCATACGAGGATGCGATCGCCGAGGCGGGTGGCGTTGACCTGCAGCTTCTGGGTCTTGGCCACAACGGGCACATCGGTTTCAACGAGCCATGCGACTCGTTCCCCGTTGCGACGCATTGCGTGGAGCTGACGGAGAGCACGATCGAGGCCAACAGCCGCTTGTTCGATTCTGCTGACGACGTGCCGCGCGAAGCCTACACCATGGGCATCGGCACGATCATGAAGGCACGCAAAATCCTGCTTGTGGTGAGCGGTGCGGGCAAGGCCGAGATCGTTCGCGATGTGGTGTGCGGGCCGGTCGTTCCGCAGGTTCCGGCGAGCGTGCTGCAGCTGCATCCCGATGTCACCGTCGTGGTCGACAAGGAGGCCGGTGCGCTTCTGTAAGCGACAGGGGGGCGCGTTGGCGTTGTCGGCTGCTGGCGTGTGCGGCCTTTTCGGGAGGCATTGGCGCTCTTTTCGAGTTCGACGTGCTCTTTCTCGAAAAAGGCGGTTTGTGGACAAAATCAAGCGAAATGCGAGGTTTGAGCTGTGACGCCGAAGTCGCCGCTTCCGACAAAGAAACCATGACCAGGGGAAACGCTATCGAAAGCGTTTCCCCTGTTTTCCATAGACGAGGTGCGGCTCGCAAATCGGCTCTTTTTGTCCACGTCGACGGAAACAGCGGTATCGTATGGGGCATAAAGGGTGCCGGGCGCGTTGCTTCGAGCCGCACCGGGGAAAAGAAAGCGAAGGAGCTGCGATGATAATCTCAGGTGGCAAAGTATTCAGCGGCGCGGGATTCGAGGAGCGTGACCTGTTCATCGAAGACGGCAAGCTCGTACGCGAATTGCAGGAAGAGAGCGCGCCGAGCGATTCGCTGGATGCTTCGGGCTGTTGGGTCATTCCGGGACTTATCGACGTTCATTTCCACGGAGCGATGGGGCATGACTTCTGCGACGCCGACGATGCGGGGATTGCCGCAATCGCCCGTTACGAGGCACGAGAGGGCGTTACAGCGATATTCCCGACTACGATGACGTTGCCTGAAGAGCGGCTGATTCCCATTGTGACGGCCATCGCCTCGCACGAGCTCGCACCCGACGAGGCGGCCATTGCCGGCATCAACATGGAGGGCCCCTTCATCGCGCCGGGTAAGGTCGGGGCGCAAAACCCGGCGTATGTGCGGGGAGCCACGGCTGCCGAGTTCGCGCGCTGGCAGAAGGCGGCGCAGGGAAAGATCAAGCTCGTCGACGTTGCTCCCGAAGAAGAGGGCAACCTCGATTTCATCCGCGAGGTTTCGGACAAGGTGCGCGTTTCGGTCGCCCATACGTGCGCAACCTATGACGACGCGCGCGCAGCGTTCGAAGCGGGGGCGCGCCACATGACACATCTCTACAACGCCATGCCGTCGCTGCATCATCGAGATCCCGGTCCGATTGCCGCTGCTGCCGATCGAGACGATGTCACCTGCGAGATCATTGCCGACGGCGTGCATATCCATCCTGCCATGGTCCGCCTGGCGTTCCGGTTATTCCCCGATCGCATGATTTTGATCAGCGATTCGCTGCGTGCATGCGGGTTAGGCGATGGCACGTTCGAGCTCGGTGGGCAGGAATTCACCGTTCATGGCAACCGCGCCACGATTGCCAATGGATCGCTTGCAGGCAGCGTGAGCAGCGTGATGGCGTGTTTGCGCATGGCGGTGACGAAGATGGGGATTCCGCTCGTCGATGCCGTGCGAGCTGCGACGGTCGCTCCTGCGCGTGCTCTTGGCGTATACGGGGAGCGCGGCAGCCTCGAAGCCGGCAAGGTGGCCGACGCTGTGGTGCTCGGCGCCGATCTTGCCGTGAAGCACGTCGTGCTGCGTGGGAAGTTGCTGAAGTAGCGCTCGGCTTTCGCGTGGGAAACCGCTTCTCGACGCGAAGCTTCTTATGAAAGAAAAGGCCGCGGCTCTGCGCATGTGCGCAGTGTTGCGGCCTTCGTTGCAATCGGATAGGGCAGCTTACTTTACTTTTCGACTGCTTCCACGAACCAGCTCGTGATCGAGGTGGGATGGGTGATCGCGGTGCCCACGACAACCGCCCAGGCGCCGGCATCCATGGCGGCCTTCGCGTCGGCGGGCGTATGCACGCGACCTTCGCAGATGACAGGCTTGTCGGGGAATTCCGACGTCGCCTGGCGGACAAGTGCCACGTCGGGACCGTCGGCCATGCCGCAATCGATGGCAGCGCCGGGGTGGGAGAGCGTGGTCGAGGCGATATCGCAGCCGATCGCGAAGGCGTGGCGGATGTCCTCGATCGTGGCGCAGTCGGCCATCACGAGCACGCCGTCCTCCTTGAGCGGGTGCACGGTGTCTTCGAGCGTTTTGCCGTCGGGGCGGGGACGGTCGGTTGCGTCGACGGCCACGATGTCGGCGCCTGCCGCCACGCAGGCGCGTGCATGGCGCAACGTCGGCGTGATGTAGACGCCCTCATGCCCTTCCTTCCAAATGCCGATGACGGGGACCTCTGTGCGGCCCTTGATGGCGGAGATGTCGGAAAGACCTTGGCAGCGGATGCCACCGGCGCCGCCGAGTTCGCATGCACGCGCCATTTGCGCCATTGTCTCGGGGTGGCGCAGCGGCTCTCCCATGTAGGCTTGACAGCTCACGATGAGCTTGCCCTTGAGCTGCTGGATGATGGGATCGACCATGATATGCTCCTTTGCGTGATTGCAGGGTGGGGGATCGCGCGCTGCGCTCCGTCTCGTCCTGCGCGGTGGTGTTACAGGGTATCGAGGAGGTTCTCGGCTGCGCCGACGAGGGGGGCCGTGGCGCCGAGCGCGGCATCGACGATGGGAAGGTCGCGCTGGGCTTCGGGAATCTGGCTCGCGAATCCGCGCATCACCTCGGCGCGCCATTCGTCGCCCGCCTTTGTGACGGATCCCGATAGGATGACGATTTCGGGGTCGAGGATGTTAGTGAGGCCGGCGATCGCCTGGCCGAGCGCAAAGCCCGCTTCCTTGATGATGCGACGTGCAGGCTGTTCGTTCGCGGCGGCGAGTTTCGAGATTTCGGCTCCGGTAAGACGCTCTTCGGTTGCTTCGAAGTAGCGCGCCTCGATCCCGCTGCCGGCCGCGACGCTTTCCAAATGCCCGCTGCCTCCGCAGACGCAGGGGATGCCGGTTGCGGCCGCGGAGGCCATATGCCCCACTTCACCAGCGAATCCATGCTTGCCGCGCACGATGCGCCCATGTGCGATGATCGCGCCTCCGACGCCTGTTCCCGCTGCGATGACCACGCACGTGTCTGCGCCGCGCCCGGCTCCCCAACGTGCCTCGCCGACGCCGTAGGCCTGCACGTCGTTCAGCACGGCTGCAGGAAGACCGGAGCGCTCGCGAAGTGCACTTGCGAGGGGCTGTCCGGTCCAACCGGGCATGAGGTCGTTTGCGTAGGCGATCGAGCCCGTCTTCGCGTCGACGCGGCCGGCAGTGCCGACGCCCACGCCGAGAGGCGTGCTCTCGCTTTCGGCAGCGAGCTCGTCGGCGAGCTCGCAGATCTTGTCGAGCACGCTTGCGCCGCCTTTCGCGGCGTCGGTGGGAATCGTCTTCGTCGTCTCTACGACGGGTGCGGCGTCGGCGGTGCTGTATGCGACGATGCCGCCGGTGATCTTGGTCGCTCCGACGTCAACGGCGACGACGCGAGCGGGGAAGGCGCACGTCACGGGGAATGTGGCCATCTTTTCTCCTTCCGATAAGAAAACGCGGCACCGGGGGTGGCGAAGCCCTCGCTGCCGCGTTTCGCGATGTCGCTTAAGCGGGTGCAAAGCCGCTATTTGCGAATGGGGGCGTCCTTGTCCATGAGGCCGGCCTTCTTGATGACCTCGACGATCGCCGCCACGTCGTCGCCCTCGAGCGCCTGGACGGGCTCGCGCATCTGGTTGGTGTTGAACACGCCCATCTGCCACAGCGCCGTCTTGAACGCGCCGACGCCGGCGCCGAAGCCGACGGTCGCCTTCACGACGCGGGTGAGGAACATGAGGCGCGCGAGGTGATCCTGCAACTCCTTGACCTTGTTCCAATCGCCGGCCTGGAAGGCCTTGTACTGTTCAACGTAGCTTACCGGGTCGAGGTTCGCCAAGCCCGGAACCGAGCCGTCGGCACCGCCGAGGTAGGCGCCGTCGACGCAGACCTCATGGCCGGTGAGCAACTGAAGCGGATGGCCCGCGTCCTCGTTTTCAAGGACGAGCCAGCGGAACGACACGTCGTCGCCGGAGGAGTCCTTCACGCCCTGCAGTACGCCGTCGGTGCCGAGGCGCACGAGCATCGTGGGGTCGAGCTTGGTGTGCACGCATACGGGCAGGTCATAGGCGAACAGGGGCAGGTCGGTGTTCTCGCGGATGTCGCGGAAGTGACGCTCGACTTCGCGCGGGCCGCCGAGCGCGTAGAACGGGGCGGTCGCCACGAGGGCGTCGACGCCGTAGCCCTTCGCACGCTTGCACTGGTCGATGACGCGCAGGGTTTCCATGTCGATGACGCCGGCGAGCACGGGCACGCGGTGGTTCACGATGGCGACGGCCTCTTGGAGCACGTGATAACGCTGAGCGTCGGTCAGGAATGCCACCTCGCCCGAGGATCCGAGGAAGAACAGGCCGTTCACGCCTGCGTCGATCATGCGGTTGATGGAGCGCTCGAAGGATTCGAGATCGAGCTGCTTCTTTTCGTTCAGGGGGATTACCACGGGAGGGATAACGCCGTGGAACTCTTTGGTGTCCATGCCTGGCCTTTCAGTTAATTTGCATTTACCTCAAACGCAAAAAGGATAGCACGCAGGCGAAACGCGTCAAGGAAGACGGTGAGGGGAACATGAAAAAGCCGCCTCGTTAGAGGCGGCTTTCCATGCTTGAATCGAAGTTGAGCAGAAGGAGGCGAAGAGCTTCCTACTTGCCCAGATCGGGGTGGAGCAGCGATGGCGCCGCTCCCAGAAGCAGGCGCGTGTAGTCGTCCTTCGGGTGGTTGAACACTTCTTCGGCCGTGCCGCGCTCGACTGCCTGGCCATGATTCATGACGATGATGCGGTCGGAGATGTAGCGCACGGTCTGGATGTCGTGGCTGATGAACACCATGGCGAGTCCCAGCTGCTTCTTCAGGTCCATGAGCAGGTTCAGGATCTGCGCGCGGACCGACACGTCGAGGGCCGAGGTGGGCTCGTCGGCGATGATGGCGTCGGGCTTGAGCGCGAGCGCGCGGGCGATCGCCACGCGCTGACGCTGGCCGCCGGACATCTGGCCGGGCAGGGCGTCGAGCACCGATTCCGGCAGGCCGACCATCTCGATGAGCTCGTGAACGCGTGCGTCGCGGGAAGCCGCATCGCCCATCTTGTGCACGATCATCGGGTCGGTCAGCTGGTCGCGCACGCTCATGCGGGCGTTCAGGGCCGTTGCCGGGTCCTGGAACACGACCGAGATGACGCGGCCGATGATTCGGCGCTGGGCAGCGGTGCGTTTCGTGACGTCGGCGCCCTTGAAGTACACGTGCCCCGACGTCGGCGCCTGAAGGCCGCACATGACGTTGGCGGTGGTGGACTTGCCGCAGCCGGACTCGCCGACGATGCCGATGGTCTCGCCGGGCATGAGCTTGAGGGACAGCCCGTTCACCGCGTGCACCTTGTTCGGGTGGAGAAGCGAGCCCGTGCGCGTCTTGAACACGACGTGGATGTCGTCAAGGAAGATGATGGGCGTTTCCTCGCCGTTTTGCGCGGCGGTCTGATTCTCGATAGCCATTTACTCTTCACCTCCCGTGAGATAGGGCTTGATGCCGACGCGCTTGAGCTCGCTGTCAGGCAGCTCGGCGTAGTAGTGGTCGGTGCCCTTCACGCGCTTGAGCATGGGGCGCACGTTCGACGTCTTGTCGGGGTGGCTTGAACGCGGGCAGAAGCGGTCGCCTTCGGGGAAGTCCTTCGGGGAGGGAACGCTGCCCGGAACCTGGTGCAAGCGGTCGCCGCCGGCCTCGATGGAAAGCACCGAGCCCAAAAGGCCGCGCGTGTACTCGTGGATCGGGTTGGTGAGGATTTCCTTCACCGGGCCCTGCTCCACGACCTGGCCGGCGTACATGACGGTGATGGAGTTCGCGACCTCGGCGACGAGCGCGAGGTCGTGGCTCACGAACACCATCGCGAAGCCGAGTTCATGCTGCAGCTTGTTGAGCAGGTCGATGACCTGCTTCTGCACGGTGACGTCGAGAGCGGTCGTCGGCTCGTCGGCGATGACGAGCTTCGGGTCGCGCGTGAGCGCCATGGCGATGAGCACGCGCTGGCGCTGACCGCCGGAAAGCTCGTGCGGGTAGGAGTCGAGCGTGCGCTTCGGATCGAGGCCCACGAGCTCCAAAAGCTCTTCTGCCGAGCGGGTGCCGCCGCGCTTGGTGAGCTGCTTCATCTGCGCTTTGATGAGCATCGACGGGTTCAGCGAGGACAGGGCGTCCTGGTAGATCATGGCGATCTCGCGGCCGCGCAGCTCGTTCATCTCCTTCTCGGAGAGGGTGAGCAGGTTCTTGCCGTCGTACATGATCTCGCCGGAGATCTGCGCCTTCTTGTCGAGCAGGCCCATGATGGTGAGGCTCGTGATGGACTTGCCGCAGCCGGATTCGCCCACAAGGCCCATGGTCTGGCGCGGACGCACGACGAAGCTCACGTGGTCGACGACGTTCACGTCGCCGTGGCGCGGGAACTTGATGCAGAGATCCTTCACCTCGAGGATGGGCGGCACGTCGGTACGCGCCTCGAAGCGGTCGGTGCGGGTGAGCTCGACTTCCTTCAGGCGGGCGAGGCGCTTGCTCAGCATGTCGGCCTGGGCGGCGTAGGCGACCTTGGGGTCGGCGACCATGCGGTCGGCCTCGCGATTGCCCTTGATGTCGTTCTCGTCGACCTTGACCGCGGCCTTCGGCGCCGCGATGGCGTCGGTGATGCCCTCGGAGACGATATTCAGGCACAGAACGGTGATCATGATCATGAGACCCGGGAACAGCGCCTGCCACCAGCGGCCGGCAAGCACGCCGTTGCGTGCGTCGGCGAGGATGTTGCCCCAGGTCGGCGTGGGCTCGGGGATACCTGCCGAGATGAACGACAGCGACGCTTCGAATACGATGGCGTCGGCGACGAGCACGATCGTGAACACGAGCACCGGGGCGATGCAGTTGCGCACGACGTGCTTCCATAAAATCCACGGGGCGCGGGCGCCGGATACGACGACGGCACGCACGTAATCCTGGTTGTACTCGCTCATCACGTTCGCGCGCACGATGCGGGCGATCTGCGGGATGTAGAGGAAGCCGATCGCGAAGATGAGGGAGGGCACGCTGTTGCCGAACACGACGATGAATGTCGCGGCGAGGGCGATGCCGGGGAAGGACATGATGATGTCCAGGATGCGCATGATGATGTTGGAAAGGCGCTGGCGCACGACGGCGGCGATGGCGCCGATGATGGAGCCGACGACGAGCGCGAACGCGGTCGCGCCGAGGCCGATGGTGAGCGAGTACTTCGCACCGCACATGAGGCGCGACAAGACGTCGCGGCCCTTGTCGTCGGTGCCGAAGAGGTGCTCGCCGTTAGGGGCGGTGAACGAGGTGTAGATCGCGTAGGGGTCGTACGGCGCGATGAAGTCGGCGAGCGCCGCGACGAGGATGATCGCGATGAGCACGACGAGCGAGATGCGCGCGCCGATGGTCATGTTCTTCCAGCGACGGAAGCGTACCTTGCCGGCGTTCGCCTCCATCTTCTTGGTGAGGTTTCCACGAAGCTGTGCCATGTGCTACACCGTCCTGATTCGCGGGTCGATAAGGATATACAGCATGTCGACGATCACGTTGACGATGATGAAGGTGATGGCAACGACGAGCACGACGCCCTGGACGAGCATGACGTAGTTCGAGGTGACGCCCGACAGGA
>CAKUIV010000032.1 GCA_934661105.1 uncultured Ellagibacter sp. | reverse complement strand
ACGACATAATTCCAAGACTGAATGCATCAGCCCACATCATGTACACAAAGACGTGCATTTGAGATTGGAACTAACCCTGAAAGGTTCAGGGTTGATTAAGCGATATAAGTTTACATAACATTTATTATCGCGATTCTATCCCCAGGTGGAAGTGATGCTTGTCCCTTGAATGACATTTCGAAGTCAGCCATTCGTGGCGTTCGCATGGAGTGCTGATATGTGTCCGGCAATGGCTGGTCGGCGCCGCCGACACCTCCTGACATAGCTCCGACAATCGCTCGAACGGCCCGGTTTCGCGCCTTTCGGGACGTTTAGAGCATACGCCTTTCCAAGCCCATGTCAAATGATGTGTCAAGCTTATCGCAGGTCATGGGCCTGGCGCGAGGGTTATTCGGTTTTTCCCTTCCGAATGCGATCGTTCGTTTTCTTCCTAAATTATCTTCTAGGCGCTAGCGCAGGCCGAGCTCCTTGAGGAGGCTCGGGCGCATGATCACGTCGTCCGGCGGCACTTTCACGATCCCGAGGCCGTCCAGGAGGTCCTTGGGCAGCACGAGCGCCGCTAGGTCGTACGGGGCCGCCCCTCCGAGCTTGGGCCGCGTGTAGGAGTTCACGTGCGAGCATATGACCGACAGCTCGCGGTCCGTTATCCTCTCGAGCGAGGTGCCGGACGGGAGGATCTTGCGCAGCTCGACGTGGTTCTTCTCGCACTTGCCCTTCTGGTTCGAGCGCAGCGCGTCGCAGTAGTACACCGAGCAGCGCTTCTCGCCGTCGATGCCCCTCTCGATCGACTTCCAGTCCCGGAACTCGATCCCGCGGTCGGTGAGCAGCACGCCGAACACGCGCTCGAACTCCTCCTTGCCGCAGAGCATCTCGATCTTGTCCAGCGCCGCCTTGACGCATTCCTGCGTTTGCGCCGGGAGCATGACCATGATCTGGAAGTTGAAGCGGCGCAGCAGTAGCGTCAGGATCGCCTTGTCGCACCCTCGCCCGCTCTCGACGCAGTCCATCTCGACGGCATCGATGCGCGACTCGAGCGGCAGCGCCTTGAACACGTCGAACGTGCGGCCCTCGTAGACCGCGCGGAACGGGGCCTCGCCCTTCCGCGCCTTCTTGCGGGGCTTGTACTTCACCTTCTTCGGCAGGTCGAGGTTGCAGACGTCGAGGACGCCGAGGCTGACGTAGCGGTAGAACGTGCGGAACGACACCGGGAACTCCGCGTGGTGCGTCTGCCAGATGTGCTCGAGGCTCTGCCCCTTCTTGAGCAGGGGCTTTATCGTCGCCACCATGTCCGCGAGCTGCTCTGGCGTGCAGTCGACGCCCTGTCGGCTGGCGGTCTTGGCGTGCTCGGCCTCCTCGTTCGCGACGTCGGCGTCGTAGAAGAGGCTCTCGTGGTCGCAGCCGATGGTGAGCCGCGCCTTGCAGCCGTTGCAGCAGTAGGGAGCCTTCTCGAGCCTGGGGCAGCCCTCGTCCGGCTCGAACCTGTCGCATATCCGCCAGCATTGGGCGACGTCGCACCTGGCGCAGCTCTTCCCGGCGCAGTCGATCGCGCACAGCGAGTCGATCACGCACTTCGACTTGTACCGGCACAGGTTCCTGTCGCCGAAGTTCCTGTAATGCCTGCTGTCGGGCGTGCGGTGCCTCTTGATCTCCCGGGCAACCGTCGCCCAGTCGACCCCGAGCTCCTTGGCTATGGCGCCGACGGGGACCTTGTCCCTCAGACGGTCCTCGACGATGCGCCGGTCGAGCATGGTGAGGTGCCTGCATTTCTTTTCGGCCATCTCCCACCTTCTTTCCCGCATTCGGAAAGGTCGGCTCGAGTGTAGCACCGTGGGTGTTCTGGGATGGGATGACAGACTGAACGCAGTTAAAACTGCTAACCCCATGTCAATGAAGGAGTGATGCTTGTCGCTGCATTGGTTCCGCTTCCGCTTACGAGTGTCTGTATGTCACCGTTTTGAACAGCGGACAAGATAATGGGCATCATGATTGCAGCACTGATCGCATTAAGGACAAGCGCGATCGCGCAGATAATGAGTGCAGCTGCACCTGGCCGTGCTGCATTAAAAACACGCTGCTCGAACTCCTTGTTTTTTGCGTAATCCGACATGAGCAGTTCATTGATCTTTTTCCTGGCGATGAACGCGCAAATCAGACCGGCACCGCTTAAAATCACGCCTCCGATGATAAGCGACACGGGACCCGCAATGTTCGCAAACGTGATAAGGTGTCGGGCCGACAGGAGTTTCTGCTCCGATAGTGCCTGGCCGCTATCGTTCGATGCCATGTCCTATCCTTTAACTCCGCTGCTTCCGAAGCCCGATTCTCCTCGCTGAGTCTCCTCAAGAGAATCCTGCACGTTGAACTGTGCGTTTTCGACCTTCATGATTACAAGCTGAGCAATGCGGTCGCCCTTCTCTGCATGGAATGTTTTGTTTGGATCGAGGTTGATGAGCGTTACTTTGAGCTCTCCGCGATAATCGCTGTCAATTAGACCCGGCGTATTAACGATTGATATGCCGTGTTTTACCGCAAGTCCGCTTCTCGGCATGACAAAACCAGCATATCCGCGTGGCAAAGCTATAGCTATGCCGGTTGGCACGAGTCGTCGCTCAAACGGTTTTAGGTCGAATGCCTCGATGGAACGTAGATCGACGCCCGCATCACCCGGATACGCGTATTGGGGAACGGAAACGCTTTCATCAAGTTTACGGAGTGGAACCATGATTTCGCTTGCCATGATGCTACTTCAACTCCTCAAGAGCAGAGGCGAATTCCTCAACATTTTGAAAGTCTTTGTACACGCTTGCAAAACGCACATAGGCAACGACGTCAAGCTTTGCAAGCCTTACAAGCGCCATATCGCCCAAGTCTTTCGACTTGATTTCCGTGCGGGATGAGTTACGCAACTCAAGCTCTATACTGTCGATGAGCGAGTCGATCTGCTCTTTCGTTACGGGTCGCTTTGCGCATGCGATAAGTAGGCCCCTGAAAAGCTTTTGCCTGTCATAGGCTTCTGACGATCCGTCTACTTTTACCACGACGAGAGAATTCTCCCCCAGTCGCTCATAGGTTGTGAATCGCCTTTTGCATTTCAGGCATTCGCGTCGTCGGCGAATCGATGTTCCGTCTTCTGCCGGACGAGAATCGACGACTTTTGATTCGAGATAGCCGCATGATGGACAGCGCACATTTGCTCCTTTGTTTCGTTGGAGCAACGGTACCATACAATATATTGTGTTGAGACGAAAACGCGTAATTGCCAGGGTATCTATACAGCATGTCGTTCGCTGTCGATTGATCGCATTCGATTAGATTACGAAAAACAAAAGGAAGCTAGCGAATGCGAAGATAACACCTCCGGCAATTGCTTCGAATCGAGAAATGCGACCGTAAGCGTTTCCGACAAGCGAACCGCTTTTGAGGTTGCGCACGATTTTGCGTTCTGATAACGGCCCGGTGAAAAGCGAACCGACCTGATAATAGGCGTTCGCTTGTTCATGCTCGCCTGCAATCCCCTTGCGACCTTTTGTGCTGCATGGGTTGGCAAGACCAGGGAATGCGATGATTTTCGCACTGGTAGAATAAGTATCTGAACTGGGCTTAAGCGCATTAGAACCGTTGACCGGATACTCGGTTTCGAATTCTGCCATCTTTATGCCTCCCTGCTCTTGCGTAGAACCTTTGTTCGCATATATAATAAATCGAACAAAGGTTCACGTCAACGAAAAATTAAAACATTTGTTCGATAAGAAAGGACTCGACCATGGCCGGGAAGATAACCAAGCGCCAGCAGGCTGTTCTCACGTGCATCGAGAATTGCATCAGGGAGAAAGGCTATGGACCGACCGTACGCGAGGTATGCCATGAGCTGGGGTTGTCCTCCCCTTCTACCGTGCATGTCCATTTGAAGGCTCTTGAAGAAAAGGGGTTGATTAAGCGCGACCCGCTTAAATCTCGCTCTATTTCGCTCACCTACCCGCTCGAAGATGCAGCCGCCTCGTTTCCTTGCGCAAACGAGGTCGTGCAGCCAAGCTTCAGCAAGATCGTGAACGTTCCTCTCGTCGGCAACGTTGCTGCCGGTACGCCGATTCTGGCAGAAGAGAACATCACGGACACGATGTCTCTTCCCACCGATATTGTCGGCGATGCGCCATCTTTCATGCTTTCAGTTCGCGGCGAATCAATGATTGAGGCGGGAATCAACGACGGCGACTATGTTGTGGTGAAACAGCAGCCCGTGGCGAACAACGGCGATATCGTTGTAGCGATTATCGACGACGGCGCAACCGTCAAGCGATTCTATAAAGAAAAGGATCACATCCGCCTGCAGCCTGAGAACTCGTCGATGGAGCCGATTATCACGACGAACTGCTCTATTGCCGGCAAAGTTGTCGCCGTATTCCGGCGTCTTTAGCAACGGCGCGTGTGAATCTACGCGCTTGCACTCGTTTCGAATGGGGTAAACGAATCGACATAGGCTTTGGGAACAAGCATGGTGATATGAGTGCCGTCTTCTACGTGCTTTTCGTTTACGATATGGCAGCGTTCATGCGCTTTCGAAGTAAGGTCGCCACGCGTGTAGGGAATGAGCACTTCCATATGCGTATCGGCCGATGCGGCCGCGAGGGCGATCCTCTTGATCAGGTCGTCGACGCCAACTCCGGTGGCTGCAGAGAGCACGAGCGCCTGCGGATGACGAGCGCGTAGCGCAGCGATTTCCTCATCGGTAAGAAGATCGCACTTGTTGTAAATCTCAATCCGAGGGATTGATTGCGCTCCGATTTGCTCAAGCGTGTTTTCTACCGCCTGGCGTTGTTCTTCGCGTTCCGTCGACGACGCGTCAATGACGTGCAACACAAGATTTGCTCCGGTAATCTCGTCAAGCGTCGATTTGAACGCTTCAATCAAAGTTGTCGGTAGCTTTTGAATGAAGCCGACGGTATCGGTAACGGTGATTTCTCGCCCTTCGGGCAGTTCGAATTTTCTCGTTGTCGAATCGAGTGTTGCGAATAGCTTGTCGTAGCTGAGGACATCGGCGTCACAGAGACGATTGATGAGGCTCGATTTGCCAGCGTTCGTGTAGCCCGCAAGTGCGGTGCGGAACATCCCGCTCGAATAGCGTTCTTCTCGCTGCAAGGCGCGTACGTCGACGAGATGGGCGAGTTCACGCTTGATCGACGTAATGCGTTTGCGGACCATGCGTCGGTCGACTTCGAGCTGGCTTTCGCCTTCTCCGAATCGCGACCCTACCCCACCGCCCATACGGTTCGATGCGAGATGCGCCCACATACCGCGAAGGCGCGGGTAAAGATATTGATTCTGAGCAAGGCGCACTTGGAGGCGCCCTTCTTTCGAAGTCGCATGAAGGGCGAAGATGTCGAGGATCAAAGCGGTTCGATCGATTACTTTGACACTTTTATCGACTGCTTTCTCAAGGTTCGATTGCTGTGAAGGGGAAAGTTCGTCGTCGAATACGACAAGATCAGCGGAATACGATCGGCACAGCTGAGCGATTTCCTCCGCTTTACCCGTGCCGACGAACGTGCGGGGATTGGGCGCATCGAGCTTTTGCGTTGTTGTCGCTACCGTGTCGGCACCGGCTGTGTCGACGAGTCGTTCGAGCTCGGCGAGCGAGGAGTCGAGCGACCATTTCTGGCCGGGTCGTTCGACTCCCACGAGAATCGCTCGCTCGCGGCGTTCCTCGAAAACGGTTCGTGCTCCTTTTACTAATGCCGATGCGTATTCCGCCATGCTTCGATCCTTCTCGTCTTACAGCGTGACCGTGCCCTCGAAGGATTCAGCCGCAGGACCTGTCATCATGACATGGTCGTCTTCCGCCCAAACGATATGAAGAGTGCCGCCGCGGAGGATCAGATCGTTTTCTCGTCCGGTGCTTCCTGTCAACGATGCGGCAACGCACGTTGCGCATGCGCCGGTTCCGCAGGCGAGCGTTTCGCCGCACCCGCGTTCGAAAACCCTCATCTCGATGCCGCGTTCGGTAACAGAAGCGAATTCGATGTTCGCTTTCTCGGGGAAGATGGAATGGCTTTCGTAATATGTGCCGATTTTCTCAAGGTCAAGTGACTTCAGACACTTCTCTTCCGACGTGAAAAGCTCGTTCGGAAGCGCTTCGAAGTCGTCGATGAAGGTAATGGCATGAGGATTGCCCATGGATACGCACGTAAACGCGAAGTCGCCCCACGGCGAGGGAACGACGATCTCTCGAGCGTAGCCCCTTCCGTCTTCGGTTTCGGCATTAGCGGACGCGGCAACGGGCACTTCGTGTGGATCGAGGATGGGATGACCCATGTCGACAGTTGCCTGTGTCAGTTTCTCGTTCTCGTCGACTTCGAAGCTGATGGGCTTCGGCCCGGCAAGTGTGTCGGCGACGAACGAACCGTCGCTTGCCTGCACATAACCACGGTCGACAAGGAATTTCGCGAAGCATCGGACGCCGTTGCCGCACATCTGGGCAAGCGTCCCATCTGAGTTGATGTAGTGCATGTAAGCAGCGCATTCAGGACGCTCAGAGGGCCTCACGAGGATAACGCCGTCTGCCCCGATTCCAAAATGCCGATCGCACAACCAGGCAACTTGCTTCTGGGTCAGTTCGATTTCGTTTGAAAGGTCGTCGACAAAGACGAAATCGTTTCCAGCCCCATTCAACTTGCTAAAAGTGAGTTCCATACCATGCTCTCTTTCTTGACGGTTAGCCATGTATTCTATCAATGAATTGTTGCGCATTCGTTGCTATCGTATCTGCATCGCCGCTGTCCGCGTTCACCCAATTGATGCGTGCGTCCTTTCGGAACCATGTGCGT
Source organism: uncultured Ellagibacter sp. (assembly GCA_934661105.1). Taxonomy (GTDB): domain Bacteria; phylum Actinomycetota; class Coriobacteriia; order Coriobacteriales; family Eggerthellaceae; genus Ellagibacter. The sequence continues at coordinate 9,606 of CAKUIV010000032.1, read as the reverse complement.
TGCCGCTTCGCGTAACGACGCGTAGCCTGCTTAATCTGATCGATAGCCTCGCTAAGCGAGATTCTCCCGTCAATTGCATTGACGATCTCTTTGTACCCGATTGCTTGCGGGGCGGTAATGCCTTCCCTGAAACCTGAGGAGAGGAGCATCTTCACTTCTTCCACCAGGCCTTGTTCCACCATGTGGTCGACACGCGCTTCGATGCGCGCGTTCAATGCGTCGGGATTGACGGAAAGCCCGATAAAAATCGCGGGAACGGCCTGCGGGATGCGCGACAGGTTGCGCTTCTGGTTGGCGTACGTCGTTCCCTCGGCAAGCAGCTCGAATGCCCTCACGACACGTCTGACGTTATTAGGGTGGATGACCTCAGCGCTTTCGGCATCGACTTCTCGAAGTCTGTCCCAAAGTGCTTGTGCCCCGTATTCGTCAGCGAAGGCTGTCCATTTTTCTCTTTCGGGGTTGTCGATTTGCTCCCCTTTCGGGAAATCGTAGGCGTCGATCGCAGCGCGAACGTAAAGCCCCGTTCCACCTACAAGAAACGGAAGTTTGCCGCGTGACGAGATATCGTGGAAACATGAACGCGCGTACGTTTGATAGACCGCCACAGAATAAGGTTGTCCTGGGTCGACAAGGTCGAACCCGTAATGAGGGACAAGGCGCTCGTTTTCGGGCAACTTCCCCGTTCCGATATCCATACCGCGATAAATCTGCATGGAATCGGCGCTGACGATTTCGCCGTCGTTTGCGCGCGCAAGAAGTTGGGCGACATCGGTTTTCCCCGATGCAGTTGGGCCGACGATGCAGATAACGGGTGCGTTGCGCGGTTGTTCGCGTGAAGGCATCGACACTACGCAAGCGCCTCGGGCGCGTTATCGTCGCACACGACATTTCCAGTGAGATACCAGGTCTTCGCTTCGGCGATCTTCACGTCAACAATCGAACCCGCCATGCTTTCCGGCGTGGATCCTTCGGGGGCAAGTGCGTGCACGGTTTGGTTTTTCGGACTTTTACCTGAGATCATGCGCTCATCGCGCTTCGAACCGCCTTCGACAAGCACCTTGACGGTTTGTCCAATTTCAGGCTGGTTCAACTCAAAGGCGTGTTTCTGCACAAGGTCGACGAGACGGTCGAAGCGCTCCTGGATGACTTCCCGAGGCGTTGGATCCTCGATCTTCGCAGCGGGCGTGCCCTCACGCTTCGAGTAGATGAACGTGAAAACCTGGTGATAGCCGACTTCATCGATCAATCGATAGGTGTCTTCGAAATCTTTAGCCGTCTCCCCCGGAAACCCGACGATGACATCAGTCGACAGTGCGATTTCAGGGCATGCTTCGCGAAGCTTCGCCGTGAGCTCGAGATAATGTTCGCGCGTATAGCGTCGATTCATCGCGGCAAGCACAGCGTCTGAACCCGACTGCACGGGAAGGTGGAGTGCCGGCATAAGGGAGCGAAGGCGTCCGAACTTCGAGATGACTTCGTCAGTTAAATCCTTCGGGTGACTCGTGGCGAAACGGAGACGCTCGATTCCCGTTGCATCGAGAGCATCGAGGACGTCGGCAAAACGAGGCTGTCCGTAAAGGTCGCGGCCATAGGAATTGACGTTTTGGCCGAGCAGCGTGATTTCCTTCACACCTGCGGCGACGTAGCGCTCTGCTTCGGTGACGATATCCTCGAGCGGGCGTGATTTCTCTCGTCCGCGAACATAGGGAACGATACAGTAGGAGCAGAAGTTGTTGCAGCCGATCGTGATAGGCAGCCAAGCGGCCCATGCATGCTCACGTGCGGTCGGAAGCTCGGTCGGGAATGACGAAGAGGCGTCAAGCACCTCGACCTGCTTGCCTTGCCCCTCGATTGCCGCTTCGAGCAGACGCGGCAGCGATCCAAGGTTGTGCGTTCCGAAAACAACGTCGAGATGCGGCAAGGCGTCGACGAGCTTATCGCCATCGCGCTGTCCGATGCAGCCGCCGACGGCAACGATGCGTTTTGCGAGCGGTGAGTTCGATCTCATTTCGACGTTTTTGAGCGATGCAACCTGGCCGTAAAGCCGTGTATCCGCTGCTTCGCGAACGCAGCATGTCATGAAAACGATGATATCGGATTCCTCTACCGTTTCGACGGCGAGGGCACCAAGCGCTTCGAGCATGCCTGCGATGCGCTCGGAATCGTGTTTGTTCATTTGGCATCCGAAGGTATGGACGCAAAAGGTGAGCCCGTTTAGGGGTGAATGCATAGTATCAGTTCTCCGAAATGGTGCTGGACAGTGTAGGATGATCGACGACAGGAGTCGGTTGCGGATGCCTCGGTTCGACTGCGAAGCGAATCGCGGTTCGATATTCTCCGTCAATCACGATATCGGCGAACGAAGGCGCGCATACGATTTCGATGCCGACAGGTGAGAGAAAGCCGCGAGAAATGGCGATGGCCTTGACGGCTTGATTGACTGCCCCGGCTCCAACGGCTTGGATTTCAACGGTTGAGCCGTCTTTAATCATGCCGGCTATCGCGCCGGCAACTGATGCGGGGGAGGATTTTGAGGACACCTTAAGGCAGCTGATGGAAGACTGCGGGTCCGATGCGGTTGTCACGGATCGTTCCTTGTCGTTTCGTAGTTCGTTTCTTGCGCGTTTTCGCAGCTCGGTTATACGAAGTGCATTTTAGCTGTTCGCGTGATATGTGGCAATGAGGGAAGGCGTCTTCGGCTTTCAGCGCTGTTTTTCGAAATGTACGGTTATCTTGATTTCAGACGAGCCGACGTGAACCTCCGGTGCGCCGAGAGGCTCGAGGTAGTAACGCTGAGCAAGATCGGCAAACGCGGTCTCGCAAGCTCGCGATAAGAAGAGCTTGTCCTCGTTATCGATTTTAAGCGATCGAGGGTCTGCTTTCTTCGCCTTTCCGCGAGCGTGGTTTTCGGGTAGTGCGTTGCCGATCGATGGCTTTGACGCGAGCTCGTGCGAACGAACGCGCTCGGCGAGTGATTCGATAGGCGTGATCTCATCGTTCAGGATCCGCCTCGCTGATCGTTCCGACAAGGCGAGACCAAGCGATGCGGCGATCTGAGAGAACATAATCGGATCGGACGCGATGCAAAGTCGTTTGCAGACGGGAAGTTCGCTGATGCTCCTGCAAAATGCGCGTGCCGAAGGGGACATCGTCGATGCGCCGAATTCGTAAAGCGTTGCGGCGATTTCTGTTGCAGACCCCCAATAGACCGTACAGCTCTTTCGGCACTCAAGCGCGAATTCAGTAGCGGTTCTCACGATGTTGCGCGGTCCTCGCATCGTATAGCTCCCTGATTCCGTTTTCTCGAACGTCGGGAATGTCGATTGATCTGCTCGTTCGGGAAGCGTTTGCAAATCGGTTTCGACATGCATTGCGCAGCCGAGGCCTTTATCAGATGCAAGTACGCGAGCTTCGGTGGCATTCACCTTAACGGAATAGAGAGCCATACCGCGCCCATGAACGCCCCACTTATCCATATGGACGGTGTCGAGTTTCGAGGTGACGCGCGGCTCGAATACGCGCTCATGCATTGTGGATGGGATTCCGTCTCCGTCGTCGATCATCGTGATTCTGCGCGTGTCCCCTTCCCTGCCGACGGCAAGAAAGATCGTTCGTGCATGCGCATCGCGCGCGTTGCGCAGCATCTCGATTACGATGTCCTCACTTGAGCGGATATCGTGCGCAGCTTGCCTGCGTTCAGCTTCCGACGTGCGCAAACGAACAAAGCCATCTCCGAAGTCGGTTTCGACGCGGAGATGGCTTTCAGTGCAGACGGAATCGACGAATGCTTCGAGATCCGTTTCAGCCATATGCTATTTGGCGATGTCGACGGCGCGACTCTCGCGGATGACGACGACTTTGACCTGGCCCGGATACTGCATCTCGCTTTCGATGCGATGAGCGATGTCGTGAGCGAGCACGACGGTCTGAGCCTCGTCGACCACGTCCGGCTCCACCATGACGCGAACTTCGCGGCCTGCCTGGATTGCATATGTGCGCTCGACGCCCTTATACGATTTTGCGATTTCCTCAAGCTTCTCAAGGCGCTTCACGTAAGCATCGAGCGTTTCCTTGCGCGCACCGGGACGTGCGGCGGAAACGGCGTCTGCCGCCTGAACAAGCACATCGATGACGCTATTCGGCTCGACGTCGTTGTGGTGAGCCTCGATCGCGTGAACGATTTCGGGGCGCTCACCGAAGCGACGCGCCAAATCGGCGCCGATGACCGCATGGCTTCCCTCGACCTCATGGTCGACTGCTTTGCCAAGGTCGTGAAGCAGACCTGCTCGCTTTGCGGGAACCGGATCGAGCCCGAGCTCTGATGCCATAACGCCTGAAAGATAGGCGACCTCGAGCGAATGGTTCAGCACGTTTTGCCCGTAGGAAGTGCGGTAACGAAGGCGACCGAGCGTCTTCACCAATTCGGGATGGAGATCGTGGATGCCGGTGTCGAATGCCGCCTGCTCACCGGCTTCGCGAACGCGCTGGTTGACGAGGCGCTCCGCTTTGCCGAACATTTCTTCGATGCGTGCGGGATGAATTCGTCCGTCCGCGATGAGGTTCTCCATCGTGACACGCCCGATTTCGCGTCTGACTGGATCGAAGCACGAGATGGTCACGCATTCCGGCGTGTCATCGATAATGAGATTCGTTCCCGTCAGCTGTTCGAAGGAGCGAATGTTGCGCCCTTCGCGTCCGATGATGCGCCCCTTGAGGTCGTCAGAAGGAATATGAATGGTAGAGACGGTCGTTTCGGCGGAATGATCGGCGGCGACGCGTTGAATCGCAAGGCTCAAAATCATGCGCGACTTCTTGTCGGCTTCGGCCTTGGCTTGCGTTTCCGCATCGCGGATGATTGCGGCCGATTCGTGTGCGACTTCGTCCTTAAGCGAGGTGAGCAGCTCGTTTTTCGCCTCGTCCGGGGTCATACCGGCGATTTTCTCAAGACGCCTACCCGCTTCTTTTTCAGCTTCGGTCACGTCGCGCTCCCGGCGCTCGACCTGCCCCTGCATCGAGGAGATTTGATGTTCGCGCGCATCGAGCGATTCGACGCGGCGATCAAGCGATTCCTCGCGTTGGGAAACGCGGTTTTCCGCTGCGCGGACTTCTTTCATGCGCTCCTTGTTTTCGGCTTCCGCCTCCTGCTTGAGCTTCAGTGCTTGGTCTTTCGCTTCGAGAACGGCTTCGCGATGCAGTGTTTCGGCTTGTCGTTTTGCGTTTGCAACCAACTCTTCCGCTTCTTGAGCTGCCTTCTTCGATGAGGCGTTGATTACGTAACGGGTGATGACGAAGCCGAGAGCGATGCCGACGATAGCTCCGATGACGAGCCACAGAATGCCAGGCATGAGCTCCCCCTTCCTTTTGTTGTCCAATAATGTTTCGGCATAATAAAACCCGGTAAAACCGGGCATAAGCGAATCGCACGCAAGGGGCACTGCTCTATTGTTTTGTTGATATATAAGAAGCACCCGTTGGGGTACAAATCACTTAAGCCACATTACATAATAAAGTAAGAAAGCAGGTCATTGTACCCTCAGCTTCAAAAAAGAGGATAAATGACCTGCTTTGCGCTTCGCAGGAACGGTAATGCTAGTTGCGCGCTTCGAACCATTGGCGCGAAGCGCTTGCAGCAATGTCGTAGCTATAGCCTTTCTGGATTAGTTTTCGGTAAGCCCCTTCACGTTGGTTCTTGGATCGAGGGGGCTTCCTTTCAAGAAGGGCAATCGCGCGTTCGTATTCGTCTGTGCTTCCCGAACGCTCGAACGCTTCGTTCCAAATCTCCTCATCGGGAACGCGGATTGCGAGATCCTCGAGTTCCCGCTCGACTCCGCGGCGCCCCCGCCCTTGCGCGATTCTCATTCTGACGAGCGATTCTGCATAGCGTTCGTCGTCGACGATGCGGCATGCAACCGCACGTTCTATTGCACTCGATGCTGCGGTTTCGGAAAACCCATCGCGTAGAAGCCGAGCCTTGAGCTTTTCTGTCGCTTGCTCCCTGATACTTGCCAGTTTGATGATTTTCTTGAAAGCGCGAGCAGTTTCTTCTTCGACTGATGAGCCGAAATCAACCGAAGAAGGGCATTCGATTTCGTGAATCTGTTCCTTGAGCTGCTCGAGGTTGACGAGTGACGAGGCCACGTTATTTCTTCTTCGGTTTGGCGACGGGCGTTACCGCATCCGCTTCTTCGGCTGTTCTCGTCGCAACGGGGATGTCGAACGCTTCGCGGACCTTCGCCTCGAGCTCGTCGCGTAAATCCGGATTCTCGCGCAGCGTTCGCTTTGCCGCTTCGCGACCCTGTCCCAAACGCTGTTCACCATAGGTGTACCATGCGCCGCTCTTCTTTGCGACGCCGCATTCGACGGCCATGTCGACGATACAGCCTTCACGGGAAATGCCCTCGCCGTACATAAGGTCGAATTCGGCTTGGCGGAACGGAGGGGCAACCTTGTTCTTAACGACCTTCGCGCGTACGCGGTTGCCGACGATTTCGCCGTCTTTTTTGATCGAGTCGATGCGGCGGATGTCGATGCGGACGCTTGAGAAGAACTTGAGGGCCCTACCTCCGGTGGTCGTTTCGGGGTTGCCGAACATAACGCCGATCTTCTCCCGTAGCTGATTGATGAAGATGCACGTTGTGTTCGATTTCGAAAGCGAGCCTGCGAGTTTGCGCAGCGCCTGCGACATAAGGCGAGCTTGCAGGCCAACTGTCGTGTCGCCCATTTCGCCTTCGATTTCGGCACGGGGAACAAGTGCGGCGACCGAGTCGACGACGACGCAGTCGATCGCACCGGAACGAACGAGCATGTCGCAGATTTCAAGCGCTTGCTCTCCCGTGTCGGGCTGCGAGATGAGAACCTCGTCGATGTCGACGCCAAGACGCGCCGCATACACAGGGTCGAGCGCGTGTTCTGCGTCGATGAAGGCAACGACGCCGCCCATCGCCTGCGCTTCCGCGAGTATTTGAAGGGCCAGGGTCGTCTTGCCGCTTGATTCAGGGCCATAGATCTCGATGATGCGACCGCGAGGAACGCCGCCGATTCCCAGAGCTGCGTCAAGCGGCAGGGCTCCCGTGGGGATGACGCCGATGTTGAGGTGCTCGCCGCCTTCGCCAAGCTTCATGATTGAGCCGCGACCAAATTTTTGCTCGATTTGATCAGTCGTGATCTTGAGCATCTTGGCTTTTTCGTCGTTCATTCCTTCTCCTCCGATTACGGCGATTTCATCCGTTGCTGCTTCATCCATGTGCGTCTCCTTATTATACGAACAAACGTTTGCTCGTCAAGGAGTTCCCTTGAACCCTTGACGGGGTTCAAGGTAGCGGCGCAGCTCGACCGCCTTCCTTCGCGCGGGCCGCTGTAAGAGCTTCATATCGCGGAGGAGACATCGTGTGCGGGGAGGTGTCGTCGCGCGAAGATCCTCTTTGCTTCCAACTCGCTTTCGCGTTTTTCCAACACGGAGGCGACGAAACGTCGTCCGTCCAAGAATGCGGCGTCGGGCTTGGGAGGCAAGCGAAGCCGACCCGCTCGGTTCGCGGATCGGCTTCGCCTTTGCGCGAACTTGGGTTATCGCATCGCGTCTTCGAGGGCTATGAGTGCCGCATCGACCGTGCTTTCACGGACTTGCGAGCGCGAACCGGTGAAATGGTGGATTTTCGCCTTTGCGCCGGCGCCCGATGCGGTTGCGACCCAAACGGTTCCCACCGGCTTGCCTGGCTCGGCTCCTGTCGGGCCGGCTATGCCCGTGACCGAAACCGCCACGTCAACCCCGAGCTTTTCGCGTGCTCCCTCGGCCATCTGCAAGGCGACTTGCTCGCTTACGGCCCCGTACGTCTCGAGGTTCTCCTCCGCAACGCCAAGCACATCGTGCTTCACTTCGTTCACGTAGCTCACGATCGAGCCCCTCACGACCGCAGAGCTACCGGGCACTCCGGTCAAGGCGCCCGAGATAAGACCGCCGGTAAGGCTCTCGGCCGTTGCAACAGTGAGGTGTCGCTCCGCTGCAACGCGCACGACGCGCTCCGCCTTGGCCTCAATGCTGTGATCGACTTCACAAGACGCCTGTTCATCGGGTGTTTTCGCCTTCGAGCCGAATCCAAGCAAATGGCGCGCCTTCGCGAAATAGTCCATCATCGAGATGATGGTGAGCGCAAGGGCGACGAGCATCACGACCCATGAAAGGACGTAGAGCGGGTTGTCGAGTTCGTGACCAGACGCCACGGGGAGGATGCTGTCCTTTACGATGAAGAGCACGATCGCGATGATTTGCGTGACGGTTTTTGCTTTGCCGTACCAACTTGCGGCGATCACGATTCCTTTGTTCGCTGCGACCATTCTGATGCCCGAGACGATGAACTCTCGCGCGAGAATGATGAGCACGGGCCATGACGGCAGGACGGAAAGCTCGACGAGCGCGAGCAACGCTGCCGCCACGAGGATCTTGTCGGCAAGCGGGTCCATGAACTTACCGAAGTCGGTGACCTCTCCCCTGCTGCGCGCAAGATAGCCGTCAAGCCAGTCCGTGCAGGAAATGAGAATGAAGATGAAGGCTGCGACAAGGCTTTTCGATTGCATCGAGATGCCTTTGAATCCGAACCAGTCGGGCCAGGGGCTGATGAGCGCGATCACGAACACCGGCACGAGGCAGATGCGCACGAGGGTGATGACATTCGAAATCGTCCATAGCTTGTCAGTTTCGTTCGGCTTCGCCTTGCCTGGCATTACTCCGCCTCCATTTCGTACAGAAGCGTATCGGCGATCCGAACGCGGACGATATCCCCGATCGACCCTTCGCTCACGTATGTTTCGCCGTCTACGTCGGGAGCCTGGCACATCGCGCGTCCGAACAGCTGGCCGTCTTCCTCGACGCCTTCGATCAAGACGTCCATCTCGCGTCCTTGGCGTTCGGCGATCCGAGGCGTGCAGGCGGCATCGGCAAGATCGCGCAGCGTCTGCGCGCGTTCCGTCTTCACGTCTTCGTCGATCTGATCAGGTAGGTCGTAAGCTTTCGTTCCCTCTTCGCGAGAGTACGCGAACACGCCGATATAGTCGAAGAGCGCCTCGGAAACGAAATCGCAAAGCTCCTCGAACTGTTCCTCCGTTTCGCCCGGGAAACCGGCGATGAGCGTCGTGCGCAGTGTCACGTTTGGCACAACCGCACGGATATGCTTGACGAGCGACAGGTATTTCTCGCGCGAGCCTGCGCGATTCATGGCGCGGAGCAGCGTCTTGTCGACGTGCTGCAGCGGGACGTCGAGGTACGAGCAGATGTTGTCGTGGCCCGCGATGGTTGCGAGGAGCTCGTCGGTTACGCCCTCGGGCTGGATGTACATGACGCGGAACCACGTCTCGGGATGACGCTCGGCGACGTGCGCCATCAGGCTCGCAAGCGAAGACGGCTCGTCGAAATCCTGCCCCCAACGCCCCGTATCCTGCGCGATGAGAACGATTTCGCGGGTACCGGCGGAAACCTTCGCGTCGATTTCCGAGTCGATTTCGTCGAGCGGGAAGGAATGGTAGCGCCCGCGGATGTGGGGAATCGCGCAGTAGGAGCAGAAGCGATCGCAGCCGTCCGAGATCTTCACGTAGGAGGAAACAGGTGCCGACGCG
>CAKUIV010000031.1 GCA_934661105.1 uncultured Ellagibacter sp. | reverse complement strand
GTAAAGAAACCGTGTACGACTCCGCTTTTAGTTTTGGGGAATATGGTGTTTTATCGCCTCGCGGTATGCCTTCCCATAGCGCGACGGGGTGGTGTTCTTGCGGGTGATCACCCCGATCGTCATTGATTCATCCACGTCAAGCGGCACTGCGATGATGTTCTCGCCGTTCAGCTCATGCGAGATGACACCGCTGCATACGGTGTACCCGTTGAGCCCCACGGCTAGGTTGAACAGCGTCGCGCGGTCGCGCACACGGATGTTCTTGCGGCGGTCGAGTGTGCTGAGCAGCTCTTCGCTGAAGTAAAACGAGTTGAAATCTCCCTGCTCGTATGAGAGATAGGGGTAATCGTCAAGATCTTCGAGCGTGACCGATTCGCGGCTGGCGAGAGGATGAACGCTCGAGACGAATACGTGCGGTTCGGCGGTGAACAACGGCTCGAACACGAGGTCTTGGCTTCGCAGCATCTTGCCGATCACCTCGCGGTTCCGTTTGCTGAGGTAGATGATTCCAAGCTCGCTTTTCATGCGCGACACATCCTCTATGATTTCGTGCGTTTGCTCCTCGCGAAGTGTGAAATCGTAGCGGTACGCGTTGAATTCCCGGATGACGTCGACGAACGCGTTGACGGCGAACGAATAATGCTGGCACGATACGGCGAAGCGGGGAACCTGCTGCGTGTCGCCCTTGTACTTTTCCTCCAGAAGGTCGGCCTGCTCGAGTACTTGCCGCGCGTATCCCATAAACGTCTCGCCTTCGGGCGTCACCACGACGCCCTTATTGGTACGCTCGAAGATGACGATGCTCATCTCGCGCTCCAAATCATGAATCGCGGCAGTGATGGAAGGTTGAGACACGAACAACCGCCTCGACGCTTCGGTGATGTTGCCCACTTCGGCAACTTTCACGACGTATTTCAACTGCTGCAGTTTCATGAGTGCTCCTTGCATGTGGGCTATCTACCGCAAAAGCATAGGGGAAAGCGGCTGTCGCTCGGGGCGTCTCGCAAAGAATGCAAAAAAGGGAGGGCAGATGCCCTCCCTAGATTCAGCAATGGTCGCGGATCCCAAGATGACCTCGGGGGTGCAAACGCAGCAGCGTCGCCGATTGCGACCCGTTTGGCTGTTGCGGACCCGATTCGATTGTCGAGCTCGCGACAGCAAGGCGCCGACTGGGCTATCTTGCGGTTAGTCGCCCCATACTTCCTCGGCGATTTCGCGCACGAGCGCCACCTTCGCCCATTGTTGCGCTTCGGTGAGCTTGTTGCCGATTTCGCAGCTCGCGAAGCCGCACTGCGGCGAGAGGCACAGATTCTCGAGCGGCACGTACTTTGCGGCTTCGTGAATGCGGGCGATGACGGTCTGCTTGTCCTCGAGCTCGGCGCATTTCGTGGTGATAAGACCGAGTACAACCTTCTTTCCCTCGGGCACGCTTGCGAGCGGTGCGAAGCTTCCCGAGCGCTCGTCGTCGAATTCGAGGAAGAACGCGTTCACGTGCTCGTTGGCGAGCAACGCGTCGGCAACGTCGTCGTAGCCGCCTTCGCATGCCCAGGTGCTGTGGAAGTTGCCGCGGCACACGTGCGTGTTGATGCAAAGGTCGGCGGGCGCGGCGTCGAGCACGCGATTGTTCACGCGCAGCAGCGTTTTCTTGATGCGCGCGAGCCCCGCCTGGTCGGTGCCGAAGAACAGCTCGGCCTTCGGGTCGACGAGACACCCCCACGAGCAATCGTCGAACTGCAGGTTGCGGCACCCTGCGGCGTGCACCTGTTCGATGAATGCCAAGTATGCGGCGACGATATCGTCTTCCAAAAGCGCGTCGCTTTCGTAGATGGCCGCGGTCGTCTCGCGGTTCATCGGCATGATGAACTGCTCGATGAACTGGGCGGGTGCGGGAACCGTCAGCTTCGCCGTGGCGTTTTCATCCTCGAACTGCAAAACGAAGCGGAAGTGCTCGACGAACGGATGCTCACCATCGAGCGAGATCTTCCCCGTCAGGTACGTGTCGTCGATCTTCGCGGCCTCGCCATGGAAGGGAAGGCCGTCTTTTGTTGCCGTATGCCCGACGCCCGTGAACGCCCACATGAAGTCGAGGTGCCAGGTCGCGCGGCGGAATTCGCCGTCGGTGATGAAGCGCAGGCCGGCGGCCTTCTCTTTTGTGACAAGATCGGCGATGCATTCGTCCTCGATTGCCTTGAGCCCTGCTGCATCGAGGTTGCCTGCGTTGAAATCCTCGCGTGCCTGTTTCAGCTTCGCGGGGCGAAGGAAGCTGCCGACGACGTCGTATCGATTCGGTCCGTAATGCGTGGTCATGATGGTGCCTTTCGGTTGAGTGCTTTGCTCGAGTTCGTCGAAGACGCTCATTTAACGTGCGAGAACGTCGATGCTTTGTGTCGTTTCGGAGTATAGCCATGTCCATTGCAATCGAAAAATATATTTAATCTCGTTATTGCAATAGGAATCTTCTATTGCAATAACGAGTTGAGGCGATCAAGGTCAGGCGGCGAATAATCAAGTACTTATATTCAGCGCGATTCGATTGCGCCGGCGTTGACGGCTTTGCCTCCACCAATCTGCGCGATATCGTGGTGAAATGCACCCGTGCAGCTATCTCCTTCAAGCGTGCGAATACGGCAAGGGCCGGCTGCCGCACTCGGCGATGCGTTCGTTGGCTCGAGGTCGTGCTCGCTTGCTTCTTTTGCGCCTGCGCCGCGATGCCTTTTGCGCGCATGCCTTTGTTCGAAGGTACATTCTCGACGCGCCATACTAGATATCATCCTATAATAGAGCCATTGATAACGCATAGGGGAGGAGCGAAGGTGCTTTTCACTGATATTGACATTCTCGATGAGAACCTCGACTACAAAGCTCATCAGTGGGTGGGCGTGAAGGACGGCGTAATCGCCTACATCGGCGATGTTGCCCCCGAAAACGCCGCGGATTACGGCGAGACCTACGACGGGCGTGGCCGTTTGCTCATGCCGGCGCTCTACAACGCGCACACGCACCTTCCGATGACTCTTTTGCGCGGGTACGCGGAAAATGTCCCGCTCCAGGAATGGCTTAACAAGCTGGTTTGGCCTTTCGAGGCGAAGATGACTCCGGAAGACAATTACTGGGCCACCAAGCTCGCCCTCGCGGAAATGGCGCGCTACGGCACGGTGAGCGCGTCGGACATGTACTACTGCACCGACGAGCGCATTCAAGCCGTGAACGAGGCCAACATGAAGATGAACGTGTGCGAAAGCGTTCTCTACTTCGAGCCGAAGCCGTTTGCGGAATACCCCATGTGCGAGAAGATGGAACGCGTGGTCAAGCAGTACCACGAGTCGGGCAACGGGCGCATCCGCGTGGACTACAACATTCATGCCGAGTATACCTCGAACCCCATCACCTGCACCGATATCGGGGCGGTTGCCAAGGAAGCGGGCCTGCCGATCCATATCCACATCTCCGAAACGAAGAGCGAGCACGAGGAATGCAAGGAACGCCACAACGGCCTGACCCCCGTGCAGTACTTCGAGAGCATCGGCGTGTTCGACGTGCCGGTGGTGGCGGCGCACTGCGTGTGGGTCGACGATAAGGACATCTCCATCCTGGCGAAGCGCGGGGCGACGGCGGTGCTGAACCCGGCATCGAACATGAAGCTCGCGAGCGGGTTCGCGCCCGTGCAGAAGCTGCTCGACGCGGGCGTGAACGTGGCGCTCGGTACCGACGGCATGGCGTCGAACAACAACCACGACTTGTTCCAGGACATGTACCTCATGGGCACTATCTACAAGGGGCATGAACTCGACCCTGCGATCATCTCGCCCAAGCAGGTCATCACAGCGGCCACGCGCGGCGGTGCACTTGCTCAGGGACGCCCCGATTGCGGGCTTGTGAAGGTGGGTATGAAGGCTGACCTCACCGTGCTCGACACAACGGGTGCCGCATGGTGTCCTATGACGAATCCGGAAGTCAACGTCGTGTTCTCGGGACATGGCTCCGACGTTGTGCTCACCATGTGCGATGGCGTGGTGGTTTACCGCGACGGTGTTTGCCCGGGAATCGATCTTGAAAAGGTGAAAGCCGAGGTGTCGGCGCGCACGAAGCGTATTATTTCCGAGCTGTAGCGCTTCTTGAAAAATCAGAATGCGAAAGCCGTGGTGCATCCCCTGATGCGCTGCGGCTTTTTTGCGCGGCGAAACCGACAAGCGATCTTCTCGAAGGCGAATGCGACGATGAGGCCGCCGTATTTCTCGGACGCGATATTTCCCACTGACCTGCTGGGTTGAAGGCGCAGCGTCGCTGGCATAGTCTTGGAGCGAAATCCCAGGGCTGTGCCATCGGCGCAGCATCGAAGCAGAAGGAGTTTTCCCATGAACGTGTACATCCCCGACGGGCGCATCGATCAGTTCATCCTAGAGGACATGCCCTATATCGATCTGACGACCGAGGTGCTCGGCATCGGCGAGGAACCGGGCGAAATCGAGTACTTCACGCGCGAGGACTGCGTGCTTTGCGGCGTGGAGGAGGCGGCCCGCGTGCTCGCGAAGACGGGTGCGCACGTTACCTGGTCGCTTTCTTCGGGTACGCGGCTTTCCGCGGGAGACGCCTTCCTGCGTGCGGAAGGTCCGGCGGCGGCGCTTCATATGGCGTGGAAGGTCTCGCTCAACCTGTGCGACCACCTGTCGGGCGTGGCCGCGAAGACGCGCGCGATCGTCGATGCGGCGCATGGCGAAAACCCCGCATGCGAAGTGCTCACCACGCGCAAGAGCATGCCGGGCGTGAAGGACCTGCTCACGAAGGCAGTCACGTGCGGCGGCGCTTATCCGCACCGTCTGGGGGCGTCCGAGACGGTGCTCGTGTTCGACCATCACATCACCTTCATGGGAGGCTTCGATGCCTTCTTGGAAAAGCTGCCCGCTCTGCGCAGCCGTTGCGTGGAGAAGAAGCTCTTCGTGGAAGCGGGAGCCGACGAGGCGCGGCGCCTTACGCATGCGGGCGTCGATGGCATTCAGCTTGACAAGATGCCGACGGACGAACTCGCTGCGCTCGTGGCCGAGCTGCGTGCGATCGACCCGCGCATCACGCTCATCGCGGCCGGCGGCATCAACCTTGCGAACGCCGCAGCCTATGCCGCGACAGGAGTCGACGGCCTGGCCACGACTGCGCCCTTCACGGCCAAACCCATCGATATGAGCGTGCGCATGAAACAGGTCGAATAGGCGGTGCGATGTCGCCGACGGGACGATCTCCCTTCGCATAATGCGGTTATGTCCGCCGAGTGAGGGCGGTCCCGTTTTGCGCGTCGCCTTTCTCGGGCCATGCATCTCATGGGGGGTGTGCGGCCGTTCGCTTTCTCGTAGCCGTTTTCCGCGGCTGCGCGTTTGCCGACATGGCTTCGCGCGGGGGCGTGTAAAGCGGTTTTCCGCTGAAACGGGGCCGAAATATCGGCTGCGGCTCAATTATCGGGGCAAGCGGTCGAAAGTAGGTTACACTTGACCATAACGCAAGCCGAAAAGGCTTGATCGGGTAGTTGTTTGTGTGTGCAAGACTAACAGTGGTTGTGCCTCACAAATGAACGGGGCGCGGCCACGCAACGGAAGGTTGGTGGTCAAAATGGCAGCTCCTGCCACTGAGCACGTGCGCAATGTCGTCCTGGTGGGTCAAGACGGCGCGGGGAAGACTTCGCTCGCTGAGGCGATGCTCTACGTCTCCGGCAAGACCCCGCGCATGGGAACGACCCACGACGGCAAATCCTATCTCGATTACGACGCCGAGGAAATCAAGCGCAAGTTCACCATCGGCACCTCCATCGCCCCCATCCCGTACAAGGATTACAAGATCAACGTGCTCGACACGTCCGGGCACCCCGACTTCATCGGCGACACGCTTTCCACCATGCAGGCGGCTGAAATGGCGCTTTTCGTGGTCGACGCCGTCGCCGGGCCGCAGGTCATGACCACCAAGCTGTGGCGCGAAGCGGAGGGCATGCGCCTGTCGCGTGCGGTGTTCATCAACCACATCGATCGCGAGCATGCCGACTTCGACGTGGCCATGGCGACGCTCCATGCGCGTTTCGGATCGCGTTTGGGGCCGGTCACCATCCCCATCGGCCAGGATGCCGACTTCAAGGGCGTCATCGACATCATTCGCATGGAGGCTCGCTATTTCGGCGAGAACGACGACTCCGAGCGCGTCGAGCCCATCCCTCCCGAATACGCCGACGCTGCTCAGGCGGCCCGCGACAAGCTCTGCGACCTTGTGGCCGAAGCCGACGACGAGCTCATGATGAAGTACCTGGAAGGGGAGGAGCAGCTTTCCCAGGAAGAATTGGAATCGCTGCTCGACAAGGCCATCGCACAGGAGCTGTTCATTCCCGTGTTCGTCGGTTCCACCATCATCAAACAGGGCATCCAGGGGCTCATGGAGGACATCTGCACGTATTTCCCGCATCCGCGAAGCCACGGACGCTTCCAGATGGCCGACGGCACGTCTATCCCCATCGACGAGACGAACCGTCCCGCCGCGTTCGTGTTCAAGACGCTGTCAGACCCGTTCGTCGGGCGCCTGAGTTTCCTCAAGGTGCTTTCCGGCGTGCTCGAACCGGGCATGGAGCTCATCAACGCGCGCACGGGCAAGAAGGAGCGCTTGGGGCATCTCTACGTCATGATGGGCAAGGAATCCGCCGACGTGAAGAGCGCGAAGGCGGGCGACATCATCGTCGTTCCCAAGCTTGCCGAAACGCGCACGGGCGACACCGTCTCGCTCACGGGCGAGATCGCCGTCGACCCGTTGCCGCTGCCGGCGCCGCAGTACCCCGTGGCGCTCGAAGCCGCCAACAAGAAGGAAGAGGACAAGCTTGGCACGTTTCTTGCCCGTGCGGCGGAAAACGACCCGTCGATCCATATTTTGCGCAACGAGGAAACGCACCAGACCGTGCTCACCGCCATGGGCGACACGCAGGTCGACATGCTGATCGCGCGCTGCAAGGAGCAGACGGGCGTGGAAGTGAAACTGCTTCCCGTGCGCATTCCCTATCGCGAGACGATTACCAAAACCGCCGAGGCACAGGGGCGTCACAAGAAGCAGACCGGTGGCGCCGGGCAGTTCGGCGATTGCTGGCTGCGTCTTTCCCCGAACCCGGGCGAAGGTTACGAGTTCGTCGACGAGATCAAGGGAGGCGCGATTCCCGGTGGGCTTATCCCCGCGGTCGACAAGGGCGTTCAGGAGGCGATGGCCGAAGGTGTGCTTGCGGGCTACCCCATGGTCGACATCAAGGTCGCCGTATTCGATGGCAGCTATCATTCGGTCGACTCTAACGAGATGGCGTTCAAAACGGCGGCGCGCATCGGCTTCCGCGCGGCGTGCGAACAAGCGAAACCCGTGCTGCTCGAGCCGATGGCCGACATGGAGATCACCGTGGGCGAGGAGTACGCGGGCCCCGTCATGGGCGATATCTCCACGCGTCGCGGGCGTATCGTCGGCACCGACTCCAACGACGAGGGCGAAACCGTCATCATGGTTCGCGTCCCCTATGCCGAGGTCGTGAAGTACACGAAGGACCTGCGTGCGCTCACGCGCGGATCGGGTTCCTACGACATTCAGATCAACGGTTACGAGCAGGCTCCCGCCGACGTGACGAAGAAGCTCGTGGAAGCCTACCAGGAGGCAAGGGCCGCGGGGAACTAACGCGAACGCCGTCGTTGGGCTGTCCACACGGTGCGAGGAGGCTCCATTCGCGAAGTCGTTTCGGTTGAAGGTGGACAAGGGGTCGGAAGCTTACGCTTTCGGCCCCTTTTTCGTTTTCGGTGCTCTCATGCCGCGCCGCTGTGCCATTTCCCCCTTCTCAACCTGAATATTCGAACTTCGGGTATGACAGGGTTGACCCTTCCTTTCGATACTCTAGCGTCCTCGTGGTGCGCGCTTTTGAGGGAAGGCGCGCGTTTCCTTATGGGACACGGAGAAACAACAGCAAGCACAGCAAATGCGAAGGGGATGGTTATGAAACCGTACAAGACAGTTATCTACAGTTTCCTCGTGGGCGGCACGTTCGCACTCATCGCGCAGGCGATCCTCACGTTCTGGCAGACCGTGCTCGTGGGCACGCCGATGGCGTTCTTCATGGGCGGCGCGACGCTCATCTCGATGGGCGTGATCGGCTGCATCCTGGGCGGCCTTGCGTGCTATCAGTACGTCGAGGAATGGGCGACGTTCGGCGCGCTGCTCCCGTTCTCCGGCTTCGCGATGGCGGTTGGCATGAAGGCTGTGGGTCCCTGGACGAAGAACAACGAGAAGATGGGCAAGTGCATCTGGAACTGCGTGTGGTTCGTCGTGTGGTTCAACGTGCTGTTCGCGGCTATCTGCATCGTGATCGGCTGGATTTGCGGTACCGTCGGGTTCAACAACAGCCTCGGCGTCGCGAAGACCGAAGGCGGCATGCTGTTCGTGTTCGCGTTCCTCGTCGGCGGCCTGCTCGCAGCATTCTTCCAGATTCTCTTCGTCTGCTTGAAGAAAGTCACCAAGAAGGTCACCCCGCTCCACATCCTGATGACGGCATGGATGTTGGGCGCGATCCTCGCGCCCTTCGGCATCTCCGGTGCGCTTGCCAACTTCTCCGGCGAGGGCTTCTCCGTCATGATCACGGTCGGCGGCTACAACATGTTCAACGTCGGTATCGAGCTCGCTGCTGGTAACCTTGCGGGCGCCGGCCTGCATCTCGGCTCGTTCCTGCTCGCCGTTGCCGGCCTTGCCATCACGGCGCTGTTCACGTTCTTCATCTACAACGCCTGCTTCGGCCGCAAGCCGATCGACGAGGTGCATGCCGAAAAGGCCCTGCACTCGCTCAAGGAACTCGGCTACGACGCCTCCATGGTCAAGAAGATCGACAAGGAAGAGCTCGAAGGCTACGACACCACGAAGAAAAGCGGCGTTCCGACTGGTATGAGCGAATCCGTGAAGGCCTAGGAGCTCTCTCGCCGCTCGGGACATTGCGCCCATCGGAGCTGCAAAGAGATTTTCGGGAAGCCTTCCCCTGCACAAGGGGGAAGGCTTCTTTGGCATTCGGGGAAATGCCGTATACTGGGAAGAAGCAAAAGGGGACGACGCCGCGCATGGTTGCGCGCTGGGCAAGGAGCGGATTCATGGCAAAGAACATGAGCAAGAAGGAACGCAAGCTGCGGGAGCAGATCGAGGGGCTCAAGCAGAAAAAGACGCGCGGCTTCACGCAGGCGGGCATCGGGATCATCGTGTTCGTGCTGTTCTTGATCATACGCCAAGTGCTTGTTGCGAACGGGATCATCGACCCGGAAACGCTCGTGGTGAACATCGTCACCTACGCGCTTGCGGTCGTGGCCGCCGGCTTCGTGGGCATTGGAGCTCTGCACTATTCCAAGGCGAGCACCAAAATCAAGGAGCTCGAAGCGCGCTTCAAGTAGCGCGTCGGCCTTCCGCCAGCCGCCTTCGCGCCAACGCACAGAAAAGCCCCTTCGCCTCTCGGCTGAACGCCGAAAACGGAGGGGCTTTCTCATGCTAGGGGTTGCTCAGGGCTGCTCTACTCTTCGACTTCGACCAGGGTGATCTCGAAGGTGAGCGCCTTGCCGGCGAGCTCGTGGTTCATGTCGAAGCTCACGGTGTCGTCGGCCACTTCGAGAACGCGCACGGGGAAAGGCGAGCCGTCGGGCGCGCGCATGTACACGGTTTCGCCTACGGGCAGCTGTTCGGCGTTGGGCACGTTCTTGCGCGGCACTTTCTGCACGAGGGCGGGGTTATACTCGCCGTAGGCGTCGGCCGGTTCCAGGCGCACGATCTTCGTCTCGCCGACTTCCATGTCGCGCACGGCCTTGTCGAAGCCGGGGATCATCTGCCCTGCCATGCAGGTGAACGAGAGCGGCTCGTTGCGGTCGTAGGATGAATCGAACTTCGTGCCGTCGTCGAGCGTGCCCGTGTAGTGGGTCTTTACCTTCTTGCCTTCATTGCTCATGAAGCGCATCTCCTCTCGGTCTGAAAAGCATTAGCTGCCAGTCTATCGGAATGCCGGCGTTTCCGCCATGCCGGGTTAGCGCTCGGCCCGATCGGCCAGGGTTTCGCGTGCTGCGACCAGGTCGGCCAAGGGCTTCAGATATTCTCGCTCGTCGACGCGCAAGCCCGTGCGCGCGAGCTCGATCAGCGCGTCGGCGATCTCGCTGACGGGATGCCCGTACACCTCGGCTTGGTATCCGTGCGCCATAAGCTCTTCTTTCGCGACGGCGATATCGTCTTCGGTCGCGCCTGCGACGAGCCGCTCCGCTCCCTTGAGGCTCTCCTCGTAGTAGAAGATCCCCTTCACAAGCGCGGCATAGGCGATGACGTACGGCACCGGCATCGCATCGGCGGGGCGGATTTCCAGGTAGGTCTTCAGGCGCACGTCGGGAAACACCATCGACAGCGCGTGCTCGACTTCCGAGCGCGTCATCAGGTGCTGCGCGTAGATCTTGCTGAACGGACGCGCGTCTTCTCGCCAGCCTCCCTGGCCGTCGGGCACGAGAATCGCGGGCGTGTCGTACACCCAGCGCGCGTAGTCGTAAAACGAGAAGCTCGGATCCATGGCGCCGGGCACGATGCCGCAGCGGTCGGGGTCGCATTCCT
This sequence comes from uncultured Ellagibacter sp., assembly GCA_934661105.1. GTDB lineage: Bacteria > Actinomycetota > Coriobacteriia > Coriobacteriales > Eggerthellaceae > Ellagibacter. Next base: position 5,894 of record CAKUIV010000031.1, on the reverse strand, counting down.
GCCATATCTTCGTGCGAACGAGCTTGTGCGCACGCGGCGCACCCTCGAAGACGGGCGAGTTGTCGCATATGAGCGACAGGACGGGAACGAGCGCCGACGCTATACGGTACTTGCGTAGGCAGTCGGCGGCGTCGGTGTAGTCGATGCTGACCTGGGTCGATGCGCTTCCTCGCATCATGCATGGGCCGAAGGGGCCCACCGCGCCGAGGTAGCGGTTCATGCACGCGTAGCGTGTTTTCGGGATGAGCTCCATGTCCATCGCGCGTGCGGTGGGGTGGTAGCCGACCTGCGCGGTTTTCGCGTGAACGGGGGCGAGCGCCGCGTCGAGCGTGCCCTCGAAGCGCTCGAAGCACACTTTCGCGGCGCTGAGCTCGTGGAAGGGGCCGGCGGAAAGCTCGACCTGCGCGGCGGGCTCGATCGTCACGGCCTCGCCGGACCTGGCAACGCCGAGTAGGTCGCCTTCCTCGTCGAGCGTCGCGTCGGGATAGTCGGTGCGCAGCTCCTCAAGTACGTGTTGGACGCCGTCGGACCCGCTGTAGGGCACGGGCGATCCGCCTTCGCGAACGATGACGTGCTCGAGCTCGATGCCGAGGGCGCCGGGCGTCGTTTTCGCTCCCGATTCGATGTAGGCGGCTAAAGCGGCGATGTTGCGCTCCCGGATGGAATGCCCGTCCGTTGAAGACGATTCGCTTGCGCTGGATTCCCCTGTGGGCGACGTTTCGTTCATCAAGATTCTCCTCGACCCGAAAAAGTGGTGCAAACCCCAGCGGGTTTGTATACAATGGTTTCGCCGCACATCGTAACACGTCGCGGCCATGGTATCAGGCACGTATCGAAAACGAGGATAAGTCGTGAACACGAGCATCATGAATACGAAGACGCCGAGCGCTTCTTCCATGCTCCGACGACGTCCTTTGCGCGACGGCAAGACCTCGCGCCGTGCCGCTTCGCGCGTTTCTTCTTTGTAACTTTCCATCGCCCCCTTCGGGTGCGAACCGCTTTTCACTACCATTATCCGTGGCGTTCTGCGCCTTTGCGACGGCGTTTGTCGATTGCTCCGACGTTTCGTGGCATCGATGGCGTATCCTCGCATCCGTATGGAACGCTCACAAGGCTTATCAGGTAAGGAACCGCCATCATGAAAATCAAAGCTGGCGTCGTCGGCGCTGCCGGCTTCGCGGGCGCGGAGCTCATGCGCCTGCTTCTGCGCCATCCGGACTTCGACCTTTCCGTCATCACTTCGGACGCTCTTGCGGGCACTCCTCTTCGCGATGTCTATCCCGCGTTCGCTGGGGCAAGCGACCTTGTCTTCTCCAAACACGACGAGAATCTGCTCAAGGGGCTCGACGTCGCCTTCCTCGCTGTTCCTCATACGGCGTCTCTGGCGCTCACGCCCCAGCTTCTCGCCGACGGCGTGACCGTCATCGATCTTTCGGCCGACTATCGTCTCGCCGACGCGTCGGTGTACGAGAAATGGTACAAGGTGCCTCACACGTCCCCCGACTTGCTGGAAACGCGCGCCTTCGGCCTGCCGGAGCTTTTCGGCGAGGGCCTTGCTCGGGTCGCCGCCGACCACGCAGCCGGCAAGGCGGTGCTCGTCGCGTGCGCCGGGTGCTATCCGACGGCGACGTCTCTCGCCGCGGCGCCGTTCATCCGCGCGGGCCTCGTCGACCCCGATGCGACCGTCGTCGTCGACGCGCTCTCGGGCGTTACCGGCGCTGGCAAGAAGGCCAACGAGCGCACGCATTTCTGCTTCGCGAACGAAAGCGTCGAGGCGTACGGGGTCGGGACGCACCGTCACACCCCCGAAATCGCGCAGATCCTGGGGCTCGGCGCGGGCAGGCTCGTGTTCACGCCCCATCTCGTGCCGATGAACCGCGGCCTGCTTTCCACGGTGAAGCTCCCGCTCGCGCCGGGCGCTCCCGTGCCGAGCGCCGAGGAGCTTGCGTCGGTGCAGGGCGCTTTCTACAAGGATTCGCCGCTTGTCGAGGCTCTGCCCGCGGGCAGGCTTCCCAAGACGTCGTCGGTCGCGAACACGGCCCGCGCCCAGGTAGGAGCCGCGTTCCACGAGGAAGCGAACATGATCATCGCGATCGGCGCCATCGACAACTTGGGCAAGGGCGCCGCCGGTCAGGCGGTCCAGTGCGCGAACATCGTCTTCGGTCTTTCCGAGGACGCGGGTCTCACCGCGCTTGCGGTGGGGGTGTAGCACCATGGAAGGAGCAACCATGACCGAATTCACCGAGATCGAGGGCGGCGGCGTCACGTCGGCTGCCGGCTTTACGGCCGCGGGCATCCATGCGGGTTTCAGGAAGGAACCTGGTCGCGGCGATCTTGCGCTCGTCGTTGCTGACGATGTGTGCGCGGCGGCAGGTATGTTCACGCAAAACATCTTCTGCTCGGCGCCCGTCATCGTCTCGCGCGAGCATTTGAGTGATGGGGGAGCCGGTGCGCCCTCGTACGGCGCGGCCCGCGCGGTCGTCATCAACTCCGGCATCGCGAACGCGGCGACGGGGGAGCCGGGGCTTGAGCACGCGCGCGAGATGGCGCGCATCACCGCCGACGCGGTTGGGTGCACCGAAAACGAGGTGCTCGTCGCCTCGACCGGCGTCATCGGCCAGCACCTTCCCATGGAGCCGTTCAAGACGGGCGTGCCCGCGGCTCTTGCGGCATGCTCGCGGGAAGGCGGCGCCTCGGCGGCTCGCGCGATCATGACCACCGACACGCATCCGAAGGAGTACGCCGTCTCGTTCTCGGGCGACGCCATCGGGTATGCGGGCCGCACGTTCACGGTGGGGGGCATGTCGAAGGGCTCGGGCATGATCATGCCGAACATGGCCACGATGATCGCCGTCATCACGACTGACGCACCCGTTGCCGCAGCTCATTTGAGCGAAATCCTGCACGCCGCGGTAAACGCGAGCTTCAACAAGATCACCGTCGACTCCGACACGTCCACCAACGACACGTGCGTCACGCTTGCGAGCGGCGCCGCGGCGCCTGGCGAGGAGGCATTCGCGCCGGGCACGCCCGCGTTCGAGGCGCTCGCCGCGGCGTATCGGGCGGTGTGCGTGCACCTTGCACGTGAGATGGCCGCCGACGGCGAAGGCGCCACGCGCCTTGTCACCGTGAATGTGACGGGCGCGGCTACCGACGCCGATGCCGACGCATGCGCGCGCACGATCGCGAACTCCCCGCTCGTGAAGACCGCCATCTACGGCCACGACGCCAACTGGGGGCGCATCGCCGGTGCGGCGGGGCGCTCGGGCGCGTCGTTCAAGCAGCAAGACGTTTCCATCGACATCATGGGCATTCCCGTGTGCCGGGGCGGGCTCACCGTTCCCTTCGACGAGGACGAGGCCCTGCGACGTTTCGAGGCGCCTGAGATCGCGATCGACATCGACCTCGGCGCCGGCACTTGCGAAACCACGATGTGGACCTGCGATTTCTCGCACGACTATGTAACGATCAACGGAGACTACAGGACTTAATGCTATGAACTACGACAACGTATCCAGACCCAACGGCGTCGACACCACGACCGGCGAGGTCCTCGCCGAGGCGATGCCCTGGATCAAGAAGATCACCGGCAAGACGGTCGTCATCAAGTACGGCGGATCCGCCATGGTCGACGAGAAGCTTCGCGCCGAGGTCATGGCCGACATCGTGCTTCTGAAGATCATCGGCGTGAAGCCCGTCATCGTCCATGGCGGCGGGCTTGCCATCACCGAGGCGATGAAGCGCTTCGACATCCCGTTCAAGTTCATCGATGGCCAGCGCGTCACGTCCGACGCAGCCATGAAGATCGTGCGTTCGGTGCTTGCCGGCCAGGTGAACCAGGAGCTCGTCGAGGCTATGAACGATCACGGCAGGGTCGCTGTGGGCCTTTCGGGTGCCGACGGGGCCACTATCGTCGCCGAGCAGGCGTCGCCCGAGCTTGGGCGCGTGGGTCGCGTCGTGCGCATCAACACCCAGCTGCTCGAGGACCTCACCGCGGCCGATTACATCCCCGTGCTCGCCTCGGTGGGCATCGGGGAAGAGCCCGGTAGCGGCTTTTTCAACGTGAACGCCGACGTCGTTGCCGGCCATGTTGCGGCGGCGATCGGGGCGCACAAGGTGTTCTTCCTCACCGATGTCGATGGGCTCTACCGCGATTTCAGCGACAAGTCGACGCTCATCTCGCGCATGAGCCTTGCCGAGGTGAAGGACATGCTCGCGAAAAAGCAGGTATCGACGGGCATGATCCCGAAGCTCGCCTCGTGCGTCCGCGCGCTCGAGGCAGGCGTGCACCGTGCCCATATCCTGAACGGCACGACGCCGCATGCGCTTTTGCTCGAGATGCTCACCGACATGGGCGTCGGCACGATGATCACCAACAGCGACGAGAACGAGCCGGCAGAATCGCGCCCGCTCGACAGCTTCGCGAGCAAGTTGAGCTAACGAAACGAAAGGCAAGCGCCCCTTCGGTGTTGGAGGGGCCTAACCCTTAAGGAGGGTACGAACATGAGCCTCGCTCATGAGCAGCAGCTCGAAGACGAATACGTCATGCACACCTTCGGCCGCAAGCCGGTCGAGCTGGTTTCCGGCCACGGCATGACCGTGGTCGACGACGAGGGCACGGAATATCTCGACTTCATCGCCGGCATCGGCGCATGCAGCCTGGGGCATTGCCATCCCGCGGTGACGGGGGCCATCGCCAAGCAGGCGGAAACGCTCATCCACGTGAGCAACTACTACTACATCGAGCATCGCGGCGAGGTCGCGAAGCTTCTGTCGGACATGCTGAACGAGGGCGCACCCGAGGGCGAAGCCGCCCCATGGCAGACCTTCTTCGCGAACTCGGGCGCCGAGGCGAACGAATGCGCTATCAAGCTCGCCCGCGCCTATGCCCGCCGCCGCGTCGAAGCCGAAGGCGGCGACGGCGAGTCCGCGCCGCGCGTGATCGTCACGGTTAAGAAGAGCTTCCACGGCCGCACGCTCGCCACGCTTGCCGCCACGGCTCAACCGGCGAAGCAGGAGCTTTTCCAACCGCTCCCCGACGGCTTCGTCCCCACGCCGCAAAACGACGTCGCGGCTCTCGAGACGCTCTTCAAGGAGCAGGGCGACGCCATCTGCGCCGTCATGCTCGAGCCCATCCAGGGCGAATCAGGCGTGCATCCGTGCAGCCAGGAATTCATGGAGGCGGTGCGCAGGCTCACGGCGGAACGCGGCGCGGTCATGATCTGCGACGAGGTGCAGTGCGGCATCTACCGCACGGGCAAGCCGTTCGGTTTCCAGAATCTGGGCGTCGTGCCCGACATCGTCTCCATCGCGAAGGGCGTGGCGTCGGGCTTCCCCTGCGGCATGTGCGCCGCGCGCGGGGAAGTGGCGGCGGCGTTCAACCCGGGCGACCACGGCTCCACCTTCGGCGGGTCCAACCTCGCAGTGGCGGCGGCGGAAGCGACGCTGAGCGAGATCAAAAAGGAAGACCTCGCCGCGAACGCGATTGAGGTGGGTGCGTACCTGCGCGAGCAGCTTTCCGCGCTCCCCCAGGTCACCGAGGTGCGCGGCGTGGGACTCATGCTTGCGGCCGACCTGGCCGAGGACGGCAAGAGCGCTCCCGACGTCGTGCTCGACGGGCTTTCCGCAGGGCTTTTGCTCAATGCGACAGGTGCGCACACGCTGCGCTTTTTGCCGCCGCTCGTGTGCGGCAAGGCCGACGTCGATGCGTTAATCGAGAAACTTGGTGGGATTTTATAGTTCGCCAGATGCGTAGGACACATTTGGTTTACCGTGGTTAAAACAGTTTTGAGCTGGGAAAGGATACAGAAATGAGCGAACAAAGGGACAGGGTTGTCTTGGCCTATTCCGGTGGCCTTGACACGTCGGTGTGCATCAAGTGGATGCAGGAGGAG
>CAKUIV010000030.1 GCA_934661105.1 uncultured Ellagibacter sp. | reverse complement strand
GAATAAGAAGTCCTGCCTTCGGCAAAACCGCTAGATGAAAAGTATACCGCACCCCCCCCCGAACGAGAAAGCGCCGATGACGGCTTCGATGCCAACACACCGAAAAGCCCGCCGAGATGGCGGGCTTTTCGGTTCGATGAGAGAGGAGAGGGGGGTTCCGACTCATCGTATGGTTGCGACAGATGCCAGACGAGAGGAGCTCTGCCGCCGGGTAAGCGTTGTTCCGTCAGATAAGGCCGAATTCGAAGCGTTTCAGGAACCTCGTTTTTGTTTGCCTCAGCTGACATTTGTTAGTATAGGCTAACCTTCCTGAGAGCGCAAGGGTGTTTTCAAAAAAAGTTTGCCATGGTTTATAGATTGATGCACCTCGTTCGTTTCCCCTTTCTAAGCGACCCCCTGAAGCGACCTCGCCGAAACAGCACCGCGCACCAACGGGCACGCCGCCGCTTCAGCAGGCCTTTCACTTCTGGTTTTTCTGCGCACTCTTCGATACGCGAGTATAATGGGGCGGTTAGAGCCAACGCACGCGTGTATGCGTCGTCGGCACGCGTGTCGCAATAAAAGGGAGGAAACGAAGAAATGGCAATCTCTACCGCCGATTTCAAGAATGGCATGTGCATCGAGTACAACAACAAGCTGTGGACCATCGCCGAGTTCCAGCACGTGAAGCCGGGCAAGGGTGGCGCGTTCGTACGCACCAAGCTCCGCGACATCAAGTCGGGGCGCGTCGTCGACTACACGTTCAACTCCGGCACCAAGTTCGATTCCGTGCGTCTGGAAACCAAGAAGATGCAGTACCTCTACAATGACGGCGCCGACTTCAACTTCATGGATCCGGTTTCCTTCGACCAGATGGCCATTCCCGAAGAGGTCGTGGGCGAACAGGCCAAGTGGCTGAAGGAAAACGACGAGGTCAGCCTGCTCTACGCCGGCGAAGAACTCATCTCCATCGAGCCGCAGATGTTCGTCGAGCTTGAGGTCACCGAGACCGAGCCGGGCTTCAAGGGCGACACCGTTCAGGGATCCACCAAGCCGGCAACCCTCGAGACCGGTGCCACCATCCAGGTCCCGATGTTCGTGAACATCGGCGACATCCTGCAGGTGGACACCCGCGACGGCCGTTTCGTGAAGCGCATGTAAGCCACACGGATTCATTTCCCCTTAAAACCGAAGAGCCCGACGGTATATGCCGTCGGGCTCTTTTCGTACTATTGGCGAAAAGACCTATTTCTGCCAACAAATCGCCATTTAGGGTCGAAGACGAGGAGCGACGATCCACCTCCCCACTCGTTCGTCGCATTTCCCCAGGTCGAGAAAATCGACCTGAGGCATTTCGATCTTCAATCGACCCTAAATTCGACTTTCTTGACCGAAATCGGGCGATCCGGACACGCGGCTATAGCACGACCATATCATGGGTCGACTGAGTGAACACCTCATAGCCCGTTTCAGTGATGACGCCGAAATCCTCGAGTCTCATGCCGAAATCGCCCGACAGGTACACGCCCGGCTCGACCGTGACCACGTTGCCGGGAACAAGCGGCGCGCCGTTGCGCGGTGAAAGGAGCGGCTCCTCGTGGATGTCGATTCCCACGCCATGCCCCAGGCTGTGGCCCATCTTCCCCGCGAATCCGTGCTCCGCGAGCACATGCTCGGCCAGTTCGTGCGCCTCTTTTCCCGTCATACCGGGTTTCAGCGCCGCTTCAACCTGCTCGTTCGCATCGCGAATGGCCGCATACCCAGTCGCGAGCTTGGCCGATGGTTCCCCAAGAAACACCGTGCGCGTCATGTCGGAGCAGTACCCTTGTGCGCGGGCGCCGAAATCCATCACGACGCACTGGCCGCTTTCGAGCTTCGTTTGCCCCGGCACCGCATGAGGGCTCGCCCCGTTTTTCCCGCATGCAACGATCGAGGGAAACGCAAGGCCGCAGGCTCCATGGCGAACCATGAAATCCTCGAGCTCGATCTGCACCTCGCGTTCGGTCATGCCGGCCTTCATAAAGCCGATGATATGGGAAAACGCCGCATCGGTAATGGCTTGCGCGGCTTTCATGCGGGAAATCTCGCCCGCATCCTTCACGCCGCGAAGCTTCACGATGAAGCTCGACGTCTCCTTGAGCGCGGCATGGACACGCAGGTGCGAGAAGGCCGATTCAAGCGAGCGAAAGCCCGCAAGCGTCATGGAGTCCTCGATGCCGACCACGCGCCCCACTCCCTCCGGCTCGCCCGCAAGCAGGCGCGACGCCGCGAACTTCGCATGCGCCACACGCTCGGAGTCGACTTCAAGAACCCCGCCCTGCGCCGTCGCAGCCTTCTCGCAGGCGTCGCTGTAACGCGAATCGGTATGGAGCGCCGCGGCGTCAGCCGTGACGAGAAGCGCATGGGCGCTTTCCTCGTCGAACACACCGTCGAACGCGGAGAGCCAGTGGATATTCGACGTGTCGCAAACGTAGAACGCATCGATCCCCGCGTCAGAAGCGGCTGCGCGAAGCGCGTTTATCCTGTTCAAGCTTGTACTGCTCATAAGTATCCCCTTCATGCAGGCGGGCGCCCCGAAGAGCGCCCGCCCATGATTCGCACATGTTACTTCAGCGGCGCGGCAATGACCTGGCCTGCTGGGTAGACGCTTTCGTACCCTTCGCCCAACCGCTCGCGCGGCCCTTCGAGCAGAAGGTCGACGGCATCGCAGTAGCCCTTGAAACCGCGGCCTTTCACCTGAGCCACACATGCCGGCGCGATAACCGAAATATGACGGAACGCCTCGCGGGAGTCGACGTCGGAGATATGCACTTCGACGCACGGCGTGTCGATCCCTCCGACCGCATCGCGCAGCGCATAGGAGTAATGCGTGTGCGCACCGGGGTTGTAAACAATGCCGTCAAAGGCGGTATGCGCCTCGTGAATCTTGTCGATCAGCACGCCTTCGTGGTTCGATTGGAAGCATTCGACATCGATGCCCTTCGAAGCGCCGTATTCGACCACGAGCTTTTCCAGGTCGGCAAGCGTGTCATGCCCGTATACCTCAGGCTCGCGAACGCCGAGCATGTCGAGATTCGGCCCATTGACCAGCAGAAGCTTCATCATTTACTCCTTCGAGCGGGCCCATGCCCGCAGATGCTCCAAGATAACGTCGTCGGCGACCTCGCGAAGCTCCCATCGCCCGATATCGAGCGGCAACACGAACTTCACCACCCCGCCGCGAACCTTCTTGTCGCGCTTCATGACGGCGAGCATATCCTCGGGATCGGCCGACCAGCCAAGAGCGGGTAACCCGAGCTTGTCGAGCAGCTCGTCCTGAGCGCGCACCACGTCGAGCGACGTGCCCGCGATCGCCGCGCCCAGACGCGCCGCGAAGCGCATGCCTTCGGCAACAGCGGCGCCGTGCGAGTACACACCGTAGCCCGCAAGCGATTCGATCGCATGCCCGAGCGTATGACCGTAGTTCAAGCACTCGCGCACACCCCGGCTCTCGGTTTTGTCCTCGGCGACGACGTTCGCTTTGAACACGACGGATCGCGCGATCGCTTCGGCCGTGACGTCATGGTCGCGAAAAGCGAGCGCGTCCGCGTTGTCGGAAAGCCAGAAGAAGAACTCATCGGAATCGATGACCGCCGATTTCGCAATCTCACCGCAGCCACATGCCCATTCGCGCTCGGGAAGCGTTGCCAGGGTTTTCGTCGACGCACACACGTATGCCGGTTGCTTGAACGTGCCCACGAGGTTCTTCCCCGCCTCGAGGTTCACACCGGTTTTGCCGCCCACCGACGAGTCGACCATCGCGAGAAGCGACGTCGGCGCCTGCACCACGGTGATGCCGCGCATGTAGGTGGAAGCCGTGAACCCCGCAAGATCGCCGACGACGCCGCCGCCAAGCGCCACGACCGCGCAGTCACGGCTCAAACGCAAGCTCGCCATCGCTTCCCATACCTCGCCTGCGATTTCGAGCGACTTGGTGCTTTCCCCTGCCGGGACGACGATGTCGCTCACGCGATAGCCCGCTTCGGTTAACGAATGCTTCGCCTCGTCGAGGTACAACGGCGCCACGTTCGTGTCGGACAGAACGAGAACACGCGGGGCGTTCGCCGTCGCGTCGACCTTGCGCAAGTACGCGCCCAGCCCGTCGAGCACGTCGGCGCCGATGCGCACGTCGTAGGGCTCTTCGCCGGGAACGTTTACGATCACTTTCGTCGCTGGCATAGCACGCCTTCCTTCTCAAGCACCCGCTGCACCTCTCGCGCGATGCGGGGCACGCTCTTGCCCGCCGTGTCGATCTCGACATCGGCCACGCTCGCATACATCGGCGCGCGCTCAGCGCATCGCGCGCGGGCCGCCTCGATGTCCTGGAACAGCGGGCGCGTCGATTTATCGCTGATACGCCCCGCCGCCTCGTCGACCGTCACCTTCAGGTGAACCACGAATCCCGCGTCGCGCAGGATGACGCGGTTCTCTTCGCGCGTCACGACGCCGCCGCCGCACGACACGAGCAGGCATTCCTCTTTTCGGGACAATTCCTCAAGCACATCGGTTTCTATGGCGCGGAAGCCCTCTTCCCCCACATCGGCGAAGATTTCCTTCACGCGACGACCTTCCCTGCGTTCGAGATAGGTGTCCATGTCGACCGAAGAGATGCCGCACGTCCGCGCAAGACGGCGCGCGACACTCGTTTTGCCCGCGCCCATGAACCCGACGAAGAACACCGGGCGCAAAAGTCGCATCGGATCTTGCTGTCTGCGGGGCGCAGCCGCCTTCTGCTGCCGCCCTTGCGGCTTCGCGGCCGCCTTACCCGCACGCGATGCATCGCCTCGCGTCATCGGGACATCGTCCTTAAACGGGCCTTGTACGACTTGATGTTCGCCTTGATGTCGGCCATGCACGAACCGCCGAACATTTCTTGGTACGCGTTTGTCAAAACAAAGGCGACTTCTCCCTCGGCTACGACCGCGGCAGCAGGGACGGCGCACACGTCGCTGCGTTCCTTCGAAGCGTCGGCGACTTCCAGCGTGTCCATGTTCACCGTGGCAAGCGGCTTCATGAGCGTGGGAATCGGCTTCATCGCGACGGTGGCGACGAGTGGGAGGCCAGTGGTCATGCCGCCCTCCAGGCCGCCGGCGTTGTTCGACGTGCGCGTGAAGCAATCGCGCTCGCGGTCGAGCACGATCGGGTCATGCACTTCGCTGCCGAAGTGGCGCGCAACGTCGAATCCCATGCCGAATTCAACGCCTTTCATAGCCTGAATCGAGAAGAGCGCCTGGCCCAAGCGCGCCGTCAAACGGTCGTTCGCCGTAGCATAACCGCCAAGGCCGGGAACAAGCCCCGTGGCGACGACGCGGAACGTGCCGCCTATCGTGTCCCGAGCAGCCTTCGCACGCTCGATCTCCGCGATCATCGAGCGCGTGGCTTGCGCGTTCGGGCAGCGGACCTCGCTCGTCTCGATGTCGAGCGGGGAATACCGCACGCAGTCGACGAACGGGTTCTCCTCGCGGAATTCCGCGTTGCCGATGCGGTTCACGTAGGAAAACACCTCGACGCCCAAATCGGCCAAGAACTCGCGCGCTATGCCGGCCGCTGCAACGCGAATGGCGGTAGAGCGCGCGCTCGAACGCTCGAGGATGTTGCGGCAGTCGTCGGTGTTCGTTTTAAGCGCACCTACCAAATCGGCATGCCCGGGCCGCGGCGTGACTTCGCGGATAAGATCGTCAGGAGCCTCACCGAATACCGACATTCGGTCGGTCCAATTCTGCCAATCGCGATTACGCACGGTAAGCGTCACGGGGGAGCCGATCGTCTTGCCGAAACGAACGCCTGAGGTCACTTCAACCGTGTCGCGCTCGATCGACTGCCTGCCGCCGCGGCCGTAGCCTGATTGACGACGCGCAAGGTCGGTGTTGATCTGCGATTCAGAAATCATGAGCCCTGCGGGGACGTCCTCGACGATTGCGGTCAGGCACGGCCCGTGGCTTTCGCCGGCAAAGGTATAGCGCATATGGATTCGCTTTCCGAGCAAGTATGTACAGTTTCCCACGTATTGTAGCGCAAGCAACGAAACGCGCCCCTCGAAGGGCGCGTTTGCGCATGATGATTCCGTTGAGAGGAGCGCAAGGTCAAACCCCCGCTCAACCCTTGCTAGGAGGTTTTCACGCCAAGTTTCTGCGCGAGTTTGCTCGTCGTTCCCGTTATCGAACTCGCGTCGCCGCCTTCCTCGATCGTTTGCATCATCGTAGCGAGCGCGTCTTCGTCGCAGAACACATACGACGCCCCCTTGTATGTTCCCGTGATCGACGGCACCATGCAGGAGGACATCGTAAGGTCACCGCCATCCTGGAACTGCGTGGCGAGGCTGTACAAGTCGGTAACCGACATGTCGGTCGTGATGCTCTTGGCGGCCGTCTGGATCACGCCGGGAAGCTGGGTCACCGGCAGCGCGAGAATCTTCTCGGCGAGCGCCGCGATGAGCTTGCGCTGGTTTGCAGTGCGCGTGAAATCGCCATCGACATAGGCGCGGCTGCGGGCGAACACAAGCGCGGTCTCGCCGTCCATATGCTGCTCGCCTGCCTCGATGATGATCTTCTTCTGGCCGATGACCGAGCCGTCGGCGTCGGGATCGTTGATACGCGTGTCTACCGTCACATCGACGCCCCCCACCGCATCGACGAGCCCGATCAGACTATCGAAATCGACCTCGGCGTAATGGGATATGTTAACCCCGAGAAGCTCGCTCGCTTCCTTGATGGCACCCGCCGCGCCGCTGTAGGCGTACGCAGCGTTGAACTTGCAGTATCCCTGCCCGTCGATGTTGATCATCGTGTCGCGCGGGATCGATATGAGCGTCACCGAATTCGTCGTCGGATCGACTCGCACGACGATATTCGTATCGGAACGTGCGCCCATCGACTCATCGTCGGCGCGAGCGTCCGACCCGATGAGCATCATGTAGAAAGGTTCGCTGAAATTGGTGGTTTTGACGAGGGCGTCGTTGATCTCGTCGAGCTCGGTCGCGCTTTTCTGCCCCTTGGTGAGCGTGTCGTTCACGCCGTTGACCCAAAGCGCCGCCGCGGTTCCAACACCGACGAACACGGCAAGCACAGCGACTATGGCGACTATGGCGATTTTCTTACCGCGGGAACGCTTGCGGTTCTTCGCCTGATAGTCGGGATTCGTTCGGGAATACTGCAATGTCGAAACGGAACCGCGCTGTGCGGGCCCGACACGGCGAACCGTCTGCGAGGCCGCATGCGCCGGGGCGCCCTTGGCTTTGTTCGACGGCGAAACCTGGGAGCTTCGTTTGCGAGAATGTTGTGGCACCTTATCTCCTTACGCACAATCCCCAGGTGGGTAGTCTACACGTCGAACGCAGCCGCTTGAGCCATGATGTCGAATAATTCATCAAATGGCAACTCGATCTCGATTTCCGATACCTCGCACACTGCCTGCACGGTCGCAACCGCTTGGGCGACGAGCATGCCACATCCGTCGCAGAACGTGCAGCCGGCCGCCTTGGCTCCCGCCGCAAACGCCGTTTCCCCGTGCGCGTACACCACATCGAAAGCGGCCTGACCGCGACGAAACAGCGACACATCGAAGGGAGCCGGATCGTCCGGGCGCATGCCAAGCGGCGTGGCGTTGATCACGAGATCGGCGGCGTTGATCGCCTGCGTCGACGTCGTATAGCTTCCGAATCGAAACGTCGTCTCCTCGTAGGCTGATAGAAAACTTCTGTGGCTGGCTTTCGAAGCCTTAAGGTCGACCGTCGCGTGCGCGAGCTCGCCGAGCTCCTCGACGTAGCGCTCGAGCACTTCGCGCGCATGCTCTTTATCGCGGCTGAGCAGAAGGATCTCGGAAGCGCCGGCAACAGCGGCAGCATGAAGGATGGCGAGCGCAGTCGGGCCGGTTCCGCAAATCGCCACTTTCGCGTCCTTGAAGTCGAACCCCACACGCTCGAGGTACCCGACGCAGCCCTGGCCGTCGGTGTTGAACGCAACGAGCGCATCCGCTTTCTTAACGAGAATGTTCGCGCCGTGCGCAAGCTTCGCGGATGCCGCCTTCGCAGTCGCCGCTGCAAGCGCTTCAGGCTTGTAAGGTGTCGTGATGTTGATGGAAAGAAAATCGCGCTTCGCGAGGAATTCGTTCGCTTCGGCAGGCGTTTCGCAATCCATCAGATCGTAGTGCCAGGGAAAGCCGAGTCGGGCGTACACCGCGTTGTACATCACCGGCGACTTCGAATGGGCAACCGGGTGCCCGAGGACATAGAGCTTCTGCGGGGTCGTTGCCAAAGCGACAGCTGATGCGTCATTCATAGAATCAGTTCCTTTCAGAGGAATGGCAAGCCGTTGCCGGGCTCTCGGGAACCGCGTCGCCCATGAGAACCCGCTCGAACTTGCGCAGGAACAGCGTATGGGGCAGGTCCTGCTCGACAAGCGGCTGCAACAGATAGGCGGAGATTCCCACGGTATGAGCACCGAGAACGTCGGTCATGAGCTGATCGCCGATGGCGACGGTGTTCTTACGATGGGCCCCGATCTTGCGCATGGCCATGAAATAGGCGGGCGAGCAAGGCTTCATGGCTTTCGCGACGACGGGCAAGCCGACCTCGGCCGCGAAGTCGTACACGACACGGTGCCAGTTGTTGGATAGAAGGCAGATGCGCACCCCCGCGTCGCGTGCGCACCCAAGCCACACGCGGGCATCGCGCGGTATCACCTGCGTGTCGCGAGGCACGAACGTGTTGTCGATATCGAGCAACACGTTCGTGAATCCGCAGGCCAGCAAATCGTTTTCAATAGAGATGTTCGACAACCGCGAGAAATAGCGGTCGGGCTTGAAGTATGCCATGCGCACTCCGTTTCGCTTCGCCGCGGATAGCGCCCGCTACGAATGAGCGGCGATGGTTGCCTGATGCTCGTCGTAGGTCTTGTCGAAGATGTAGTCGATGCCGCCGTTGCTGTTCTGCCAGAACGAGAAGAAGTAGTAATCGCCGAAATCGGAAGCCGGGCTGCATGCCGCCTGGATGCTTCCCAAGCTCGGGGAGCAAATCGGCGTCGGGGGCAAACCGGCGTGCCGACGCGTGTTGTAAGCACTGTCGGTCGTCCAATCGTAATTGCTCGGATCACCGCCGATTTCGTAAGCAGTGGTAGCATCGCTGCCCAGCATGCCGTACGTCGGCGCACCCGTGTTCGACAGACGGTTGTAGAACACCGCGGACACCTTCGCGCGGATATCGGCATCGTCGCTGGCCTCCTTCTCGATGATGGAAGCGAGGATGAGCGTTTGATAGGAGTTGTAGCCCTTACCCTGGGGATAGGAGTAATCGAGCGACGCTGTCTCGGTCTGATACTGCGAGAGCATCGTGCGGATGAGCGAATCAGCCGTGTCGCTCGCCGTGATCGAGTACGTTTTCGGGAAGAGGAATCCCTCAAGCGAGTTCGACCCTGCATCGGCGAGGAACGGGAAGTCGGCGGCATAGGCGCTCGCGTTCGACGCCTGCGCCTTGAAATCGTCGGACGAGATGCGTCCGTTCGTGGCGTCGCTCACGCGGTCGGCGATCCCCGAAAGCGTCAAGCCTTCGGGGATGGTGACGGTAAGCCCCGACATGCCCGGCCCGCTTGCGAGCGCCTGAGCCAAGTCGTCGAGCGACATGCCGCCGGTAAGCGTGTAGATCCCCGATTGGAGCGACCCGTCAAGCCCCAGATCGGACACTTTTTTCGAGAAGTCCGACGTGGACGAGATGAGGCCTGCGTTCTGCAAGCTCTGCGCGATGGAGCTCGTCGAGGCACCGTCTTCGATGACGACAGTTGCCTGCTGGCCGTCGGGGATAAGCTCAACCTGCGACGCCGTGCAGCCGCGCACAAGCGAGGAGATTCCCAGGATGAGCAGCAACGCGACCACGACGATAACGGCCACGAAGGCGACCATGGGTCCCTTGCTGCGCTTGGGTTTGAGCGCGCTTGTGTCATAGGTGCGGAACTGACGATCGCCCATGGAATGCGCAACACGCGCCCGATGGTTCGGGCGCGATGAATACGTGATCTGACGTTTGAATGGAGCCATGAGGCACGTTACCTTTCGGATTCGCGGGCGGCTCGCTCATCGAGCCATGCCTGCAAGAACAAACTCGCAGCTATCATGTCGATTTTACCGCGCATGGCCCGCTCGTCGTAGCCTTTTTCCCTCAGGCTGCGCTTCGCCTCGCGAGAGCTGAGCCGCTCGTCGGTGAATTCATGCGGGATGGAGCAGTTTCGCGAGATGGTGTCGGCGGCTTTGCGGATGCGTTTCGCCTGGGGCCCTTCTTCACCCGCCATGGTAAAGGGAAGCCCGCAGAGCAGAAGCTCAGGCTCCCAATCTTCAAGCACGCGCTTGAAGGATTTCGCGCAGGAAAGCACTTCCTGCGCGGGCAGCACGCAAACAGGGGAAGCCACGCGTTCGCCAGGATCGCACACGGCGACCCCCACGCGAACTTCCCCGATATCGAGCGCGAGAATCCTCATGGCACTACAGCAGCATCTTGCGAGCGGCTTCGAGAGCGGCATCGATGCCCGAAGGATCCTTGCCGCCTGCCTGCGCCATCGCCGGCTTGCCGCCGCCGCCGCCCTTCACGCACGGCGCGATTTCCTTGATCACGGAACCGGCGTTGAAACCCGCTGCAACCGCCTCGTCGGTGCCGGCAGCCAGAAGCACGGCCTTGCCGTCTTTCTCCGCGATGAGGACGACCGCGCCGGGCTCGACCATGCGGGCGCGCACGACGTCCCACATGTTGCGCATCGCGCCGGCTTCGGCGATGGCGACGCGGCTGATCACGACAGGGTAGCCCGCGGCCGACTTCACAGCCGCCTCGACGAGCTTGGTAACGCCGTCCTCGGAAATGACGTTCTTCGCCTGCTTGGCGCCCTTCTGGATTTCCTTCAGCGTCTTGACGTTGGCCGCAGTGCGCTCGCTCACGTCGAACAGAGGCACGCGGAGCGCCTCGGCCGCTTCCTTGAGCTCGGCCTCGACCTTGTTCAGGTACTCGATGGCACCGTAGCTCGTCACCGCTTCGATGCGGCGCAGGTTGGCACCAACACCGGACTCGGACGTGATCTTGACCAGGCCGATCTCGGAGGTGTTCTTGACATGACACCCGCCGCAGAGTTCGCGGGAGAAATCACCGCATTCGACCACGCGCACGACGTCGCCGTATTTCTCGCCGAACAGCGCCGTCACGCCGGATTCACGGGCGGCATCGAGCGAGGTTTCGTAGATGTTGGTGGCCACGGCCGACATGATCTCGTCATTGGCGATGCGCTCAACCTCTGCGAGCTGTTCGGGCGTGGTCGCCTCGAAATGCGTGAAGTCGAAGCGCAGACGGTCGGGACCGACGTAGGAACCGGCCTGCTTCACGTGGTCGCCGAGCACCCGGCGCAGCGATGCGTGCAGGATATGGGTTGCGGTGTGGTTGCGCGCGATGCGGGCGCGGCGCTTGCCGTCGACTGCGGCGATAAGCGTATCGCCCACGGAAACCTCGCCGGAGAGAATCTTCACCTTGTGGCATACGAGGCCCTTTTCAGGTGCCTTCGTGTCGACAACGTCCGCAGAGAAGTCCGCGCCCGAAAGCGTGCCGGTGTCCCCCACTTCGCCGCCCATCTCAGCGTAGAACGACGTCGTATCGAGGATGATCTCGCCTTCGTCGCCCGCAGCGAGCTTGGAGGTCTTTTCGCCGTCCTTCACCAAGGCCACAACCTTCGCCTCGGTTTCGAGGTTGTCATAGCCCACGAACTTCGTGGCACCGACTTCCTTCAGGATGTCGGCATGGATGCCGCCGTAGGTGCTCCAAGCGGCTTCGGCGTCCTTCGTGTTCGCGGCGCGGGCGCGTTCGCGCTGCTCTTCCATGCAGCGGGCAAAGCCGTCCATATCGACCTTGACGCCGCGATCGGCGCACATCTCCTCGGTGACCTCGACGGGGAAGCCGTACGTGTCATGAAGCGTGAACGCCTCTTCGCCCGAAAGCACGTCGCCGGAGAGCTTGGCGAGCTCTTCTTCCAGGAACACCTGGCCCTGGCGAAGCGTCGCGCCGAAGCGCTCTTCCTCGGACAGGATAACGCGGCGGATAAGCTCACGGTTCTCAACGATTTCGGGGTACACGCCACCCATGAGCGCGACGATCTCGTCGACGTATTCGTTCAGGAACGGCCCTTCGATGCCGATCATGTGAGCCTTCTGAATGGCGCGGCGCAGCAAGCGACGGAGCACGTAACCACGGCCCTCGTTGGAAGGCAGGATACCGTCGGCTATCATGAAGGTGACCGAACGGCTATGGTCGGCCATGATGCGCAGCGATTTGTCGATAGCGGGATCAGCCTGGTATTTCTTGCCGGACAGGCGCTCGCCAACGCCGACGAGGCTGCGGAGCACGTCGGTATCGTAGTTGTTGGTCACGCCCTGCATGATGGCAGCGATACGCTCGAGGCCCATGCCGGTATCGATGTTCTTGGAGGGAAGCGGCGCGAGCGTGCCGTCTTCCTGGCCGTCGAACTGGGTGAACACGCAGTTCCAATATTCGAGGTAGCGGTCGCAGTCGCAGCCAGGCTTGCAATCGGGCTTGCCGCAACCGACTTCCGGACCCTGGTCGAAGTAGATTTCGGAACAGGGGCCGCACGGGCCCGTCGGGCCGGCGCGCCAGAAGTTGTCATCCTCGCCAAGGCGCGAGATGTGATCTTCGGCAACGCCGAGCGATTTCCAGATTTCGATCGTCTCGTCGTCGTCTTCGAACACGGTGAAGTAAAGCTTTTCCTTCGGAAGGCCGAGCACCTCAGTGGAGAATTCGAACGCCCACGCGCACATCTCCTTCTTGAAGTAGCGGCCGAAGCTGAAGTTGCCGAGCATCTCGAAGAACGACAGATGGCGAGCATCGCCGATGTTGTCGATATCGTTGGTGCGCACGCACTTCTGGACCGTCGTCGTACCGATGTAGGACGGATCGAGTTCCTTCTGATGGAGGAAGTAGGGCTTGAACTGCACCATTCCAGCGCTCGTCAGAAGAAGCGAGGGGTCGTCGGGGATAAGAGAGGAGGATGGCAGGCGCTTGCATCCCTTTTCCTCGAAGAAGCTTAGGTACTTCTCGCGAATCTCGGCGGTGGTCATGTACTTCATGTTGTGCTCTTTCCTTATCCCTCAAGAGCTTTCGCAGGATTGCTCAAGCTCGGTTTCATATGATAGGCCACGATAGCGGCTTGGCGTCATTGCCTGTCGTGCCGTTGCAAACGCTCGCGTATCTTTCGCCTGTTCTCGGCATTTTCCGCGCGCTTCTTCTCAGCACGCTCGAATTCCGCCGACCCATCGGGGTGCGGGGACGTTGCGTCGGCGATGGGATTCGGCGCGTCGGTTTCGCCTTCCCCAGACGGAGTGCCCAAAAAGAACACGCCGTCCTTCGAGACGATGCGCCTGCCGGTGCGCTTCTCGAAATAATACACGAAAACCGCCTTGGCAACGGCAACAGCCGGAATCGAGGCGAGCATGCCCACAAGCGAACCGGCCAGCCCGCTCATCGCGCCGCCGAGAGCCGAACCAACCATCAAAGCAATGAGGTTAAGCGCAGGGTGGACGTCGACCGAACTCGCCATGATCCTCGGCGAGATGAAGGTGTAAACGAATTGCTGGATGATGATCGTGCCCAAAATGGCGACGATCGCCACGAAGGGGCTCACGAAGATGCCGACGAGCGCGGCAAGCGCGCCGCCGAGCCAAGGCCCGATGATCGGGATGATGTTCAAGATGCCGGTAATGCCGCCAAGCGCTGCGCTGTTGGGGATTCCGAGCACGGCGAACATGACACCGCACGCAACGCCGATGATCGCGCATTGCAGCAAGGTTCCCTTGATATAGCCGCCCATCACCCTCGTGAACGTGATGTGGAGCATCTCGAAGTCCTCGGCGTGCTTCTCGCCGACCAAGCGCTTACATTCACGCCCGATCTGCGGCAACTGCATGAGAATCCAGAACGCGATGACGAGCGCGAATCCGACAGCCATAAGCCCGTTCGCAAGCCCCGTGCCGAAAGCGATGGCACCCGACGCGCTGTTCTTGGCAAGATCGCCCGCCCATGCGCTCGCCGAAGCCTGCACCTCGCTCACCAGGGAACGGAACGATTCGTCTTCGAAGATGTAGGAGTACTTCGCGTAAACCGTATTCGCCCAGTCGATGATCTTCTGCACATAGACAGGAGCGTTTTCGATGAGGTTCGCGAACTGCGCGTTCATGCCGACGGCCGGCGAGAACATGAGAAACGTCACGAGAGCGAGCACGACGAACATGAGCACGTAGCCGATAGCCGTACCGAGCGTTCGATTGATCCCAAGCTCCTCGAGTTTGTTCACCGTGCCGCGCAGCATGAACACGATGATAACCGTCCAGATAATGATGGCAACGGGAACGGAAAGGATACCGAGAAGCTGGACGAGCGCCCATATGAGCGCAAGCCCGCCCACGAGCGCCCCTACGTTGAAAAAGCGACGGCGCGCCCGCTCCGTTTTCACCTGCTCGTCAGTCAAATCGCTCAATGCGCTATTCCTTGAGCGTCTCAGCGCCCTCAAGCGCTTCGGCGGAGTACGTGAAGTACTTGTCCTCGGTATTGTCGGCAGGTTCAACCGTCACCGAATGCTTATCGGCATCCGAGCTAGCCTCTTCGCCCGGCTGCTCCTGGCGCTCTTCCCGAGAAGAAACCTTGCCGGTTACGCGGCGTGCGCCGGCGGAAACGGCTTCAGCCGTAGCGTCGACCAAGTCGGACACGGGATTCGGATCGACATCCCCTTGACCGAGCGCCGCCGATTCATCGGAGGCTTTTTTCGGCTTGAACGCATGGCGGACCTTCTTGGTAACCGAATTGACGAGCTCGATCGGCGCATTCGTGACGGTGTCGACCGCGTTCACCGCGCTCGAAGCGGAACTGGTTATATCGCTTACATCCTCGAGAATCTGATCGAGGCGCATGACTTCGAGATTCGCAGCATCAACCGTAAGCGACACGCGGTCGATGAGCGGATCGACCTTGTCGCATACCGGCTCGAGGGAGGCCGTGATCTTCTCGACGTGCTCGAGCGTCGGCTCGATCTGCTTTTGAACGCTCGACACCGTTTCCCGCGTTTTGCGAACCGTTACGACAAGCTCAACGACGAACCAGATAAGAGCGATACCGACCACCACATAGACGACCGGAAGGACCAGGTTGACAATCTCGAAGAAATCCATCTGCGCCTCCTCTTGCTTCCAAAGCGATTACTATAGCACGGTACCTTTGATTCTAGCGTCGCCACAAGGCGTTTTCACCCCTCGTCCATAGCCGTCATCGCACGGTTACTCGCCGTTTTGCGAGGGTTTCGAAGCGGGCTTTGATTCCGCACGGTCGCGGGCGGCAGCGTCGGCGCGATACGCTTCCCAGCCCCGTTCACTCGGTTTATAGAAGCACCCCTTCTCCAAGCCTTCGGGCAGATAGCGTTGATCGACCCACCCGCCCGGATAGTCGTGAGGATATTTATAGGCTCCGTAGCTTTCAGAGCCTGGGCGGTGCCGATCACGCAGATAATCGGGCACTTTTCGCGCCGGCCCCTTGCGCACCTCGGCAAGTGCGGCGTCGATTCCCGCTTCGGCAGCATTGCTCTTCGGGGCGAGGGCGATGTAGATCGCAGCCTGGGCCAGGTTGATTCGGCACTCGGGGTACCCGATGACCTCGGCCGACTTGAACGCGGCTTCAGCAATGAGAAGAGCCTGCGGATCGGCGTTGCCAACGTCTTCGGAGGCATGGATCATCATGCGGCGCGCGATGTACTTCGGATCTTCCCCGCCGTCGATCATGCGCGCAAGCCAGTAAAGGGCCGCATCCGGGTCGCTACCGCGCATGGACTTGATGAACGCGGAGATGATGTCGTAGTGCATATCCTTGTTCTTGTCGTAGGCAAGCGCCCGATGCGGGGTTGCCTTGCGCACGACATCGGCGGTGATGAGGGCCGGCGCGTCGGGCGTGCCGGGCTTCACCATCTGCGAGGCGAGCTCGAGCGTGGTAAGGGACGCGCGTCCGTCGCCGCCGGCGAGCAGCACGATGGCCGAAAGCGCGTCGTCCGCGAGCTTGAAGCACCTGCCAAGCCCGCGCGCATCGACAAGCGCGTTGTTCACGAGCTGAGCGATTTCGTCGTCGGAAAGGGAATGGAGCTCCACCACACGTGATCGGCTGATGAGTGCGGAATTCACTTCGAAAAAGGGGTTCTCGGTCGTTGCCCCCACAAGGACGAGGATGCGGTTCTCGACCGCGTGGAGCAACGCGTCCTGCTGACTGCGGTTGAAGCGATGGATCTCGTCGACGAACAGGATGGTTCGCAAACCCTGCATGGTCAGGCGCTTTTCGGCCGCATCGATTTCGCGGCGCAGATCGGACACGGTGCCGCCGATGGCGGACACCTCCACGAACGTCGACTTCGTATGCTCGGCGATAACGTGGGCAAGCGACGTTTTCCCCGTTCCGGCGGGACCGAAAAGGATGACCGAGCTGAGCGTGTCCCCTTCGATGGCGGCGCGCAGCCAGCTTCCCTCGCCAACGGCTTCGGACTGTCCCACCACTTCGTCAAGCGTGCGGGGGCGCATGCGCACGGCAAGCGGAGCCACTTCGGCGCGGCGCTCGTTTTCCATTGCTGTAAACAAAGTATCCATAGCGCGTATGATAACATGCGAACGTTTGTTTGCCTATCCATGCTGGGAAAAAGCTCAGAAAAGAGGAGGCCCGCCGGAGAGGGGAGCTCGGGCGGGCCACAAGGAGGGGATTGAGCGGCCGGTACGTTGGCCGCAACTGCTTGTTAAAGCAGAGCAAGTTGTAAGGAGGGGAACCTTTTCGCTTGCTGATACGAAGTATAAGGGACGACCTTGGAGCGCATATGTTCGAGACGTGGTCATCTTATGAATCGACCTGCGCTTTTGTTACAAATTCGTTTCAGATGGCCAGGTGATCGAGTAGAGCGCCGAGCCGCAATCGGCACCCTGGGACCAGGGGCGGCCGTCGCAAAGCTCCAGCCCGCAACGCCCTGCAATCGATGTCTCGATCCGTCTATTTCGCGAGATTTCGCGATGTGACGGGACATCCGACCGGCGCACGGTGGAAGAATCGCACGAGAAAGCTTACGCCCGAAAGCGCGAGCGCCACGCCAAGGCCGAAGTAGAAGAACGCGATAAACCAATC
>CAKUIV010000029.1 GCA_934661105.1 uncultured Ellagibacter sp. | reverse complement strand
ACGCCGTCACGCGGCTTCTCCTTCAAGGAGGAAGCCCCCCTTGACATGCGGATGGATCCGAGTACACAAACTCAAACCGCAGCAGAGATCGTCAACACCTACAACGCAGCAGATCTCGCTCGGATAATCCGCGCATACTCGGATGAAAGGTGGGCGAAGCGCATCGCGGAGTTCATCGTGCGCGAACGCGAGAAGGAGCCGATCGAGACGAGCGGGCAGTTGGTGGAAATCATCAAAGCCGCCATCCCTGCCTCGGCGCGACGCGCCGGAGGGCATCCCGCGAAGCGGACCTTCCAAGCGCTTCGGATCGAAGTCAACTCGGAGCTCGATGTGCTGCGTCGGGGACTCGACGCGGCCATTCGCTGGCTCAATCCGGGCGGAAGGATAGCTGTCATCAGCTATCACTCGTTGGAGGACCGCATCGTGAAGGACACGTTCGCCCATATGGCGAACAGGTGCACCTGCCCGCCGGACCTTCCGGTTTGCGTGTGCGGGAAGAAGCCGATACTCGACATCGTCACACGGAAGCCTTTGCTTCCAACGCCCGAAGAGGTGGAGCGCAACCCTCGGGCTCGAAGCGCGAAGCTCCGCGTCGCGCAGAAGCGCTAACGAAATAGCAATGACCACGTCGCCCCCGCAAAGGGGCGTCGTTGCCTACAGGCACGGACGACATGAAGAAGGGAGATTAGGCCTTGAGTGCGCAACCCGCATATTCTCGCAGTTTCGAACGCGCGCCCGAGCGCGCCTCTCGCCGTCCGCGTATCGAGGTGGTGCCTGGTCGCAAGAGCCAGGTCGAAACCCTGTCTCCCGGCATCATCAGGCTCGCGAAGTGCGCAGCGGCGGCTCTCGTGCTGCTCGCGCTCGTCTGCTTCGTCCGCATCGGGCTTACCGCCGCAGCGGTAAGCGTCGAGCAGGAATCGAAAAGCTACGACTCGCTCATCGACACCGCGCGTTCGGAGGGAAGCTCCCTCGAGGTCGCGCAGAGCACGCTGTCGAACCCTTCGCGCATCAAGTCCGAGGCAAGCGCGCTTGGCATGTCGGCGCCCGAGTCGACGTCCAAGATCTTCCTTTCTCCCGACATCGTCGCAACCGACGATGCGGGGAACCTGTCGCTTTCGCAGAGCCTTGCCCAAGCGGCACGCAGCTAAACGTCGAAAACGAGGAAGCATCCCATGTCCGATCGCAGACGCACACCGCGCGGCGATTCAAGAAGCGGCGCCGGGAGCGCTCGCGAATCCCGCGCTCGCAGCGAACGTCGCCCTTCCGGCCGCACCGCCGCCTCTCCCGAATCCCGAAGGGCGCCCCGCCAAAGAACCGACGGGCGCGCAGGCGATAGCCGCCGCGCCGACGTTCGCCGCACGTCCGAACGCGACCGCAGGAGCGATCGCCCGCAGCGTCCGGCGCCTTCTCGCGCCCGTCGCGGCGCATCGGCGCCTTCGGCCGTATCCGGCGTCGTCGGCGCGCTTGGAAGCGCCGTCTCGCATATCGCCGACGCGACGAGCCGCATCAACCCGCCCGCGCCTGTCGCTCGCGTGCTCGACCGTGCCGACTCTTCGCGAGCGAGCGCGGTCGTCGTGCTGTTCGCGGTGCTGGCGCTCGTGCTTTTCGGGCGCCTTTTCTACTTGCAGGTCATCGTGTCCGACCACTATTCCGCCATGGCCGAGGAGGCCCGCACGGTGTCGTTCACGACGACGCCGCACCGCGGGACCATCTACGACCGCAACGGCACCGTGCTCGCCAAGAGCGTCGATGCCACGACGGTGTACGCGAATCCCTCCGAGGTGACCGACGTCTCTGGCGAGGCCGCCCAAATCGCGAGCGTTTTGGGAGGGGAGGCCTCCGACTACGCCGACGCGCTTTCCAAGGATTCCACCACGTTCGTCTACGTGAAGCGCCAGGCCGACGTCGATGCGGCGAGCGAGCTTAAAGACCTCAAGCTCGACGGCATCTACTTCATCGCCGACACGCGTCGCGAGTATCCGTGCGGCCAGATCGGCGGCCAGATCATCGGCTACTGCAACGTCGACGGCGAGGGCATCACGGGCCTTGAGCTCCAATACAACGACATCCTTTCGGGCACGCCCGGCACCTACTCCGCCGAGCGCGGCGAGAACGGCCTTCCCATCCCGGGCGGGGTGAAGGAGGACACGCCCGCGGTCGACGGCCAGGACATCATGATCTCTCTCGACATCGAGCTGCAGGAATACGTGGAGAACCGCGTGGCAGAGGCGGCGAGCGACATGTCGGCCGGCGGCGGTTCATCGGTCGTCATGGACGGCGCGACGGGCGAGATCTACGCGATGGCGTCTTTGCCCTACATGGATCCCTCCGACATGAGCAATTCGAAGTCGGGATCCGACCAGGCGAAGCCGATCACCCAGGCGTTCGAGCCGGGCTCCATCTTCAAGACCGTGTCGGCGCTCACCATCCTCGAAGAGGGCGCCATGACCCCCGACGACACCCTGTACTGCCCCTCTTCCATCACGGCGGACGGCTACACGGTGTCCGACGCGCACGAGCGAACCGACCAGACCTTCACGTTCCGCCAGATCCTCGACCAATCCTCCAACGTCGGCATCTCGCTTTCCGTGCAGAATATGACCGATGGGTTCTCGAAGCTCTACGAGCACATCCAGAAGTACAACCTCTGCGAGAAGACGGGCGTCGACTACCCCGGCGAGGCTGCGGGCACTCTGCAGCCGCTCGAGAACTGGGCCACGATCACCGGGTGGAACGTGAGCTTCGGGCAGGGCATCGCGCTTACGCCGCTGCAGCTCGTGCGCTTCTACGGGGCGATCGTGAACGACGGCGTGGAAACGACGCCGCACTTCCTCATCAGCAAGCCGCAGACGGGGGAGGTTCCCACCTACGAAACCGAGGACGTGATCGAGAACAAGGCCGCCATCCCCACGATCACCGACATGCTGAAGACCGTGGTCACCGACGGCACGGGCAAGAACGCCCAGATCGACGGCTACGAGGTGGCCGGCAAGACATCGACGGCCCAGATCGCCGACAGCGGCGTGTACAAGCAGGGCGTCTACAACCTCTGCTTCGAAGGGTTCCTGCCGAACTCATCGAGTCAATTGGTTTGTTTCGTGGGATTGAACGAGGTTCCGAGCCAAGGAAACGTGGCGAATGTATTTAAGGATATAATGAGCTTCGCTATCGATCGATTCAAGATTCAGCCGGAATGAGGTAGGCAACATGGCTAAGACATGCGCTGATCTGTTCGAAGGCTTCAGCTGCACCATTTTGGGAAACCCGCAGGAAGAGGTTTCCGGCATCGCATACCGAAGCGACAAGGTGCGCCCGGGCGACGCGTTCTTCTGCATCGTCGGCTTCTCCGTCGACGGGCACTCGTTCGCTCAGGACGCCATCGACCGCGGGGCGCGCGTCCTCGTCGTCGAGCGCAAGCTCTATCTCGCCGACGCGACCGACGTTGTCGAGGTCGTCGTCTCCGACTCGCGCAAGGCGATGGCCCATGCCGCCGCGTGCTTCTACGACAACCCGTCCCGCGCGTTCTCGCTCGTGGGCATCACGGGAACCAACGGCAAGACGACCACGACCTATCTCGTCGAGCATATCGCCCGCTGCGCCGGCAAGAAGACCGGCGTCATCGGCACGGTCGGCACCTCCATCGGCGATGCGCACGAGAAATCCGAGCACACCACGCCGGAATCGGGCGATTTGCAGCGGCTCTTCGCGCGCATGCGTGACGCCGCCTGCGAGGTCGTCGCCATGGAAGTGAGCTCGCATGCGCTCGACTTGCGCCGCACGTGGGGCACGCGCTTCGCGGTGACCGCGTTCACCAACCTCACGCAGGACCACCTGGACTACCACCACACCTTCGAGGCTTACTTCGAGGCGAAGGCGCTCCTGTTCTCGAAAGACTACCCGGCGCGCCGCGTCATCTGCATCGACGACAAGTGGGGCGTCGAGCTTGACCGCCGTTGCACCGAGGCGGGGGACCTGGTCGTGACGACCGGCTTCGACTTGGCCGCGGCCATCCACCCCGTGCATGTCGACTACGGTGTCGCGGACACGCACGTCGTCTTGTCCGTTCGTGGCGAGGAAGTGTCGTTCACCTACCCGCTCGTCGGGCGATTCAACGTCTCGAACGTCATGACGGCGTTCGGCGTGGGGCTCATGCTCGGCTTCGAGCCGGGCGACATCGCCTCCGCGCTCAAGGACGCCAACCCCGTTCCCGGTCGTCTCGAGCGCATCCGCACGCCGCATGACGGCGGCGTGTCGGTCTACGTTGACTACGCGCACACCCCCGACGCGCTCGAGAAGGCGCTTCACTCCATCATGGCGCTTGGGCACGGCAAGACCATCGTCGTGTTCGGCTGCGGCGGCAATCGCGACGCCTCGAAGCGCCCGCTCATGGGGAAGAAGGCGCTTGCTGCCGACTACGCCGTCGTTACGAGCGACAATCCGCGCCATGAAGACCCCAACGCCATCATCGCCGACATCGTTGCGGGCATGGGCGAGGCGAACGGGAGCTACGAGGTCGTGTGCGACAGGCGCGAGGCCATCCGCCGCGCCATCGAGCTCGCCGACGAGGACACGTCGATTCTCATCGCCGGCAAGGGGCACGAAGACTACCAGCTGGTCGGCGACGAGGTGCTCTCGTTCGACGATCGCGTCGTCGCGCGCGAGGAACTCGAGCGCCGTTTCGCGCCGAAGAACGCGGAGGCGAACTAGCCTTGCGTCTCTCGATCCGCGAAATCGCCCAGGCGACGGGGGCTCGTGTCGTCACGTCCGGCAATCTCGACGCGCAGGCCACGTCGCTCACCTGGGATTCCCGTGACGTTCGCGAGGGCGCGCTCTACGTGGCGCTGCCCGGCGAGCGTCACGACGGCCACGACTTCGCGGCCGCTGCGGCCGCAGCCGGCGCGGCGTGCGTGCTCGCATCCCATGACCTTGCGCCCGAACAGGCCCGCGCGCTCGATGAAGCGCACACGTCGCTTCTGCTGGTTCCCGACACCGCCGCGGCCATCACCGATCTCGCGAGGGCATGGCGCCCCCGCCTTCGCGGCCGCGTCATCGGGCTCACCGGGTCGAACGGCAAGACGACCACGAAGAATCTCGTGAGGGATGTGCTGGCATGCGCCGGCAGCGTCGTTGCGACCCGGGGCAACCAAAACAACGAGCTCGGCGTGCCCAACACCCTGCTCGCCGCCGACGAGGACACCGACTTCGTCGTGGTCGAGATGGGGATGCGCGGGCTTGGGCAGATCGAATCGCTCTGCTCGTTCGTGCGCCCTGAATGGGGCATCGTCACGCACGTGGGCGAGAGCCACATCGAGATCCTCGGCAGCCGCGAGAACATCGCGCGTGCCAAGTCCGAGCTCGTGGCCGCTCTTCCCGAAGGCGGCATCGCGTTCCTGAACGACGCATGCGACATGGCCGATTTCGTGTGGGAAAACTCCGGCGCCGCCGCCAACGGCGTCTCCCGCGTGCGCTTCGACGGGTCCGGCGCCGCCGATCCTGAGCACGCGGCGGGTCCTCTCGTCTGGGCGCGCGGCGCTTCGCTCGACGACGAGGGCCGTGCGTCGTTCACGCTCTGCGCCCAAGGCTTTGCTGGCGCCAAGGCCGAATCGGTTCCGTGCTCGCTTGAGCTCAAGGGGCTCCATAACGTGGGCAACGCCTGCGCCGCCGCCGCCTGCGCGCTCGCTGCGGGGGTTTCCCTCGCCGACGTCGCTTGCGCCCTCGCCGCGGCGAAGCCTGAATCGGGGCGCCAGGAAATGCTTCGCGCGAAGGGCGGCTTCACCGTGGTGAACGACGCCTACAACGCGAATCCCGACTCCATGCGCTGCGCGCTCAACACGTTCGCGGCGCTTCGCGTCGAGGGGCGTCGGATCGCCGTCCTCGGCGACATGGGCGAACTCGGCGACTTCGCGTTTGCGGGGCACGCCGAAATGGGCGAGCTTGCGGCGAAGCTCGGCATCGACGAGCTCGTCGTCGTCGGAAGCCTCGGCGCGCTTATCGCCGATGCGGCCGAGAAGGCCGGCATGCCCTCTTCCCGCATCGCGCGCGTCTCATGCGCCGATGAGGCTTTCGAAGTAGTGAAAGGCTGCGTTTCGGCTCACGATGCGGTGCTCGTCAAGGCATCGCACTCGGTGGGGCTCGAACGCGTCGTTGAAGGATTGATTGACTGATGCTCAGTATTTTCTCGAACTACCCGACGTTCGTCGTGTTCCTCGCGGTGGTGTTGGCGATCGTCGTCACCATGGCGCTCATGCCGGCGTGGATCCGCTTTTTGCGCTCGAGCCATATCGGCCAGCAGGTTCGCGCCGACGGCCCCGAAAGCCATCTCGTCAAACAGGGCACGCCCACCATGGGCGGCGTCATCATGCTCATCGCCGTCGTGGCGGTCGTCCTGCTCATCGGCATGCCCTCTCCGGAGACGTTCGCGCTCGTCATCGCGACGGTTTTCGCCGGCGCGCTCGGCCTTGCCGACGATGGGGAAAAGGTCGTCAAGGAACGCTCGCTCGGCCTTACCCCGAAGGCGAAGCTTATCGGCCAGTTCATCATCGCGACGGTCTTCTGCCTCGTCGCGGTGAACTGCCTCGGCATCGCCCCGACAGTCGACATCCCGTTCATCTGCACGCTTGACTTCGGCATCCTGACCACGACGATCGGCGGCATCTCCATCCCGTGGCTCTACCTTATCTTCGTGAACATCCTGCTCGTCGGCATGTGCAATGCGGTCAACCTCACCGACGGCCTCGACGGCCTCGCTGCGGGCACCGTCATGATCGTCATGATCGTCATGGCCGCCATCGCGTATCGCTCTGACGCGCTCGACTCGGCTATCTTCGCCGCGGCGCTCGCTGGCGCCTGCATCGGGTTTCTCTGGTTCAACTCCTATCCCGCCGACATCTTCATGGGCGACACCGGTTCGCTCGCGCTCGGCATGGCGCTCGGCTGCCTGGCCGTGCTCACTAAAACCGAGGCCGTGTCGATCGTCATCGGCGGCCTGTTCGTCGCTGAGGCGCTTTCGGTCATGATCCAGGTTTTCTATTACAAGAAAACCCACAAGCGCATCTTCCTCATGGCGCCTTTGCACCATCATTTCGAGAAGAAGGGATGGAGCGAGACGAAGGTCGTCGTGCGCTTTTGGATCGTGTCGGGCGTGCTCGCCGCGGTCGGGTTCTCCATCTACTTCGCCGAATCGCTCATGGCGGTGGCGTAGCGCATGACGGTATGTCGGGAAGGACGAAACGTGCTGATCGAAGGAAAGAAACACGCGCCTGAGAATCTGGGGCGCGTCCTTGTTCTCGGGCTCGGGAAAAGCGGGCTTGCGGCCGTCGACTATCTGCTGCCGCTCATCGGAAGCCGCGTCGAGCGTCTGTCGATTGCGGCGGGGGCGGAAAACGAGGCTTCCCGTGCGGCGGCCGCTCGCGCCATCGAAGCGGGTGCCGACGTCGTGTTCGGCGACGATGCCGTGGCCTCTCTCGCCGAGAGGGCGGGTTCGTTCGATCTGTGCATCGCAAGCCCCGGCATCCCCGAAATCTCCGACTTCTATCGAAGCGCCCAGGCCGCGAGCGCGGAGCTTATGAGCGAGGTCGAGTTCGCCTGGCGCGAAAGCGACGCGGACAGCGTCTGGGTCGCCATCACCGGCACCAACGGCAAGACGACAACGACGTCGCTTGCCGCCCATCTGCTCGAACAGGCGGGGATGTCCGCCCATGCGGTCGGCAACATCGGCGACGCCTGCATCGCGCGCGTCGGGGCGGGGGACACGCACGTCTACGTGGCCGAAGTGTCTTCCTTCCAGCTTGAATCGACCCGCATGTTCGCGCCGGACGTCGCGGTTGTGCTGAACATCACGCCCGACCACGTCGAATGGCACGGCACGCTTGAGGCTTACGCCGCCGCGAAGTGGAAGTGCATAGCGAACCTTGCGCACACGCCTCATGCGATCGCCGTCCTGTGCGCGACCGACGATGCGGTGCGCGAAAAGATCCGCGAGCTTCGCACCCAAAGTGCCGACGAGCGCGGTTTCGCCTACATCCCCGTGGGCACGAAAGACGGCGTTGCGGGCGACATGCGCGCCCGTTGCGGAAGCGACAACGCGGCCTTCGTGAACGACGACGGCGTGCTCGTCGTCGCGCTCGAAGGCGTCGAGCACGAACTTTGCCGTGCCGACGAGCTTCTCATCAAAGGCGAGCATAACCCGGAAAACGCGCTTACGGCCGCATCGTGCGCGATCGCCGTCGGCGCGCCCGACGACGACGTCGCTTACGGGCTGCTCACGTTCGCGCCGCTCGAGCACCGCATCGAGCCGTGCGGCGCGATCGGCGGCGTCGGGTGCTACAACGACTCGAAGGCGACCAACGTCGACGCGACGCTCAAGGCTTTCTCGGCGTTCGGGGACAAGCGCCCCATCGTGCTGCTCGGCGGGCATGACAAGATGACGGACCTGGCCCCGCTCGTTGACGCCGCGCGCTCTCATGCGAAGGCGGTCGTCATCTTCGGCGAGGCGCACGATCGGTTCCTCGCTGCCTTCGGCGGCGTAGACGAGCACGCCGCTCAGGGCTGTGCGGTCCTGTCGGCTGCGCATATGGAAGATGCGCTCGACGTCGCGCTCGGCGTCGCGACTGCGGGCGACGTGGTCGTGCTGTCGCCGGCATGTTCCTCGTTCGACGAGTTCAGCTGCTACGAGGAGCGCGGAGACGTATTCAAGAAGCTCGTCGCTGCACGGGCGTAGGGGATTGCCCGCTATGGCAGAATCGGCACGCCGAAGAGGCGGCATACCCGCGCATATCCACGGCCCGCGCATCGTGTTCATGCTCTGCGTGCTCGCGCTTTTGCTCATCGGGTTCGTCATGGTCTATTCCGCAGGCTCCATCTCGAACATCAACAACGGCGGCGACGCGCTTAAATCCCTCACCGACCAGGTCGTTTACGCCGCTCTCGGGGCGGCGGTGGGCGTTGCCGTCTACCTTTTCGTGAAGCCGAGCTTTTGGCGCGGTCGAGGCATCTGGCTCGTTTGGGGGCTCGCGATCCTGCTCATTCTCGCGACCTCGCTTTTCGGCGTCGAGAACTACGGCGCGAAGCGCTGGATCCGCATCGGCGGCTCATTCACCGTGCAGGGGTCGGAGTTCGTGAAGATCGCGCTCGTCATCGTGACGGTGCGCCTGTTTGCCGACTACCGCGACGGGGCGATCGACTTCAGGTCGTTCATGGTAGCTCTCTTCCTCGGCGTCATCGCGCCGCTCGCCATCATGTACAAGACGCAGTCCGACCTCGGCACGACGATGATCTGCATCGTCGCGCTTCTGGCGGTGCTCTGGTACGGGGAAGTTCCGATGCGCTACTTCCTCCTCATCGTCGGTGCTGTCCTCGTCTTCGGGCTCATCGCGGTATTCGGCGTCGGCTATCGTGCCGACCGCTTCGCCTACCTCGACCCATGGAACGACGGTCAGGGCGGTTACGGCACCGGCTACAACATCATCCATTCCTACTACGCCATATCCGAAGGCGGTATCTTCGGCGTCGGCCTCGGCAACGGCCATGAGAAGTACCAGTACCTCTTCGCGAGCGACAGCGACTTCATCTTCGCGGTCGTGTGCGAGGAGCTCGGCATGATCGGCGCGGTCGTCGTGATCGCGTTGTTCCTGCTTTTGGCGTACACCGGCACGCTCATCGCACGCTCGGCGAGCGACGAGTTCGGCACCATGCTCGCCGGCGGCCTCACGGTCGCGCTCGTGTTCCAGGCGTTTCTCAACATGGGGTGCGCAATCGGCGTGTTCCCAACGACGGGCAAGCCCCTGCCCTTCATCTCGTCGGGCGGCTCGTCGGTTATCGCGTCGCTCATGATGGTCGGGCTCATCCTTTCCGTCTCGAGAGACGCCGCCGCGCCGAGCGTCTACGACCGTCGCCGCGCCGATTTGCGTGTCGTGCGGGCGTCGTCCGGTCGAGCGGGGGAATCCTCGCGCGAAAGCGGCCCTTCCCGTCGTCTGGGCGAGCGGCCTCGCGCAGAGCGAGAGCGCATCTCGCGTCGAAGCAATGAATCGAGGACGTCTTCGCGTTCGTCCTCTCGAAGGAGGTAACATGCTGGTCGTTCTTTCCGGCGGCGGTACCGCCGGCCACATCAACCCCGCACTTGCGTTGGCCGAGGTGCTTATCGACCGCGGCTGCGAGGTGCGCTTCGCCGGCACGCCGAAGGGCGTCGAATCCCGACTCGTCCCCGAAGCCGGCATCCCGTTCAAGCCGTTCGAAGCATCGGGTTTCAACCGCAAGCACCCGCTTTCCCTTGTGAAGGCGCTTCGGCTCATCCGCAAATCGACGGCTCAAGCGAAGGAGTGGTTCAAGGAGATCAAGCCCGACGTCGTCGTCGGCTTCGGCGGATACGTCTCCATCCCCGTTGCGCGCGCGGCGGAGGAAATGGGCATTCCCTTCGTCGTCCACGAGCAGAACTCGGTCATGGGGCTTGCCAACAAGGAGCTCTCGAAAAAGGCCCAGGCGGTTTGCCTCACCTACGAATGCGCGAAGGACGGCGTTTCGATTCCGTCTTCGACCCGCATCGTCGTGACGGGGAACCCGGTTCGTCGCGCCGTGCTGTCCTCGACGCGCGAGGAAGGGCGCGCCATGCTCGGCATTCCCGACGACGCGCTCATGTTGCTCGTGTTCGGCGGCAGTCTCGGTGCTCGTCAGATCAACGAGGGCATCGCGCGCCTCAAAGGCGAGCTCTTGTCCCGCCCGAACCTCTACGTCGTGCACATCACGGGTCCGAAGGAGCTCGACCGCTCGCTCGAGGAGCTTTCGCTTACCGAGGAGGAGAAGAGGCGCTGGTTGGTGATGGGGTACCAAAACCGCATGGGCGAGACGATGGCCGCTGCCGATGCGATCGTGTCGCGCGCTGGCGCGACCTCGCTTGCCGAGATATCCGCGCGCGCCATTCCCGCTCTTCTCGTGCCGTATCCGCACGCGACGGCCGATCATCAAACCACGAACGCTCGCGCTTACGTGGCGGCCGGGTGCGCCTCGATGATTCCCGACGCCGAGGTCTCGACGCCGGCTTTCGACGAGCTCGTGTTCGCGCTCGTCGACGACGCCGATGCGCGTGCGGCCATGGCGAAAGCCGCTGCGGCTCAAAAAACCGCCGACGCAGCTGCTAAATTGGCGGATGTTGTGACGGGGCAGGCACGCTCGGCGGCGCATGCACTACAATAAGTTTTTCGGAATGAAAACCTCTACACGAGTGGAACGATTGATATGAGCACTGAACGTTTGCATTTCATCGGCGTCGGCGGCGTCGGCATGAGCGGAATCGCGCGCGTCGCGCACGATCAGGGCATGGTTGTCACCGGGTCGGACATCAAGGAAAGCCGCTATACCAAACAGCTCAAGAACTGCGGCATCCCGGTCGCTATCGGGCAGCGGGCTGAGAACGTCCCCGAAGGCGACGATGTCACCGTCGTGATCTCCACCGCCATCCTCGACAACAACCCCGAGCTCATCGAGGCGCGTCGCCGCGGGCTTACCATCATCCACCGCGCTCAGATGCTCGCTCGCCTTGGCGAGGGCCTCGATACGCTTGCCGTTGCCGGCACGCATGGCAAGACGACGACCTCGTCCATGCTCGCGAGCGTGCTCGATGGCATCGGCGACGAGCCGACGTTCCTCATCGGCGGCATCGTCCGCGCATACGGAACGAACGCGCATTCCGGCTCCGGCAGGCATTACGTCGTCGAAGCCGACGAGAGCGACAAGTCCTTCACGTTCCTCTCTCCCGCGGGCGTCATCGTCACCAACGTCGAGGCGGACCATCTCGACCATTACAAGGACCTCTCGGAGATCTTCTCGAAGTTCAAGCAGTTCATCGCCTCCGTTCCCGAAAACGGCCCCGTCGTCGTGTGCGGCGAAGAAGAAGCGCTCGTAAAAATCGCGCGCGAGGCGCATCCGGGCGCCATCACCTACGGTTTCGGCGATGGGTGCGCTTCTCGCGTCGTTTCGGCCGAGCCTCACGGCGTCGGCTCGCGCTTCACGCTCAAGCTGCCCGACGGCACGCTCGTCGACGGCTCGGTGAAGCAGAACCCCGGCATGCACAACGTGCTCAATGCCGCGTCGGTTCTCACGCTCGTTTGGGCGCTCGGGCTCGACGTTGCCGCGGCCGCGAAGGCGCTTTCCGAGTTTGCCGGCGTCCGCCGGCGCT
Source organism: uncultured Ellagibacter sp. (assembly GCA_934661105.1). Classification (GTDB taxonomy): domain Bacteria; phylum Actinomycetota; class Coriobacteriia; order Coriobacteriales; family Eggerthellaceae; genus Ellagibacter. The sequence goes on along the minus strand of CAKUIV010000029.1, from coordinate 5,136 downwards.
TCGACCTTGTCGGCGAGGCCGGCGGGGTTACCGTGGTGGACGACTATGCGCATCATCCGACCGAGATCGCGGCGACCATCGCCGCCGCGAAGACGCTTGACTTCAAGCGCGTTCATGTGCTCTTCCAGCCGCATCGCTATTCGCGCGCGCCGCTGTTCACCGAAGTGCTTCACGACGAGTTCGGCTCCGCGTTCGACGAAGCCGATACCGTCACGTTCATGGATGTGTACCCGGCTGGCGAGGCTCCGGTGCCCGGCGTGTCGGGGAAGACGTTCTTGAACGTCGTCCTCGACCATCCCGGCCACCCCGAGGAAGCGGAATACGTCGCGCGACGTATCGACGTCGTGCCGCATATGGCGCAGCTTGCGCGCCCGGGCGACCTCGTCATTACGATGGGCGCCGGCGACGTCACGGCTCTCGGTCCCCAGCTCGTCGAGGAGCTTACCTCTCAAGGTACCGTCCTCGGGGAGTGAGGTGCATGACCGCACGCCATGCCTCGCCGCTCGAGGCGCTTCTCGTCGACGACCGCTTCGATGGCGATGTCGATTTCTCCGAGCCCCTCGCTCGCCATACAACCTACCGCATCGGCGGCCCCGCCCGTTTCTTCGTGCGCGCCCACTCGGTCGGCGCGCTCATGCGCGTCGTCTCCACGTGCGAGCAGTCGGGCGAACCGTGGGTCGTCGTCGGACGCGGCTCGAATCTGCTTGTGTCCGACGACGGTTTCGACGGCGTCGTCATCGTGCTTGGCCGCGATTTTCGGTCGCTGCGCTTCGACGCCGACACGAGCCGTCTTCTGCTCGGGGCGGGGGTGCCGCTCTCGTCCGCCGTCCAGGAGGCTTTCCACCGCTCGCTCGCCGGGCTCGAATTCGAGGTGGGAACGCCGGGCACGGTCGGCGGGGCGCTGCGCATGAACGCCGGGTCGCGCACCGAATGGCTCGGCAACCGCGTCGCGAGCGTCACCACGTTCTCGGCGCGCGAGGGCTTGAGGAAGCGCCTCGGCAGCGAGATCGAATGGGGGTATCGCACCTCGTCGTTCGGCCCCGACGAGATCATCGTCGAGTGCGAGGTGTCGGTCGAGCCCGCCGACCCGTTCTTCATCCGCGGCAAGATGGAAGCGTCGCTCAAGCGCCGCAAGAAGACGCAGCCGTTGCGCATGCCGTCGTGCGGCAGCGTGTTCAGGAATCCCGAGGGCGCCTCGGCCGGCGACCTCATCGAGCGGGCGGGGCTCAAGGGCTGCGCCGTCGGCGGCGCTCGCGTGTCCGAAATCCACGCCAACTTCATCGTGAACACGGGAAACGCAACCGCTCGCGATGTCTTGTCACTGATGGAACTCGTCCAGGGGAAGGTGCATGAGGCCTATGGCATCGCGCTCAAGCCGGAAGTCCGGCTCCTCGGCTTCAAGTAGCCGCCCCCAGCGCCTGCGCACGCAGGGATCGCCGCGGACGGGTCGTCCTGCGCAGGGCTCGGAAACGTTTCGCGCCATACCCGGTGGGCGCATCCCGCGCACGCAGGAAGGGGCGTTTCGCCAGGCGTCCTCGTCTTCTTCCCGTTACCAATCGAAAAGCATCGGCGACATCGAGCGCCGCGCCCGCGCCGAGCGCACCCGCGCAACCTACCGGCGGCACCTCGCGAAGGTCGGCATCGCGCTTGCTTGCGTCGCCGCGCTCGTGGTGGGCGGCATCGTGCTCTACTTCTCGAGCGCGTTCACCATCGAGAGCGTGGAGGTCGAAGGCGTTGAGCACCTCACCCAATCCGATATGAGCGCGCTCGTGTCCGTTCCTGCAGGTGAAACGCTTTTGAGGGTCGATACATCCGCGATCGAGCAGAGCCTTAAGCGCGATGCGTGGGTAAAGAGCGTGACGGTGAACCGCGTGTTCCCGAACACGTTGCAGATCGTGGTGACCGAGCGAACGGTCGCCGCGGTGGTCGAGGTGCCGACTTCCGACGCGAAATCGACGCAGGATTGGGCGATCGCCTCCGACGGGATGTGGCTCATGGCCATCCCCGACAAGGACTCCAAGCTCGGCCAATCGCTCAGCCAGCGCATCTACGACGATGCGGAGAGCGTGCTGCACATAACCGACGTTCCCTACGGCACGGCGCCCGAAACGGGGACGGTCTGCGTCGACGGCAACGTGAACAACGCGCTGTCGATCGTGTCGGGCATGACGACCGACTTGGCGAACCAGGTGAAAACCGTCAGCGCGACCGACGCGGAATCGACGAAGCTCACGCTCGACAGCGGCGTGGAGATCGCGTTCGGCCCGGCGGAGAACATCCGCGAGAAAGAGCGCGTGTGCCTGCAGATCTTGAACGAGAACCCGGGCAAGGTCGCCTATATCAATGTCCGCGTGGTCGACCGCCCGACGTGGAGGTCGCTGTAACGCTCGTGTCGCTTTCATGGACGCGCGGGTGGGCTTGGGGTCCGTGTAATTTGCAAATGGGTGGTCATCGTGTACAATAACGCAGGTAAAACTGCACCCTCAGAGGGAAACGCAGCATTTGAAAACGCAGCAGGTGTGGAGGAAACAATGCCAAACACAATAGGTTCCGAGCATTTGGCGGTCATCAAGGTCGTCGGCGTCGGCGGCGGTGGCACGAATGCCGTGAACCGCATGGTCGAGGCGGGCGTTAAGGGCGTCGAATTCATCGCCGTCAATACCGATCGCCAGGCTCTGCTCATGTCTGATGCCGACAAGACTATCCACATCGGCGATGAACTGACGCGTGGTCTCGGTGCTGGCGCGAACCCGGAAGTGGGTGCCCAGGCGGCGGAGGAAAGCCGCACGGAAATTCGCGAGGCGCTTGCCGAAGCCGACATGGTCTTCGTCACGGCAGGCGAGGGCGGCGGCACCGGCACGGGTGCGGCTCCCATCATCGCTGAAATCGCGCGCGAGGAAATCGGCGCGCTCACCATCGGCATCGTGACCAAGCCGTTCTCCTTCGAAGGTCGCGTGCGTCGCAACCAGGCCGAACAAGGCATCGACCTGCTCTCGCAGAAGGTCGACACCCTCATCGTCATCCCGAACGACCGCCTGCTCGAAATCGTCGATAAGAAAACCTCGATGATCGATGCGTTCCGCATCGCCGACGACACGCTGCGCCAAGGCATCCAGGGCGTCACCGACCTCATCACCATCCCGGGCCTCATCAACCTCGACTTCGCCGATATCCGCACCGTCATGAAGGATGCCGGCACGGCTATGATGGGCATCGGCATCGCCAACGGCGAGAACCGCGCGCTCGACGCCGCACAGCAAGCAACGAACTCCAGCCTGCTCGAGGCATCTATCGCAGGCGCTTCGCGCGTGCTGTTCTCCATCGCGGGCGGCCCCGATCTTACGCTGACCGAAGTCGACGAAGCGGCTCGCACCGTCGAGGCATGCGCCGATGAAAACGCCAATATCATCTACGGCCAGATCATCGACGAGGGCATGGGCGATCAGGTGCGCATCACCGTCATCGCCACCGGTTTCAAGATGAACGCCCCGCAGCAGTCCGCGATCGACTTCGCCCGCAAGGACCTGTTCGCATCGACCGACCAGGCCCCGCAGGCAAGCTCCGCTCCGGTCAACTTCTCGACCACGCCGAGCTCCGGTCGTTTCGCCGACGAGGACTACATCCCCGATTTCTTGAAGCGCCAGCGCTAGGGGGTCCGGCTATGGAGGCACTTCGCCTGCCTGCGCCGCGCCTTGTCAAGCGAACCGTCAACTCAATCCCGCTTTTCACCGACGACGCGTTGTACGACGCGTCGTCGGTTCGTATTGCCTTTACGGGACGAGACGGCGGGAAAAGCAAGGGCGCGTACGCAAGTCTCAATCTCGGCTCGCATGTGGGCGATGAGATTGAAGACGTGCTTGAAAACCGTTCGACGCTTCTTCAGGCGATCGGCGCCGAGGGGATGCCGCTTGTCGTTCCGAACCAGGTTCACGGTACGGACATCGTCGATATCGACAGCGCATCCGCTCCTGCGGTCGCAGCCGCTCAAGAGCAGGCGACCGCCGGCGCGGATGCGCTTGCCGTCGGCGCCGCCGGCGTTGCGGCGCTTCTGTGCTTCGCGGACTGCGTGCCTCTTATCGTCGTTTCGCCGAGCGGGCGTTTCGCGGTCGCGCATGCGGGCTGGCGAGGCGCCGTTTCCCGCATTGCGTCGAAGACGGTGCGGCGCCTTTGCTCCCTCGACGAGCGCGACCTTGGGGCGAATGCTCCTGGCCCAAGCGGCTACAACGCCTACATCGGGCCGCATATCTGCGCTCGGTGCTTCGAAGTGGGCGAGGAGGTTTCGAGCCGTTTCGCGTCCGAATTCGGGGGGTCGTGCGTGCCCGATACCCGTCATGTCGATCTCGAGGCGGCGCTTGCGGCGGACTTCGAGTCCGTCGGCGTGCCGGCATGCCGCGTCGTTTCTGCGGGGGTGTGCACGAAGTGCTCCCCCGATGGGTTTTTCTCGTACCGCGCGTCAGGCGGCGTCTGCGGACGCCACGGCGCGCTTGCGTATCGTTCCTAAGGAGCAAGCATGGGAATCGCTGAGCGTTATGCCAAAGTGAAAGAAGAAGTGGAGAGCACGTGCCGTGCGTGCGGTCGCGACCCGAAAGAGGTTCGCCTCGTCGCCGTCTCGAAAACCGTCGGGATCGACGGCGTCCGGGAGGCGTTTGATGCCGGAGCGCGCGATTTCGGCGAGAACCGCCCCGATCAAATCGTTCCCAAACATGCCGAGTTCCCGCAGGCGAGGTGGCATTTCATCGGAAACATCCAGTCGCGCCGCATCCACGACATCGTCGACTCGGCCGCGTTGATTCACTCGGTGTACCAGGAAAAACATGCGCGCAAGATCAACGAGATCGCGCTTGATCGCGGCATCGTGCAGGATATCCTCATCGAGGTGAACGTCTCGGGCGAGGAAAGCAAGAGCGGTGTCGCTCCTGCCGATGCCCTCGATCTCGTGAGGGTTTGCGGGGAGCTTCCCGCGGTGCACGTAAGGGGACTCATGACCATGGCGCCGCAGGGAGACCGTGCGGTCGCCAAGGAATGCTTCGAGGCGCTTGCTGCGCTTGAAGGTCGCATCAAGGGAGATCTTGCCCCTGACAAGGCGCTTCGGTTCGATGAACTTTCTATGGGTATGAGCGAAGATTGGCGCGAGGC
>CAKUIV010000028.1 GCA_934661105.1 uncultured Ellagibacter sp. | reverse complement strand
TGGCGGCGTTTCGCTGCGCGTCGAACATCCGCAAACAGACGAGCGAGCATCTCATGAAGCTGCCGCTCGGCTATTTCGATGCGCACGCATCGGGCGAGTTGCGGCGCATCGTCGACGGCTGCGCTGCTTCGACCGAAACGCTGCTCGCCCATATGCTGCCCGACATCTCCGGTGCCGTGGCCATGGTCGCGGGGCTTCTCGTGCTGCTGTTCGCCTTCAACTGGCGCTTGGGCGCGGCGTGCCTCATCGCGGTCGTCGTATCGATCGCGGCCATGGCGAGCATGATGGGCGGCAAGGGCGGCGAGTTCATGAAGGCGTACATGGGCGCGCTTGTCCGCATGAACAAGACCGGCACCGAATACGTTCGCGGGATTCCCGTGGTCAAGGTGTTCCAGCAAACCGTGTACTCGTTCAAGGCGTTCCACGACGCGATCGCCGACTACGCGCGCATGGCGCAGGACTACGCGGGCACCTTCTGCCGAGGTCCGCAGGTTGCGAACCTCACCGCGTTGAACGGGCTGGTTGCCTTCTTCCTGCCGGTGGCGCTGCTGCTCGCTCCCGGCGAGGCGGATTTCGCCCGCTTTGCGGCCAACTTCGCGTTCTACGCGATTTTCTCGGCGGTCGTGCCCACTGCGATGACCAAGCTCATGTTCGTGGGGGAAGCATCGCAGATGAGCGCCGACTCGCTTTCGCGCATTCAGTCGGTCATGGGGGAAAGGCCCCTGCCGGTGCCGGCGAACCCCAAGCGTCCGCACGGTAACGACGTTCGCTTTGAAGACGTGGCTTTCACCTACGAAGGGGCGGAATCTTTCGCTCTTGACCACGTGAGCTTCAACGTGCCCGCCGGTACCACGCTTGCGCTGGTGGGGCCTTCGGGCGGCGGCAAGTCGACGTGCGCGTCCCTTATCCCGCGCTTTTGGGACGTCGATTCGGGCCGCGTGCTCGTAGGCGACGTCGACGTGCGCGACATGGACCCGCATGATCTCATGGACCAGGTCGCCTTCGTGTTCCAGGCCAACCGGCTTTTCCGCCAGACGCTTGCCGACAACGTGCGCGCCGCCAAACCCGACGCGACCGACGACGAGGTCGTGGCGGCGCTTTCCGCCGCCCAGTGCGATGACATCGTGGCGAAGCTGCCGCAGGGCATCCATACCATGCTCGGCGCGGGCGGGGCGTATCTTTCGGGCGGCGAGGTCCAGCGCGTGGCATTGGCCCGTGCCATCTTGAAAGACGCCCCCATCGTGGTCCTCGACGAGGCGACGGCGTTCGCCGACCCGGAGAACGAGGCCCTGATCCAGCGCGCCTTCACGCGCTTGGCGAAGGGGCGCACGGTCGTCATGATCGCGCACAGGCTCTCGACCGTCGTCGGCGCCGACAACATCGTGGTCCTCAACCAGGGCAAGGTGGAGGAGTCGGGCACGCACGACGAGCTTTTGGCCGAAGGCGGCCTCTACGCAAGGATGTGGGCCGATTACGAGAAGGCGGCGCGTTGGAAAATCGAGGCTGCGGCCACGGACGCGGTTGCAGCGAAAGGGGATGAGGAGTAGATGCTCGCCTCGTTCAAAACCAAGTACTTCCTTTCCGACAAAGGCGTTGCCGGCGTTAAGCGCGGCATCTTCTGGACGGCGCTTACCAATATCGTCGTCATGGGCGGTATGGCCTTCCTTTTCCTGGCCATGGCCGGGTTCATCGAGCATTTGACCACGGGGGCCGACCTGCCCGCTGCGGTTCCCGTCATCGGCGGCCTCGTGGTTTTCCTCGTGCTGCTTTTCGCTTCCAATTGGCAACAGTACTACTACACCTATTGCATCTTCTACGAGGAGTGCGGAAACCAGCGCATCGAGATTGCCGAGCGCTTGCGCAAGCTTCCGCTTGCGTTCTTCGGCCGCCGCGATCTGGCCGACCTCACCGAGACCATCATGGGCGACGTCCAGACGATGGAGCATGCGTACAGCCATGTGCTCGGCGAGCTGTGGGGCGCCGTCATAGCGAGCGCCATCGTGTTCCTGCTGTCGCTCGCTTTCTGCTGGCAGCTCGCGATCGCCGCGTTCTGGAGCGTCCCCGTGGCGTTCGCGGTGCTGTTTTTGACCCGCGGTCCCATGGCTCCCGTGTTCGATCGCGTGCGCGCCGAAAAGGTCCAGGTCACCGAGCATGTCCAGGAAATGCTCGACTGCGCTCGCGAGATTCGCGCCACCAACCAGGTGGAGCACTACCTTCAGGGCCTTGGCGCCGTCATCGATCGCGAAGAACGCGTGACGACGAAAGGCGAGCTCGTGAACGGGCTTCTCGTCAACTCGGCCTTCGCCATCATGCGCCTCGGCATAGCGACGACGCTCGTCGTGGGCGCGAGCATGGTGGCCGCGGGGCGGATCGATTTCATGGTCATGTTCGCGTTTCTTCTTGTGGTGAGCCGCATCTACGCGCCGTTCGACCAGGCCCTCATGCTTATGTCCGAGCTCTTCGCCGCCGAGACTTCGGCCAAGCGCATGCGCTCCATCATGGAAGAGCCTGTGGCCGGGGGAGCGGAGGATTTCGCGCCCCGCGGTCACGACATCGTGTTCGATCGGGTCTCTTTCAGCTACGGCGCAGGAGATGACGCACGCGCTGGCGAAAAGGTGCTTTCCTGTGTGAGCTTCACCGCCAAGGAAGGCGAGGTCACGGCGCTCGTGGGCCCGTCGGGCTCCGGCAAATCCACGGTGAGCCGCCTGGCGGCGCGCTTCTGGGACGTCACCGCGGGCACGGTTTCCGTGGGAGGCGTGGACGTGTCGAGCGTCGACCCGGAAGTCTTGCTGCGCGACTACGCGATCGTCTTCCAGGACGTGCTGCTCTTCGACGACACGGTGATGGGCAACATCCGCCTCGGGCGTCGCGACGCCACCGACGAGGAGGTGCTTGCGGCCGCGCGTGCCGCCAACTGCGACGAGTTCGTGAGCCGCATGCCGCAAGGCTACGACACCCTGATCGGCGAGAACGGGAGCAAGCTTTCCGGCGGCGAGCGCCAGCGCATCTCCATCGCGCGCGCTCTGCTGAAAGACGCGCCGATCGTGCTTCTCGACGAGGCGACGGCGAGTTTGGACGTTGAGGGCGAAACACGCGTGCAGGAAGCGCTGTCCCGTCTGCTCGCCGGCAAGACGGTTCTCGTAATCGCCCATCGCATGCGCACGGTTGAGAACGCCGACAAGATCGTGGTGTTGAAGGACGGCGTCGTGGCCGAATCAGGTACGCCCGCCGAGCTCAAGGCGCGCGGTGGCGAGTTCGCGCGCATGGTCGAGCTCCAAAAGGAGGCTGCGGTCTGGCAGCTGTAGGCTGACCCCAAGCGTTTTCGGCTGTCGCTTGGCGGGGGCGGGCTTTCCGGGGAGGGGTTCGCCCTCGCTCGGCACGGCGTCTTCTCCGCTCATACGCGCGCGAAGGTGAGGCAGCGGATGCGGCGGGCTCCCGCCTGCGCAAGGGCGTCGCATGCCGCGGAGAGCGTGGCGCCCGTGGTGCACACGTCGTCTATGAGGATGAGCGTTTCCGGGGCAGACGCCCCCGGCGTCGTCGTCATCGTGCGCGACATGTTCGCGATACGCTCGCGGCGGGAAAGCGTGCGCTGGTCGAGCGCGCGCGGGCGACCGAGCAGGGGCAGCACGGGGGTTTCGACAACGTGCGCGAGCTCTTCGGCGAGCAATTCCGCGTGGTCGAAGCCCCGCCGCCTGCGAGCGGCGGCCGTTGCGGGGATGAAGGCGATGCCCTGCGCTTCGGCGCGTTCCTCGGGACTCACGTACTCCGCCATGATGCGCGCCATCTCGCCGGCGAGGCGTCGTTCCCCGGCGTCCTTGTAGGCGGTCACGATCATACGCGAAGCCTTCGTGAGGTGAAGCGCGCTCACGAGGCGCTCGAAGGGCAGCTGCTCGCGCCCCGCTGTGCGCATCGTCACGGGATCGCATTCCGTGCACTGCACGCGTCCGAACGCCGCGCCGCATCGCGGGCAGGCGCGCCAAAGGTCGAGGTAGGGAAGCTCTTCCCGGCAGTTATCGCAGATGAGGCTTCCGTGCTCGCCGCACACAGCGCATCTCGTCGGCCAGATAAGCTCGGCGATCGTGTTTGCCGCCGCGCTTCCGTATGCTCGGACGAGATGTGAGGGGCGGGTGTTTGCGGTCGTGTCCATGGGTCGCATGCTAGAGCGTGTATGCGGCGGCTCCGCCTTCGGGCCGTGCGCGTCGATTGCGCCTGCGATGCGCGAAGCGCGGCTCTCCCGTCTCCTTGAGGCTTTGGAAGGGGGTGCCGTTTCTCGCTTGCGCCACCGCTTCGAGCGCCACGGCAACGCTTCGTTTTCCAACGGGATTTCGACAGAGGCCCCGATCTTCGAAGCGCTCGCTTCGCGCATTCGTGCGAAAGCGGGAGATACGGGCTCGCGGTGCTCGAGGGCTATCCCATCTGCTACACTTGAATGTGCTTCTTTCGGGTCTGTAGTTGCGGAGGCGCCGAAGCGCCTCTCAGTCCATGGCAGACGCGGTCGAAAGGATCCACGTAAGGCATGCGGTTTTACCGTATGGCGAGCATGGCGCGTCCTAGAGGTAAGTCGCACCGTCCGAAAACCTATTTGCGCGGCATACGGTCGCCGCGGACGAGAGGACCCACGGGTGCAAGCTCAAGTCCCAGTGCGCGAGTGTGGGGGCAAAGACTAGGTCAGCCGAAAGAAGCGCATGAAAACGACTAGACGGAGGTTCTTGTGGCGAAACGTTTTCGCAAAGCGGTCCTGTGCATGGCGCTTGCCGGCGTCATGGCGTTTACCGTAGCGCTCACCGGCTGCGCGTCAGCCTCGTCGGCATACGCTCCCGAGACGAAGACCCCTCAGGTGCAAACCCCGACCATCAAGGAAGACGGCGTGCTTCATGTGGGCGTCAACACCGGGCGCGCCCCGCTTGCCGGCATGTCGGGCAGCAAAATCGTCGGCATCGACGTCGACATCGCCGCGGCGATCGCCGACAGCATGGGGCTCAAGCTCTCCATCTCCGATGTGGGAAGCGACCCCGAAGGCGCGCTCAAGAACGGCGACGTCGACATGGTGCTCGGCGTCGACAAGAACAGCAGCGACGGCTCGTTCTGGAAATCCGATTCCTATCTGTCAACGGGCATCGCCCTGTTCGCGATGTCGAAGAACGCGGCGATTCCCACGGCGGCGACGGGCGCCAAGTTCGCCGCGCAGGTGTCTTCCACGAGCGCATGGGCGGTCATGAACGAGTTCGGCGATTCCTCGCTCACCTCGACGAGCAGCCCGAAGGAAGCGTTCGCCGCGCTTTCCTCGGGAAGCGTGCAGTACGTCGCGGCCGATGCGGTCGTCGGCATGTACTACGCGAACGGATCGAACGTCGACGCGAACATCGTGGCGCTCATGCAGGTTCCGAGCGGGTACTGCGCCGGCGTGCTCGACAGCAATTCCGCGCTGAAGACGGCGGTGTCCGACGCGCTGTCGAATCTCTCGAAGAACGGCGTCATCGACGTCATCCAGACGAAATGGCTCGGCACGACGGTCGATCTTTCCTCTACGCGTCTGACGGCGGGAGCGAAGGCGGGCAACAAGGTGCAATCCACCACCTCGAGCGATTCGTCGGCGACGACGGCGGATTCGTCCACGTCCACGACGACGTCTTCCGATTCGTCCGCGGCCACGACGGGACAGGCTGGCGCGAACGCCGTCAAGGCCTCGTAGCGCCCCTGGTTTAACCTCCATTCCCGAACGCGAAAGCGCCTCGAGGGTTCATTCCCTCGAGGCGCTTTTTCATGGTTTCGGTACGTCGTCGACGATGTGCTTTCGCGCGATTGCCGCATGCGGTGCGCAGGCCGCCTCCGACGGCCCGCGCACCGCGCTTCGCGGCCCACAGGTCGCGGTCTCCTATTCCTTCAGCAAGTCGATGACGGTGAAGTCAGTCTTCGCTTCCTCGATGATTTCCCGGTTGCCAAACACGCAGACGGCCCGCTTCTCGGCGCATGCGCTCACCGCGGACCCTAAAGCGCGCACCTCGGCAGGCGTCGTGCGAACCGTTTCCTCGCGAACCTTCGCTCGGGCGTCGGGGGAGAGCTTCGAGATGAACTGGCCGTCCTGCCTGCGAGCGAGCTCGCGCGGCTTCACCGGCGAGTCGATTCCCGCAACGGTCGAAACCACGTAGCCGTCCATTTCGGCCTCGGTCGGGTCGAACTTTCCAAGCCACGACCCTGCTGCGGCGAAACGGGCGAGCGTCTCGTCGAGATGCGGATCGCGGTAGGAGTAAAAGCGCATGTTGCCCGGGCGAGTGGTGGAGAATCCCGCACCGTAGGCGCCGCCCTTCACGCGCACCTCGTTCCACAGGTAATCGTACGACAGCGCGCGCGACGCAACGAGCCATGCCCCCGAATACGGCGCATCGAGCAACCGGCGATCGTAGCCTTGCGCGGCGTAGGTGACGTCGGTGGGGACGACGAACGCTTCGGGGGATTCGGGGATACGCGGTTGCGGCACGACGAGAAGGCGCTTCGCGTCCCCATCGGCGGATGAGCGCTCGAGGATCATGCCGGATGCGGCTGCGCGCGCGAGATCCGCGTCGTCGCCCGAATAGCTCAAAAGGCAATTGTCGTCGACGAAGATGCGGCGCGCGATGTCGTCGAGCTTTTCGGCGAGGGCGTCCTTTTCCTCATCGTAGTTGTCGATGAGGCGTTTCAGGAAGCGGTAGAACCCGACGCCTCCCAGCTGCTCGCGCACCACGGCTGCGGGCAGGTAATACGACGCCGCATGCGCCATTGCCGCGCTGTGGCCGGCGTTCGCGAAACCCTGCTCCATCGCGACGCGTTTTTGGATGAGCACGTCTTTTATCTTCCCTGCATCGGAGAAATCGGTGGAAAGGAGGATCTCGGTCGGCAGGCTCGCCGCCCATTCAGCGTTGGCGGAAAGGGCCGAAGCGGAAAGCGTCATCGTGGGGAACAACGTGTCCCGATCGGTCGCGTGTTCGTGCACTTCCGTGAAGAGCGAGAGGTTGCCGAGCTTGCTTTGCGCGAGCGTGTCGATCTCGGTCGCGGTGTGCGCATCGGTTGCCAGCTTTCCGAGGAGCATCGCGAGCACGGTCGCGTAGGGCAGCTCTTCGAAGGAGAGTCGATCGAGCCCGAAGTAGCGGTAAGCGTACACGATGCCGTGCGTGGCGACATCGTGGCGAAGGCAGGGCACGGGGCCCTCGTCGTCGAGCGCATAGGCCGGCTCTGCGGGCGCGTCGTCGATGTCGCTGGGCCGCATGCGGGGCAGCGACGCCAAAGCCTCGGGCGAGTCGGGGGTCTCCTGCGCGCGGCGCAGCTTCTCGACCTCGTGCTCGATTTCCTGTCTGCCCGCCTCGTCGAGGGTATGGGCAAGGCTCTCGATGCGAGAGTCCGCCTCGCTCTTCTCGCCCGCGTCTTCTGCGGGCACGATCTCGGCGCTCGCAGCATGGTCGTTTTCAAGGAACAGCTCGCGTAAAAGCTGCTCGAAGTAACCTTCGTCGAGCTTTGCGCGAAGGTTCTTGAACGCTTGCTCGTAGCGAAGGTAATCGCACGGCGCGTCGTCGTGGTACAGCCAGCTTGCCATGCACGAGCAGGCGAACATGACGCCGTCGGCCATGCCGAAGTTTCGCTCGCGCAGGAGGAACTCGGCGTGGGAGAGGGCTGCCTCCACGATGCCGCGGTCGAGCGCTCCGTCGGCGAGCGTGCGGACCGCGCCCTCGAACGCGGGACGGAGCTTCTGGGCGGCTTCGCCGTCGATTCCGCGCAGCTGAACGACGGCGAAGGGCTGCAGCATCGCGTCGGCGACGTAGGCTTGCACGTCGTCGGCGAGCCCGGCGTCGAGCAGCGCTCGCTTCACAGGCGCCTCATTCGATCCCATGATCGCGTCGAGCAGCACGTCGGCGGCGAGCATCCGCTCACGGTCGCGGGCTTCGCCGATGACGTAGCCGACGGCGCAGCAGGCGTTCTCGGGAGCGGTCTTCATCTTCTTGCGGTTTCCAAAGGAGCGCACGGGCGCCTGCAGTGCAAGCGGGTTCGGCTCGCGGGGGGCGGCTTCGCCGTCGTTTGCGGGCGAGACGTTTCGCAGGCGCTCGTCGACGAAAGCGAGGAAACGGTCGATGTCCATGTCGCCGTACAGCACGATCTTCGCGTTCGCGGCATTGTAATGGCGGCGGTGGGTGTCAAGGAAGTCCTCGTAGGAAAGCGTCGGGATGGCGGAGGGCTTTCCGCCCGATTCGAAACGGTAGGCCGTGTCGGGGAACAGCGCTGCCGAGAGCTCGTCGTAGAGCACCGATTCGGGGTCGGACAGGGCGCCCTTCATCTCGTTGTAGACCACGCCGTTGTAGGCGAGCGCCGTGCTGTCCGACGCTGCATCCTTATCGGCGACGGTTTCGATATGCCAGCCTTCCTGCTCGAAGATGGTGCGCTTGGAGTAGATCGCCGGATGGAAGACCGCGTCGAGGTAGACGTCCATGAGGTTCAGCAGATCCTGCTCGCTTGTGCTCGCGACGGGGTAGACGGTCTTGTCGGGGTAGGTCATGGCGTTCAAGAACGTCTGCATCGAGCTTTTGAGCAGGTTCACGAACGGCTCTTTGACGGGAAACTTGCCCGACCCGCACAAGACGGAATGCTCGAGGATGTGGAAGACGCCCGTGTCGTCTTTCGGGGGCGTCTTGAAGGCGATGGAGAACGCCTTGTTGGAGTCGTCGTTTCGGAGATAGAGGAGCTGCGCGCCCGTCGACGCGTGGTCGAAGACGTAGGCGCGCCCGTCGATCTCGGGCAGGTCCTCTGCGGTGCGGACGGTGAAGCCGTGCATCGTCTGTGCAGGTTGCAAATCCATGTCGATGCCTTTCTTGGGAATGCGGAGGGTTTTATTCGCCCATTGTCTCACAACGCCGCCCCCTCGCGGCGGTGCGTGGATATATCGCCAAGGAATCGCGCAGGGCTTTCCAATCATTTATAATCTGTTGGCGATAACGAAAGGAAGGGCAGGGCCATGGCGCAAGACGAACCGAGGTTTTCCCATATCAGCGTGTCTGCAGGAGACGACGATGACGTGGTGATCGTCGCCGGCGCCGCGCATGCAGCGGCTTCTTCAAGCCAGGCTGCGCCACGTGCTTCTTCGAAGCCCGAGCCGGCGTCCGAACCCGCGCGTGAGGGCGTTGGCGCACCCGACGATGCGCAGCGGGCAAGCGCATCCCCGAAGGCCGAAGCGCCGACGGCTTCTTCGCGCAAGGCCGCGCGCGATCGCTACGAGGAAACGACGCTCGACGACTTGCAGGGCGCGAAGATGTCCACGATGCAGAAGGCGATCATCGCCGTCGCGGTCATCGGCGTCGTCGCCTTCGCGGTCTACTACATGTTCTTGAGATAGACGGCCGCCCAGCAGGTCGTGCTTTTTAGGAAGGTTGGAATCACGATGCCGAGACACACTCGAAAAAACGCAGATGGCATGGACAAATCCTTCGAAGAAGTCGAGAAGGCCGATCGCGAGAACGACATCGGCCTCACGCAGGCGTTCGCCCCGATAGGAGACGACGCCGAAGAGGAGCTTGCGGACGGCTATCGCCCGCGCCCGGCGGCCGATCGCGAGAACGACATCGGCCTCACGCAGGCGTTCTCACCCATCGCTTCGAGTGACGGATACAAGGGGAAAAGCGGCTTTTCCAGCAAGCTCGAGCGCTTCACCGAAGCGGTCGAGGCGGGCCGCGACTTCTACGAGTGCGAAGAGGAACGGGCCGAAGAAGAGGCAGCCGAGACGTGCGCGAGCGATGAAGCCGATGAAGTCGATGAGGCTTCGGCCGAGCAGGACGGCGTCGCCTCGGGCAAGGCCGCTCATGCGGGCGGGTTCAGCTACAAGGGCGACACCGACGACGAGTACCCCGACGCACTCGACGCGCTCGAGCCCGTCGCCGAGCCGTCGGCCTTCGACGATGACGGCGCCGCGCTTCCCGCTGCGGACGATGCGCCTCGCGGGCGCCATTGCGCGAAGGGCGGCACCGGCAAGCCCGAGGTTCCCACCTACATGCGCAAGTCCCATCGCATGCGCCGCATCCTCATCGTCGTCGTCGTGTTGCTCGTCATCTTGCTCGCTGCGGGCGGTTTCTTCGCGGTCAAGCTCTTCCAAACCGCCCAGACCGCAGCCTATCAGCAGACCCAGCAGCAGCAAAGCTCGCAAGAGGCGAGTTCTCTGCAGGAATCGGACGGCCAGGACTCCTCAAGCCAAACCGTCAAGAAGACGAGCGCTCCGAATCTGACGTCGATTCTCGGCGCGACGCAAGATGAGGCGATCGCGAAGATCGGCAAGGGCGCGCAGGTCACAAGCACGAACGACGTCAACGAGGAAGGCAATCCCATCAAGACCGACGTCCGTGTCGCGCTTACCGACGAGCCTGCCGACACGCGCACGGGAACGCCGACGGTGTATCTCGGCCTCGACGAGGACGGCAAGGTCGTGCAGGCGGGCTATTCCGCGGGCACGGCGTCGCTCGGCTACGGCGCACTCTCGTTTTCCGATGCGGTGAAAAACGAGTCGATCATCGAGAAGACGTTGCAGGAGGCGGGCATCCAGGTTCCAACGGGAACCGTGGCGCTTCCATCCGATAAGACGCAGTACTCGACCTACGCCTCTGACGGCACCACGCTCGTGAAGGAGTACTGCCCGTTCACGGGACAGGTCGACATCGATGGCACGCCGCATACCTGGTCGGCTGTCCTGTCGTACGACTACACGGTCGCGAACGCTTCGGGCAACCTCGCGGACACCATCCGCATCATCTATGTGTACATCAACGCATAGATGAAATTTCCCTTGCGCTTTTGGCGAGAGGAAGGTATACTGATAAAAGTGTAATCAAGCGAGGGCATAAGCTCTCCACCTGTTTCGGCGCTTTGGCTGCTGATGGGTCGCTTCAATAACGCGCTTCGGCGCATCGTTTGAATTGCGAAACCCGCGGCCTTTGCGCTCGCGGGTTTTTTGTTGCGCGAGAGCGCAAGGGAAAGGAAGGTGAGCGCAATAGCTGCTCAGGAGCCACGGCTCAATGACGAGATTACCGTGCGCGAGTGCCGTCTCATCGGTTTCGACGGAACCCAGCTGGGAATCTACTCTGTGTCTCAGGCACAGCGCATCGCAGATGACCAGAACCTCGACTTGGTTGAAATCGCTCCCAACGCCGAGCCGCCGGTCTGCCGCATCATGGACTACGGGAAGTTCAAGTACGACCAGGCCATCAAGGCAAAGCAGGCTCGCAAGAACCAGAGCAAGATCGAAACCAAGGAAATGAAGTTCCGCCCGAAGATCGACGTGGGCGACTACACCACGAAGAAGAAGCATGTGCTTCGATTCTTGGACGCGGGCAACAAGGTGAAGATCACCATCATGTTCCGCGGTCGCGAAATGGCTCACCCCGAACAGGGACTTTCCATTCTCGAGCGTTTGGCCGACGACCTCAAAGATGTTGCAGTCGTCGAGAACCAGCCCAAGATGGAGGGCCGCAACATGCACATGCTCATCGCTCCTTTGCCCAATGCGGCGAAGAAGAAAAAGGAAAACGATAAGAAAGCAGAAGGAAAGGACGAATAATGCCTAAGATGAAGACCCACAGCGGTACCGCAAAGCGTTTCCGCGTCACCGGTTCCGGCAAGATCATGCGCGGCAAGGCTTTCAAGAGCCATATCCTCACCAAGAAGAGCCAGAAGCGCAAGCGCAACTTCCGCAACGAAACCGAGCTTTCCAAGGCCGACGCGAAGGTCGTTGGCCGCAACCTCGGTATCCGCTAGTTCTTTTCGAAGGAGATATAAACTATGGCACGCATCAAGCGTTCTATCCATGCTCGTAAGAAGCGCCGCACCGTTCTCGCTCGTGCGAAGGGCTACTATGGCGCGAAGTCCCGTTCCTATCGTGCCGCGAAGGAACAGGTGCAGCATTCGCTTCAGTACATGTACCGCGACCGCCGCACCAAGAAGCGCAACGTCCGTCGTCTGTGGATCACCCGCATCAACGCCGCTGCTCGCATCAACGGTCTTTCCTATTCGGTGTTCATGAACGGCCTCAAGAAGGCCGGTGTCGAGCTCGACCGCAAGGTTCTCGCCGACATGGCCGTGAACGACCCGGCTGCTTTCGCCGCTGTCGTCGAGGTTGCCAAGAAGGCGCTCTAAGCTTTCGAAAACCATATCGTTTCTGCAAGAAGACCCGCTTACGCGGGTCTTCTTTTGTCTTTGTCTAGGAACACCACTCGCCATATTTCGCGCATATGCGCTTTCTAGATGCACGAGAGCCCGCATGCGCGGGCTCTCGTTTCGATTGCTGTTCGTGTTCGGAGTGCGGTTAGGCGCTCAGAGAGGAGAACTGACGCTCCAAAGCCTCGAATGCGTCCTCGACGTCGGCGTCGTCTTCGTCCTCGTCGGCAAGGGTGTGGCACAACTCGTCGGCGCCGATGAGCGTGTGGTTGAGGTACGCCTCAGCGACTTCCTTGGCAGTTCCTTCCACTCCGGCGACGACCTCCACACCTGAATGGCAGAGCATGTTCGCGAAGTCGATATCGATGCCGCCGGTGATGATCGTGTCGACGCCCATTTCCTTCAGCAGGGTTACCGTCTCTTCCGCCGGCAAGCCGGGGTTGGGGAGGTTTTGGCAGTCCGTGATGATGCCACGGTTCACGGTATAGCACATGAAGCTGGCGCAATGCACGGCGTGAGGTGAAACTCCGAGTCCCTCGCATGCCACAGTAATTTTCATCTATTGCATTCCTTTTCTTCGTTTTCGTCTGATTCACGATACAGCCGTGCGGCGCATGCGCGGGCCTGCTTTCGCCAAACGGGAACTTCCGTGGCACGAATGACATAATGCTAACTATTCGATATGCGTTCGGTGCAACGGCCGATCGTAAGCCCTTCGGTACGAAAAAGCCCCTGCGAAAACGAGACGCAGGGGCGAGGGCTGAGTACGATAGGGTGACGGGCTACGAGCGCCGCTTGCGCCCAAGGCGGGCGACTTCCGCTCGGTGCGCCCGCCCAGGCCTGAAGTCGCCTTTCGAGCTTTTCTTCGAAGGGGCGGGGGAACCATTCTGCGCGCGTTTCTTTTCCTGCGCGTGTTGGCGCTGCTTCTTGCCGGCGGCGTTGCCCTTCGCGCTCTCGGAGCGTTTGGAGGGCGCGCCTGCACGGCTCGCGCTTGAAGAGCCCCTGCTTGCCTGTTTGCTTTGCTTGCCCTTCTTCGCTTTCTTGCCCGACTGCTCCGCTTCGCGTTCTTCCGCGGCGCGCGCCTGCGCTTTCTTCTTCCTCTTCTCGCGTTTCGCCATCTCGCGTTTCGCTTCGGCGATGTCGGGGTCCTTGCGTGCGGCGGCCTTGGTGGCGCGTTCCGCTGCGGCGACGGCTGCGGCCTCCTCGTCGAACCCTTCGATCTTCGCTTCGGGAATCGTGCGTTTCGTGAATTTCTCGATGTCGCGCAGCGCATCTTCGGTTTCGGGCGTGACGAACGAGATCGCGCGGCCCCTGGCGCCGGCTCGTCCCGTGCGGCCGATGCGATGCACGTAGTCTTCGGCCTGCGTCGGCAAGTCGAGGTTCACCACGTAGTTCACCTCATCGACGTCGATGCCGCGTGCGAGCACGTCGGTCGCGACGAGGATGTCGGTCTCGCCCGATTCGAAGTTCTCGAGCGCGCGGCGGCGTTGATTCTGAGAGCGGCTCGAATGAATCGCCTCGACCTTGTAGCCTGCGCGTTTGAGCCTGCGGCACGTCGAATCGGCGCGGCTGCGGGTACGGGCGAAGACGATGACGCGCTCGCTGCCCCAGGACGCGATGGTCGCGCGCAGAAGGTCGTTCTTGAGCGATTGGGGCACACGGACGATGCACTGCTCGACGGTATCGGCTGTGTCGCCTTTATGCGCGATTTCGACGATGGCGGGGTCGTGCAGGAGGGAGCCTGCGACCTTCTCGATCGAACGGTCGATCGTCGCGGAAAACAGAAGCGTTTGGCGCGATTTCGGCGTTGCGGCGACGATTTTCTTCACCGAAGGGAAAAAACCCATGTCGAGCATGCGATCGGCTTCGTCGAGCACGAGCACCTCGACGTGCGAAAGGTGCGCAGCGCCCTGTTCCATGAGGTCGATGAGGCGCCCCGGTGTGGCGATGAGCACGTCGCATCCGCGCTTGAGCGATGCGATCTGAGGGTTGTACGACACGCCGCCCACGACCGAGAGCACGCGGTGGTGGGTCGACTGCGCGATTGCGCCGCATACCTCGGCGATCTGCGCGGCGAGCTCGCGAGTGGGCGTCACCACGAGCATGAGCGGGCCCTTTTCGCCTTTGGCGTGGGAAAGCCCGTCCATCGTCGGGAGGGAGAACGCTGCCGTTTTCCCGGTGCCGGTCTTCGCCGCGGCGATGATGTCGCGGCCTTCGAGCACAAGCGGGATGGCCTTTTCCTGTACGGGGGTCGGGGTTTCGTAGCCGAGGGCGTCCACGGCATGAAGGGTCGCGGGCGCCAGGCCCAAGTCGTCAAACGTTGTCATGATAATTGTTCGGTTCCTTTCGAGTCGACCTGTGCCGACGGTTCCTTATCGGATGTGCGCAGGCGTATGCCCCCAGTAGAAATGCATGAAGCGCTTCTTGCGCATGGCGAGATCTTGCGAGGGCTCGGCTGCCGCAAGCTTGAGCGTCGCTCGCGCGATGTCGAGCGCTGCGTCGGGTTTCCTCAGGTAGGAAGCTTGCGTGAGCATCGCCTCCACGATTGCGGGGTTTGCATCGACATGCCCCATCGCGCCGACGAGCTCGCGCGCGGTGGTGACGTGCAGCGCGGCTCCAAGCGAGGTGAGCATGCGAACGTTGATGTTTTCCTGCCCGTAGGCGCGCCCGAGCAGGATCATGGGCGCCTTCGCGCACAGGCATTCGGTCACGGTAAGGCCGCCCGGTTTGCAGATGACGAGGTCGCTTGCAGCCATGAGCTCTGCCATGCCCTCCACGTAATCGAGCACGGTCGCGTTCGAAAGACCGAGCTCGTCGCATTCGCGCCGTAGGTGAGACGCGTATTCCTCATCGGCGCCCGCCACGATGACGAGGTGCGTGTTCTTGAAGCGGTGCAGGTAGGGGAGCATCTTGTCGAGCGCTTCCCTGAAGCGGACGTAGGGGGTGGGCAGATAGGCTCCGGCAAGCGCGAGCACGATCCGCTTGTCGCGCGGCAGCCCGAAGCGGTCGCGCCCGGCCTGCTTGTCGTAGGCTTTGCGGAACGCCGGGCGCGTGGGGATGCCGGTGATGAGGATGCGATCCTCGGGCACCTTGCGCGGCCGCAGCGTCTCGGCCATGGATTCGTTCGCCACGCAGAACAAATCGCTGTGCTGGTGGGGCCACAGTCCTTCCGTCTCGTAGTCGGTCGGGACGCACACGATGGGGAAGTCGTCCTGCAGGATCATGCGCGCCCCGACCGCGACGTTCGCGGCGGTGATGTGCGTGCACACGATGGCGAGAGGGCGCACGGTGCGGACATGTTCGGTGAAGCTGGGGAACATCACGCGCGACCACACGGTCCCGCCACCCCACAAAAGGCGTCCGGTGAGGGTGTAGCGCCAGGTGAGGTCGTAGATGGGACGCGTGGGGCCGGTGAACATGGACGCGGTCTTGTCGCCGTTGATCGCGATGCGGCCGAAATCGAGCACGTCGAGAACCTCGACTTCGAGGTCGTCCGGGCATACCGCGCCCTCTCGCAGGGAGGGGTCGTCGCGCAAAAGCTCGAGCGCCTGAGCGACGGCGTTCGCTGCGCTTCGATGCCCCGAGCCGACCGAAGCGTGCATCACGATGATGCGGCGACGGGGTTCGTCTTCCGTGAGCTGGGCATTCGGGACGGGGGAAGGGGCGTGGGAGACGGCCTTTCCCTGCTCGCGGGCGCTCGATTCTTCCATGGGCTCCACCATCGCTTAAGCGCTTTCGCCGCCGTCGAGGAAGATCTTCCTCGTGACGAAGTTCCACACCATGACGATGAAGGTGGCGCCGATCTTGGTGATGAGGTAGTGCACGCCGAGCAGCTCGACGCCTGCCCACATGCACACGTTGTTGATGACAAGGCCTGCGGCCGACAGCGCGACGAAGATCACGAACTCGCGGCGCCGGCTCATGCCTTCTTTATGGGTGAAGACGTAGCGCATCGAGGCAAGGTAGTTGAAGATGACCGATGCGGTGAACGAAATCGTGGCGCTTACCAGGTAGTTCACGCCGAAGACCTCGGTTAAGAGCGCGAGGAGGCCATAGTCGATGACGAATGCGACGACGCCGACGACGCCGAACTTCATGATCTGCGCGAAGAGTTTCTTCATGGGGAGCGTAAGCCTTTCGAATGTGCGCGAAGGCGCCCTTTCGGTTGTTCCGCCTTGCGTGATTCCGCATCGAAAACGGGGCGAGAATGCGCAAGGCATGCCTTCAAACTCTATCACATGGCCAGGCCGGTTGGGCCATCTCCTCCGATTCCTTGTTTTTTCGGCGATGATGGGGGCGTGGTGCGAATGCGGGGTGGAAAGTTCGCTAGCATGCATTCGTCTGAAGATTCACGAAACGCTATGTCAAGGAGATGCTCCATGGGCTCCCAGGCCACTGACACACCGATTGCCTGCGGCGATGTCGACTCGATCGCCGTCATCGTCCCGTGCTATAACGAGGCGCTTACCATCGCGAAGGTCGTCGACGACTTCAAGCGCGTGCTTCCCGCCGCGACCGTTTACGTATACGACAACAACTCTTCCGACGACACGGCGAAGATCGCCGCCGAACATGGTGCCGTCGTGCGTCATGAGCGTCGTCAGGGCAAGGGCAACGTCGTGCGCCAGATGATGCGCGACATCGACGCCGACTACTACATCATGGTCGACGGCGACGACACCTATCCGGCCGAGGCCGCGCCCAAGCTCCTTGCGCCGCTTATGAACGACGAGGCCGATATGGTGGTGGGCGACCGCCTGTCCAACGGCACCTACGGCGAGGAAAACGACCGTGCGTTCCACGGTTTCGGCAACAACCTCGTGCGCTTTCTCATCAAGGCGATCTACGGATTCGAGTGTTCCGACGTCATGACGGGCTACCGCGCCTACAACAAGGTGTTCGCCAAGACCATGCCGGTGCTCTCGCCCGGATTCGAAATCGAGACGGAGCTTTCCATCCACGCGGTCGACAAGCGTTGGCGAATCGCTGAGGTTCCTATCGATTACCGCGACCGTCCCGAAGGTTCCGTAAGCAAGCTCAACACCTTCTCCGACGGCATGAAGGTGCTCATGATGATACTCTCGCTGTTCAAGGACTACCGCCCGCTCGCGCTCTTTTCCTGGCTCGGCCTTCTGTTCTGCATTATCGGGCTTATCTTCGGCGTGCCGGTGATTTGGGAATTCGTCCAAACGGGGCTTGTTCCCAAGATGCCGAGCGCGCTGTGCGCTGTAGCGTTCGTGTTCGTGGGGCTCTTGTCGTTCTCGTGCGGGCTTATCCTCGACACCGTGGTGAAGGGCAACCGCAAGCAGTACGAGATCGAAGTGACCCGTGCTTACGGGGAATGCGGCAAGACGATGCGTGCGTAAGGGCTCGGCGGCTCGGCTCGTGCAAAAAAGCCGCCATATGCGCAGGTTTCCACACGGGTCGGAAGTTGCCCGCCCGCTGCGAAAAGCGCGACCTGGGCTTTTGCACTCGTGTTGCGGCGGGCTTCCTGCTCGCTCCGGCAAAACCTGCGCATATGGCCGCGTTTTTTTGCGCGTGGGGCGGCTCGCGCATGCTTCCGA
>CAKUIV010000027.1 GCA_934661105.1 uncultured Ellagibacter sp. | reverse complement strand
CCACTGATCCATGGACGGTTCCGGTTTGGACATATGCATCCTCCAAAATGTTAGGGATCGGAGCGCTCTTCCCCAAGCGCCCGCTTCGAGTTTTATTGTACTCGAAGCGGGCGCATCTCGCGAAAGCATGCGGAAGGTCCATCTCGCCGTGTGCGTTTGCGGTCAATCGGCCGGAATGCGCATGGCGCATAGTTCCCTACTCCTGACCGATAAGCCAGCTGATCAGGCCGATTTTCTCATCGAGATACGCAAGCTTGGGAACATCGGTGTGTGTTGCGCCATCGAAAGCTGTGATTTCGGCGTCGGATCCTAAGGCGGCCAGCTTGCCCACCAAATCGAGGGACGACTGCGGGTTCACCACTTCGTCGTCCGTTCCGACGAATGCCCTCACGGGGGTGTCTCCAAGTGAGGAAAGCGCGGTTTTCTTGCCCCTGACGCCGCCGCTGCAAGGCGCGATGCGCACGAACTCGCCGGGATTGGCGGCGGCGATGCTCCACGTCCCCGTGCCGCCCATGCTGAACCCGGTGAGGCTCACGTTGGCGGGGTCGATCGGGTAGGCTGACTTCACTTCCTCGGTTGCTGCGATGACGTTGCTGCTGAGCGTCGTCCAGTCGCGCGCCGTCGCAGGCGCTTGCGGCATAAGTACATAGGCCGGAATGTCTCCGAGCGTCCCGTCGGAAAGCCAGCGGGCGAAATCGTCTGCCGAAAGCATGGCGTTGGGGTCGTCGCCCTTGCCGGTGACGCCGTGCAGGTACACGATGAGCGGCGTATTTTCACTCGCGTTTTCGGGGGAGTACAGCCAGCAGTCAAGCCCGCCTGCGTTTATGAGGGAAAGCGAGGCTGCGGGTGCATCTTCGCCCGCATTGCCCGCTTCGCCCGAGCCGCCGGCTTCGCTCCCGCTTTCGCCTGCGCCGGGAAGAGTCGCGCTCTCCTTGTCGTTGCAGGTCGCCGACACCGCGTATTCGGCGGAAACGTTGTCGGCGATCTGAACGTAGGAAATGGGCTGCACGATGTAACTATGCGCGCTTCCCGGCTCGAGCCCGTCGAAGGTGGCCGACGTGGCGTCTGTCGTGCCCTTCATCTCGATAAGCCCCGTGTCGGCGAAGTACTCGAAGAGCTGGTACTGGTTCGCGCCGTCGACGGGCTCCCACGAAAGCGTGATGCTGTCAGGACCTGCGGTCGCGGCGACCTGAGGTGCGGACAGCGTTGCCAGCTCGACGCTCTGGTCGGGTTCGTCGCCGTTTTTCACCTGGATCACGCGGAACCCGACGTCGGCGTAGCCTACGGAGGCGTAGCGGCCTTCCTTACGGTTTTCGGTGCGGCAATCGGTGCGTTCGCTGTTCCAGGCGCCGCCCTTCACGCCAAGTAGCGCGTCTGCGTCGTCGCCTCCGCTGTCGCGGATTGTCGAGGTCCATTCCCATACGTTGCCCCAGAAGTCGATCGCTCCGTGCGCGCCGCGCGTGATGCCGTCGTATTCGTAGACCGACACGCGCCCGTCGGCAACGTCGCAGTTGAAGTCGGCGTCTTTGGGCATGTGCCCCGCCGCAAGCTCCCATTCGCTCTCGTTGGGCAAACGGTAGGTGTTTTCGCCGTCCTGCTCGGTGAGCCATGCGCAGTACGCCTGCGCATCCTCGTAGGAAACATAGTTGACGGGAAGGTCGGCGTCGCCCTCATGCGTGCCGTCGCCCCAGTTCGCGGGGGGTTGCGCTCCGGTCGCCTCGAGGTAGGCGGCGTATTGGGCGTTCGTCACGGGGGTGCGGCTCACGTAGATGCTCTGCCCTGCCCCCATGACGGGGATGAAGTCGTACTGCGCGGCGTTGGCCGTCTTCCACTTCAGAAGACGCTCGTCGGTGAAACGCAGCATGCTGGAGTTGATGCGGTTCCAATAGGTCGCGTACATGTCCTGCACGATGTCTTCCATCTCGGCGACCGTTTCCTCGCCGCCCGGCTTGCCTGCCGTCTCCTCGCGCAGCTCGTCGAGCTTTTGCTCCTTGCGGTCGAGCACGGCGTTGTAGTTCGCGATAACCATATCGCGAAGGGCTAGGTAGTTCTCTTCCGATGGGTCTTTCTGGTACGCCGAGATCAAATCCTTGGTCTCTTGTGTGAGCTCGGGTTGCTCCGTCTCGATGAAGTCGCTATGGGAAAACGACTCCTGGGCAAATGCGCTCGTCGCGGCTATCGGCGCAAGCGACGCCGCAAGCACCGGCACCAAGAAGACCCGGGCGATTCTTCGGGATAGCTTCATGAAGGCTCCTATCTATTCGGGATGCCAAACCGTCGCGCCGCTCATTCAAGCGGCGCCGTGCGAATCAACATCAAGCGTAGGAAAGCCCTTGCTGGCGCTTCTACGGTTAAACTGCGGCAATGTCGTGGCAAGGTGGTTTTCTCCTCGAGCCGTCATGGGTATGATTCGCGTGAAGAGAAAAGAGGAAACGGTGGCCGAACGCATTTACCTTGCCGACGACGAGCAGAACATCCGCGAGCTCATCGCAGCGTTCCTTTTCCGGGAGGGCTATGAGGTCGAATCCTTCGAAAAGGGGACCGATTTGCTTGAAGCATGCGAAAACAACATTCCCGACCTGGTGATACTCGATATCATGATGCCGGGGGTGGACGGGCTTGCCGTATGCTCGACGCTGCGTTGCGGTCATGAGGACCTCCCCATCATCATCGTGTCGGCGAAGGACAGCCCGTACGATCGGGTGACGGGGCTTACGCTCGGCTGCGACGATTACCTGGTAAAGCCGTTTTTGCCGATCGAGCTCGTCGCGCGCGTCAAGGCGGTTCTCCGTCGCTCGCGGAAAAGCGAGCCTGCGCCCGCTGACGGGGCTGTGCCGGGCGAGGTCTCGTTCGGGGCGCTGCGGCTTTCCCCCGAGCGGCGCGACGCGTTTTTAGGTGGGGAGCGCCTGCCGCTCACGCCTGCCGAGTTCGACTTCCTCGTCTACCTTGTAGAGCGCGAAAACCGCGCGGTGAGCAGGGAAGAGCTTCTCAATGCCCTCTGGGGGATCGATTGGCGCGCCGACACGCGCGTGGCGGACGATCTTGTGAAGCGGTTGCGCCGCAAGCTCAAGGCGGCCGGCGGCAGCGTGAGCGTGGAGACGGTCTGGGGGTTTGGATTCCGCATCGCCGAAGGGGAGGGGAGATGAGCGCAGGCGGTAAGCGACGCGGCGGGCGCAGCATGCTCGCACGTCTTTTCGCGCCTGCAGTGCTGCTCGTGCTTCTCCCGCCGCTTTCGTGCCTCGTCTTCCACGTGAGTGCCACGCGCTACGCTTACGACGAGGCTTCCCGTGAGCTTTTTTCTCTGCAGCAGCAGATCGAGCCGTTGCTTGAAAGCTGGTTGACCGAAGAGCTTGGTTCGGGGGAGTCGTCGACTGCGGGCTCCTCGCAAGACGAGAGGGTATCCGGGTTCCTCAAAAGCGCGGGATCGACCGCCTCGCAGCTCGGAGGCAACGCGCGTTTGCTTATCTTGTCTGACACGCTGAAGACGGTGTACCCCCGAAACGAGCAGCTTCGCGAGCAGATGGCGCCCCTCGCCGCCGATTTCGCGAGTTATTTGGGGGAAACGGGCGCAGGCGAGGGCGGCCCGGTAACGCTTTCCGCAAGCGATGGGGAAACCTACCTTGCCGCGCTGTACGACCCACCGTCGAATGCCGGGCACCTCGGGTGGGTTATCGTGTATTGCCCGACTTCCCATATCGGGGAATGGGTCGATGCGTCGTCGCTTCTCGTTTTGGGCATCTCGTCGGCGTTTTCCGCTCTTGCCCTCGTTGCATTGGCGGCAACGGCTCGCAGCATAACGCGCCCGCTCAAGCGGCTTTGCCGCGAATCCGAGCGCATAGGGGGCGGGGATTTCGCGGAAATAGAGCCGGCGTTCAAGCTCGGGGAACTCGAGGATCTACGGCGCTCCATGAACGGCATGTCGAGGCGCCTTGAGCGCGCGGAGCAGAGTCAGAAGCGATTCCTCGCGAACGTATCTCATGAGTTGCGAAGCCCCCTCATGTCGATCGGTGGCTATGCACAGGGGATCGAACAAGGCGTGTTCGACCCGCCGCAGCGCGCCGCGCGCGTCATCATGGACGAAAGCGTGCGGCTCACCGAGGTCGTCGAGGGGCTGCTGTCGCTATCGCGGTTGGAGGGGGAATCAGGCCCCGCCGATTTGCAACGGGTCGATCTCGTCGCGGCGACGCTGCGCTGCGCCGATCGCGCGCGGGGTCTCGCGTCCGCGCGCGACGTGTCCGTGCGAGTCGAGGCGCCCGAGGAAGAGGTCGCGGCGCTTGCGACCGAGGAGTTGCTGGGCAGCGTGCTCGACAACGTGCTTTCGAACGCGATCCGCTATGCGGAAGGCGAGGTGCGCATGTCGGTGTTCGCCGAGAGAGATTCGGCCTCGGTCGAGGTTTCCGATGACGGTCCGGGAATAAATGCCGATGACCTTCCCCATGTGTTCGAGCGCTGCTACAAAGGCGAAGGGGGCCATGTGGGGCTGGGGCTCGCTATCGCCCAGTCGGCGGCGGGGCGTATGGGCGCGACTCTTGTTGCTGGGAAGGGTTCCTTGGAGGGGGCGTCGTTCACGCTGAAGTTGTGCCGGGCATAGGGGCAGATGCCGGTCTTTCGATCCGGTTGCGGCCCGATGGCGGGCGCTCCATGCGTTTGCGCCGCTTGCCTCGTGCCGCATCCGCCTATAGAACGCGTGCTTTTTACGAATGGGAAACGAAGCTCGCGCGCGCGAATGATAGACTGGGAAAATTCCACAGCTTAGAAAGGACAGCTATGTCTTTACCTGCATCCGATACAAGCAAGAAGCCCGACATGCGCACTACCATGGACCTGGGCGAGGTGCTTCCCCGCACCGCCGAGGTTCGCGACAACCACCTGTTCATCGGTGGGGTCGATATGGTGAAGCTCGCCCATGAAGAGGGAACCGCGCTCTACGTGTTCGACGAAGCCGACCTACGCTTTCGCATGGAGAGCTATCGCGAGTCGTTCCATTCCCGTTACACGAACTCCGACATCGCGTACGCGAGCAAGGCGTTTCTGAACAAGGAAGTCGTGCGCATCGCCAACGAGGAAGGCATGTGCCTCGACGTGTCGGGCGGCGGCGAGCTTGCCTGCGCGCAGATGGCCGGTTTCCCCATGGAACGCGTGGTCGTGCACGGCAACAACAAGACCCCGGCCGAGCTCACCGAGGCGATCTCGGCGGGCGTCGGGCGCATCGTGGTCGACAGCCGCATCGAGCTTGCGCGTGTGTCGGAAATCGCGGGAAGGTTGGGCGTTGAGCAGGAAATTCTCATGCGTATCACGCCGGGCGTCGAGGCCGACACCCATGAATACATCCGCACCGGCTGCGAAGACAGCAAGTTCGGCTTCACCATGCTCAACGACTTCGCGTTCACGTGCGTGAAGGATGCCATCGAGGCGCCGAACGTGAAGCTCGTGGGCTTCCATTGCCACATCGGCTCGCAGATCTTCGCGCTCCATTCGTTCCGCGAGGCGGCCGAGGTCATGGTGGCGTTCATCGCCCGCGTGCAGAAGGAGTACGGCATCGCCATCACCGAGCTTGACTTGGGCGGCGGCCTGGGCGTGGCCTACACCGCCGAGGACAAGCCCTCGTCCATCGACGAGTTCGCGGAATGCACCACGATGGCGGTGAAGGATTTCTGCGAGAAGTACGGTGTTGACGAGCCTCATATCCTCGTCGAGCCTGGTCGCAGTCTTGTCGCAAACGCGGGCGTCACGCTCTACACTGTGGGCATCCTGAAAACGCTGCCCGGCATCCGCAAGTTCGTGGCCATCGACGGCGGCATGTCCGACAACATCCGCACCGCGCTTTACCACGCCGACTACGAGCCCGTCATCGCCAACAAGGCTGCCGAACCCCGTACCGAAATCGTCACGCTGTGCGGCAAGCACTGCGAAAGCGGCGACGCGGTCGTCATCGACATGCCCATCCAGCACCCCGAAGTGGGCGACATCGCGTGCGTGTTCGCCACGGGCGCGTACTGCTCGACCATGTCGAGCAACTACAACGGTCAGCCCAAGCCGGCGGTCGTGTTCGTGAAGGACGGCGACGCGCGCGTGGTGACCCGACGTGAAACCTACGCGGACCTGTACGCTCGCGACATCTAAGTAACCCAGGAGACTATTCATGACCATCAAACTCGGACTTGTCGGCACCGGCACCGTCGGCGGCGGCTGCATCGACATCCTGCAAAAGCATAAGGAAGATTTCAAGCGTCACTACGGCATCGATCTTGAACTCGTTCGTGTGTGTTCGCGCGAGAAAGCACAGGCCGAGGCCCATGGCGTGGGCGATTTGTTCACGGCCGACTACAACGACATCGTGAACGATCCCGACATCGATATCGTGATCGAGCTCATCGGCGGCACCACGGCCGCGCGCGATTTGGTCACCAAGGCGCTTGCTGCCGGCAAGAACGTCGTCACCGCCAATAAGGCGCTCATGGCGACCTATGGCGAGGAAGTCATGGCGCTCGCCGAGAAGATGAACCGCGAGATCGCCTTCGAGGCATCCGTCGGCGGCGGCATTCCCATCATCGGCCCGCTCAAGCACTCGCTCTTCGCGAACGAGATCAGCTCCGTCATGGGCATCGTGAACGGCACGACCAACTATATGCTTACCCGCATGGTCGAAAACGGGCTGTCCTACGACGAGGCGCTCAAGGAAGCGCAGGAGAAGGGTTTCGCCGAAGCCGACCCGTCCGCCGACGTCGACGGATTCGACGCTGCGGCGAAGATCGCCATCCTCGCGTCGATCGCGTTCAATTCACGCGTGACCATTTCCGACGTGTACACGGAGGGCATTCGCAACGTTACGACGCTCGATTTGGAAACCGCCGACGACATGGGCTACGTCATCAAGCTTCTGGCCATCGCGCATCGCGCGCCCGAAGGGATCGATGTGCGTGTTCACCCGACCATGCTGCCGAAGACGCACCAGCTCGCAACGGTGAATGGCGTGTTCAACGCGATTTACGTCACGGGCGACGCGGTCGGCGAGACGATGTTCTTCGGTGAAGGCGCAGGCGCGGGTGCGGCTGCGAGCGCTGTCATGGGCGACGTGCTTGAAGTTGCGCGGCACCTCTCCATGGGAATTCCGCCGGTCGTGGGCTGCACCTGCACCGACGACCTCGCGATCGTGCCGATGGACGATTTGAAGACCAAGTACTACATCCGCTTCGCCGTTGCCGACCGCTCCGGCGTGCTTGCGGCGATGGCCGGCGTGTTCGCCAAGCACGGCGTTTCTGTGCGTTCGGTGGTGCAGCGTGGCAATTCCGAGCATGCCACGGTGAATCTGTCGTACGTGACCCATACGGCGACCGAGGCCTCCGTTCGCGCGGTGCTTGCCGAAATCGCCCAGCTCGACGATGTGTTGCGTGCTGAGCCTTCCGTTATTCGCGTCGAAGACTAAACACAATCCCCGGCGGTGCGTCTCCGTCGGGGATTTTCATTTTTCTGCGTCTTGTGCCTTTCTCGCAGGCGTCTTCGCGCCCGCCTGCCAACGCTGGTAGAATACTCACCATGTGCAACGAAGACCTTACAACCAATGAATCGAAACCCAACCAGCTCACGCATCGTGTGATGGTGGGCGACGTTCCCCTTGGCGGCGGGGCTCCCGTCGTCGTCCAATCGATGCTCAACGCGCCTGCTGACGACGTTGAGGCCAACGTGAGCCAGATCAACGCGCTTGCTGATGCGGGCTGCGAAGTGGTTCGCATGGCGATTCCGCATCGCCGGTATCTTGACGTGTTCGGGGAGGTGTGCAAGCGCTCGCCGCTTCCCGTCGTCGCCGATGTGCACTTCGACCCGCAGATCGCCATCGAGGCGGCACGGCGCGGTGCGGCGAAGCTGCGCATCAACCCCGGCAACATCGGTGGGCTCGCCAAGACCGACGCGGTGCTCGACGCCGCAGGTGAAGCGGGCATTCCCATTCGAATCGGCGTGAACGCCGGCTCGCTCGACCAAGAGCTTGCCGCGCGCGCCGACCTCACCTTGCCCGAGAAGCTCGCGGCGTCGGCTGCCGCCTATGTGCGCTACTGCGAGGAACGCGGTTTCCACGACGTGGTGGTGAGCGCGAAGGCTCATGACGTCATGACCACGGTGCGCACCTATCGCATCCTTTCGCGTGAAATCCCTAAGGTTCCTCTGCATATCGGCATCACCGAAGCGGGGACGCGGTTCCAGGGCGTGATAAAAAGCGCCAGCGGCCTGGGGATTCTTCTGGAAGAGGGCATCGGCGACACCATGCGTATCTCGCTTACCGACGATCCCGTCGTGGAAATGCGCGCTTGCTGGACGCTGCTCTCGGCGCTCGACTTGCGCCGCCGCGGCCCCGAGATCATCAGCTGCCCCACGTGCGGGCGCTGTCAGGTGAACCTCATCGATCTGGCAACGCAGGTGGAAGAGCGTTTGCGCAACGTGAAGGTCCCGGTGAAAGTGGCCGTCATGGGGTGCGTGGTGAACGGGCCCGGTGAGGCGCGCGATGCCGACATCGGCGTCGCCTGCGGAGACGGGGTGGGCGTCGTGTTCAAGGGCGGTCAGGTGTTAAGGAAAGTGGAAGAACACGCCATCGTCGACGTGTTGATGGAGGAGATAGGAAGACTATGAGCGAAATCATGCGAATGAGCAAGCTGTATGCTCCGACGCTGAAAGAGGATCCGGCCGATGCCGAGATCGCGAGCCACAAGCTGATGCTGCGCGCGGGAATGATCCGCAAGACGGCTTCTGGTGTGTACACGTTCCTTCCCCTGGGGCTTAAGGTTCTCGCGAAAGTCGAGAACATCGTGCGCGAGGAAATGGACAAGATCGGCGCTCAGGAAATCATGATGCCGGCGCTGCAACCGGCCGAGCTGTGGCATGAATCGGGCCGCTGGGACGACTACGGCCCCGAGCTGATGCGCCTGACCGACCGCCACGATCACGGCTTCTGCCTCGGGCCCACC
Organism: uncultured Ellagibacter sp.; assembly: GCA_934661105.1. Classification (GTDB taxonomy): domain Bacteria; phylum Actinomycetota; class Coriobacteriia; order Coriobacteriales; family Eggerthellaceae; genus Ellagibacter. Next base: position 8,968 of record CAKUIV010000027.1, on the reverse strand, counting down.
CATGAGGAGCTCATCACGTCTCTTATCCGCAACGAGCTGCGCTCTTACAAGGAGCTGCCCTGCACGCTCTATCAGATCCAAGTGAAGTTCCGCGACGAAATCCGTCCGCGCCTGGGGCTTTTCCGCAGCCGCGAATTCATCATGAAGGACGCCTACTCGTTCCATGCCACGCAGGAATCGCTGCAGGAAACCTACGACGACATGAGCCGCGCCTACGGCACCATCTGCGACCGCTGCGGGCTCGACTACCGTCCGGTCGAAGCCGACGGCGGGCAGATCGGCGGCAAGGTGACGACCGAGTTCATGGCGCTTGCCCCTGCCGGCGAGGCCGAGCTCGTGCACTGCACCTGCGGTTATGCTGCGAACACCGAAGCTGGCGAATGCCTGGCGCGCCCCACGGAATACGAGGCGGCCGAGCTTGAGAAGATCCACACGCCCGGCGTGCGCACGATCGAGGATCTCGCCGACTTCCTGAAGATCCCTGCCACCTCCACGGTGAAGGCGCTTTCGGGCAAGGACGCCGACGGCAAGCTCGTCGTCATGTTCATCCCCGGCAACCACGAACTCAACGAAATCAAGGCCGACCGCGCGGTGCCTGGGTTCACCCTGCTCACCGACGAGGAGATGCAGGCGTTCGGTTTGCATAAGGGCTCGATGGGCCCGGTCGGGCTGCCGGAAGGCGCTCGCATCGTCGCTGCCCGCAGCCTGAAGGGCATAAAGCACTGGGTCGTCGGTGCGAACGAGGACGACTACCACTACGTCGGCGCCGCCTACGGTCGTGACTTCGAAGTGGACGACTGGGCCGACCTCTGCGTCGTGAAGCCGGGCGACTGCTGCCCCGAGTGCGGTCTGCCGCTGTCCGGTTCACGCGGCATCGAGGTGTCGCAGGTTTTCCAGCTCGGCACGCGCTACTCCGAGACCATGGGCGCCACCTTCCACGATGAAGACGGCGTCGAGCACCCGTTCATCATGGGTTGCTACGGCGTGGGCGTTTCCCGTACCGTGGCCGCCATCGTCGAGCAGCACAACGACGAGAACGGCATCCAGTGGCCGTTCAACGTCGCGCCTGCTCATGTGTGCGTTATTCCGCTGACGGTGGGCGATGACGAAGTGCAGCCCGCCGCCGAGAAGCTTGCGAAGGAAGTCGCGGATCTCGGGTTCGAGGTCGTCGTCGACGACCGCAAGGAGCGTGCCGGCGTGAAGTTCGCCGATGCGGACCTTATCGGTTGGCCGCTGCAGGTGGTCGTCGGCAAGCGCGGGCTCGCCGAGGGCAAGGTGGAAGTGAAGCTGCGCCGTACTGGCCAGAAGAAGGACGTGTCGCTCGCGACGATCGCCGAGCTGCTGCGCTTCGCGAAGCGCAATTCGCGCAAGCATCCTTCCGGCTTGGGTTCGTTCGACGGCATCTTCGAGTAGAGCTGTTCCGCCGATTTAGCGGTTGGCGGACGTGCCGACGCTGCGAGCAGCCCTGACAAGTCGGCAGTTGGGTCGTGCCGTGCCATGCTGTGCTGGAAGCTTCATGCGCCACGACATTGCCGGTGGACGCGCGCAGGTAGAAGGATTCGTTTTCAGGTGGGGAAGTTACGATACGCTTCCCCACCTGTTTGTTTTCGAGAGGATTTTCCATGCCCAACCCCATCAAGGCCGTGCTGTTCGACCTGGACGGCACGCTCGTCGACACCGAGGAGCTCATCTTGGCGTCGTTTCGCTATGCGACGAAGACGGTAACGGGCCGTGATATCCCCGATGAGGAGCTGCGCGCGAAGATCGGCCAGCCGCTCACGGTGCAGATGTGGGATTGGGCCGATGGCAGCCAGGAAGTCCACGATGCGCTGTTCAACACCTATTTGGAGCACAACGAGCGCGTCCATTCGCAGCTCATCAAGTCGTTCCCCGATACCATCACCGCGCTCGACGCCCTGCGCGAGGCGGGGCTGCCCCTCGGCATCGTCACGTCGAAGCGCAGCGAGAACGCTCTTCGCGCCATGAAGAGCACGGGGATCGACGGGTACTTCAAGTTCATCGTCGCCCCCGACACGTTCCCCGCGCACAAGCCCGAACCCGAGCCGGTGCTGCACGGGTGCGAGCTTTTGGGCGTGTCGCCGCAAGAATGCATCTACATCGGTGACAGCCCCTACGACCTGCAGGCGGGTCGCGGCGCCGGGTGCACGACGGTGGCGGCGTTATGGGGCATGTTCGATGCCGAGGCGCTTGCCGCTGAGCATCCCGACTTCGCGATCAATTCGCTTTCCGAACTTGTCCCGATTGCGGTGGGAGAGTAGCCTTCGCGTGCTTGAGGGCAGCGCGCATTGGCTGCTGTAGGCGTCTCCGCCTGTGCTTTTGCGGCCGCGGCGCCCTTTCCCTACAGCAAGAGCGCCTCGGGCTCGCTCGCGTACGTTTCGCGGATCCAGCTTTCCGTGCATTCGACGAACGCATGGGCGGCGCCCGAGGCCGTTTCGCTCGATCGCTGCGCGAGCGCGATCTCTCGGTACGTCGGGACCTCGGCGGGGAGGGCAATCAGGTCGAACGGCGCGTTTCTCAACACCAGCCCGGACATCACGCTGTATCCAAGTCCTGCAGCCACCATGCCCATCGCGGCATAGTCGCTCACGATGGAGAATTTCACGTGCGGTTCGACCTTGTTCATGCGGAACAGCCGGTCCATCTCGGAATACTCGCCTGAATCGAGCCTGATGTAGGGTTCGGTTGCGAGGGCCTTTGCGGGAAAGCTTTCCCCTTTCGCGAACGGGCTTTCGGTCGCGACGGCGACGAGTAGTGGGTCGCGTACCAAAAGTTCAAGTTCGAGAGGGCGTTTCACGGGAAGCGCCACGAACCCGACGTCGGCTTCTCCGCTCTCCACGATCCGCTCGAGCTGAGCCTGATCGTCATAGCAGGTGATGCGCAGGTCGATATGCGGATGCGCCTCGGTGAAGCGCTTCGTTATCTGCGGCAACCACTGCGTGAGCGTGCTTGTGAACGCGACGACATGAAGCGAGCCTTCCTCAAGATGCTTCAAGTCGGCGAGGTGCGCTTCGAGCCGACGCTCGCTTGCGCATACTTCCTGGATCCACGGCAGAAGCGATCGGCCTTCCGAGGTGAGGTGAACGCCGCCGTGCTCGCGCACGAACAAGCGGATCCCAAGTTCCTTTTCCAGTGCGTTCGCAAGGTAGCTCACGCCCGCCTGGGTGTAGCCAAGCTCCGCTGCAGCTTGCTTGAAGCTGCCCGTTCGCGCCGCTTCCAGGAACGCTTCGTATTTCTGATTGCGCATCTGCGACTCCTGCATTCCAGTGATGATCTGGTGAAACAAGTATACCTTGAGCTAATTGAAAGATATACAAGTTTTACTTATATTAACTGTTCCCCTACCATCGATGTCGCATCAGGTGACATAACTTCCCGCAAGTCTTTACCCGCAAGGCTTGGCGGATGCGCATTTTCGCGCGAGTGGAGAAGAGGGGTCGGGCGTGACTGGAAAATGGCAGGGGCGGAAGAGTCCGTTCGTCTTATGCGTGATCGTGCAGACCGTTATCTTCGGGTTCGGCAACGTCATCACGAAGTTCGCCTATGAAAGCGTGACGCCCCTGTGGTGCATGGTTCTTCGCTTCGGGCTGGCGCTCGCAGTGTTCGCTCTCATTTTCGGCCCGCGCATGGTGCGCGAGTTGCGCAGGGTCAAGCTTCTCGACTGGGTTCCCGCCGCGGTGTGCCTTGCGGTCGGCTACATCGCCTGCAACCTGGCGCTCGACTTGACCACGGCCACGAACGTCGGTTTCCTCGTCGCGCTCCCCGTGGTATTCGCGCCTTTCATCGCGAAGATCGTGCGTCGCGTCCGCTATCCGCGTGCGATGATTCCCTTCCAGGTCGCGGTTGTCGGCGGACTGTACCTTCTGTGCTGCAACGGCGGGGCATTCACGTTTGGCGCAGGTGAGGCGCTTGCCTTGCTTTCCTCGGCCGCTATCGCGGGTTCGCTCGTGTTCGGGGAGAAGGGGCTTGAGAAGCTTTCGGCCCCGACGATTGCGGGAACGCAGATCGTCGCCTCGTTCGTGCTATCGCTTGTCTCCGCGCTCGCCGTCGAACCGGTGGCCGATATCACTGCGATCGAGCCCGTTGCCTGGGGCGTTATCGCCTTCCTCGCGATCTTGAGCACCTGCGTCACCTTCGCGCTGCAAAACGTCGCGCTTGTGGGGCTTCCGTCGTCGACCGTGTCGCTGTTTCTCACCGGCGAACCGGTGTTCACGGCGCTGTTCTCGATGGTGCTTCTCGGCGAGTCCCTTTCCGCTGCCGGATGGGTTGGCGCCGCCGTCATCTTCGTCGCGGTCGTGGGAGCGACGCTCGTCGAAGGGCGCGAAGGTTCGGAAAACGACTCGCGCGCCTGCACTCCGGCCCAGGCGTCGCATACGCCGGCTGTCACGGCGGCGGAATAGCCGCCGCCTGCCTTTGCGGCTGCCCGACCGCTTCGGATGCGCCGCGCAATTCTCTTTGCCCTTCCCAGGACGCGCGCTCGCGATATGCGGGCGCGTTTTTTTATCCAAGGCGCGATCACCGGAGCTGTTACGCCTTGGCAACGCCCGAGCGCGTGCGTTTGCCCTTTATCCACAAATGTTGCATTATGAGTGTACGAAAGCGCTCGAGGCTCATCGAGCGCGCCATCTTCGGAAGAAGGAGGGCCTCATGGCTACGCTGGGCGACGGTTTCAAGAGCATTTTCCTTGCGGGCATCGGTGCGGTGGCAATCGGCGCCGAAAAGGGGAAAGACCTGGTCGATCAGCTCGTTTCTCGCGGCGAGATGACGGTTGAGCAGGGCAAGCAGATCAACACCGAGCTGAAACACCGTGCGAGCGAAGTCGAGTCGTCCATTCGCCGTGACACGCTCGAGGCGCGCATGTCCGTGATGACTCCCGACGAACGCATCGAATTCGCGAATATCGTGCGCGAAATGGCTGACAAGCAAAACGAGAAGGAAGCCGAAGCCGCTGCTTCCAAGGTTGAAGCGGCAGCGGCGGAGTCCGCGCCTGCGGCCGATTCTGCGCAGCCCGAAGCGGAGCCTCTTGCTGCAGAAGTGATCGCCGCAGATCCCGACGTCGTGGAGTCTCCGAAGGACGATTCTCAGGCATAACGTCCGAACGGGGGTCTCGCCCATGCCGGAAAACAACACGCTCCTTCGCCATTTCTTCGCTCCCGGGGCCGATGCCGACCCCGAGGGGCGCTTCGGGTTGAATCCGAAGTCCCGCCGTCGTCGCATGCGCGAGATTCTCACGCTTCTGGGCAAGCACAAGGCGGCAAGCGGGTTCACGCCTGAAGAGTTCCGCGCGACGCTCGAAGACTTGGGCCCGAGCTTCGTGAAAATCGGCCAGGCGCTTTCCACGCGCTCCGAAATTCTCCCGAAGGCGTTTTGCGACGAGCTCACCAAGCTCCAGACGGAATGCGATCCGCTTCCGTTCGAGCAGATCCTCGCCGCACTCGATTCGGAATTCGGAGGCAGGCGCGAGGAACTGTTTTCCTTCATCGACCCGCATCCGCTCGGTAGCGCGTCGCTTGCGCAGGTGCATCGCGCCGTCATGCGCAACGGCGACGTGGTCGCCATCAAGATCCAGCGTCCTGGCGTGAAGGCCACGATGGCGCTCGACATCGATATCATGCGCATGCTCGCGCGCCACGCCGTCCGCTACATGAAGGGCGACCAGATGCTCGATCTGTGCGCCGTCGTGGAAGAGATGTGGGCGACGTTTCTCGAGGAAACCGACTTCCGGCGCGAGGCCGATAACCTCGCCGAGTTCGCGCGCCTGAACGAGAACGTCGCGTTCATCGGCTGCCCGAAGGTGTATTCCGACTTGTGCAGCGAGTACGTGCTCGTCATGGAATACGTCGAAGGCATTCCGATCGGCGATGCGAAGCGCCTCGTCGCGGCGGGGTACGATCTCGAGGAAATCGGCTCGAAGATGCTCGACAACTACGCGACGCAGATCCTCGACTTCGGGTTCTTCCATGCCGACCCGCATCCGGGAAACGTGCTCATTCGCGCGGGGCGGATCGTCTACATCGATTTAGGCAACATGGGGCGTCTTTCCCCGCGCGACCGGGCCGGATTCTCGGCCATTATCGAGGCGGTGGGATTGAAAAACCCTGGCGCTCTGAAAGACGCGCTCATGCGCTTCGCCGTGCAGAAAGACAACGCTGCGATCGACCACGCACGCTTTCTGGCAGACCTCGATTCGCTGCTCGATGACTACGGGTCGTGCGACGTCGCCGACATCGATGTGGGGCAGTTTCTCGCCGACATCATGTCGCTTACGCGCCAATGTTCGGTGACGCTGCCGTCGTCGGTGACCAACGTGTCACGAGGCATCGTGACCATTGAGGGCACCGTCGCGCCCTATATTCCCAACCAGAACATCGTTGCGATCATAAATTCCCACATCAAAGCTAAGAAAGGCACGCGCGATGAGATAACTGACGCGCTTGAGGATTTGGCTCGGGCCGTGTACTCGTCGGGGCGCGGCACGCTCGACGCGGCCACGTATTCGGGCGAGGCCTTGAAGATGCTCACACGCGGTCAGCTGAAGATGAATATGGAGGTGATCGGGAGCGAGGCACCGCTCGCTCACCTGTCGCGCATGATCAATCGCGTCGCGATCGCCATGGTCATCGCCGGTTTGTTCGTCGGATCGTCGCTCATGGCGGGAACGGCCATGGAACCGCGATTCCTTGGGGTTCCGCTGCTGTCGTTCTTCGGCTACTTCGGGGCGCTTCTGTTGTCGATATGGCTCATGGTCAACATTTGGCGGCGGAAATAGCGGGCCGTGATGCCCCCTTCTGCCCCTTGTTTCGCGCCGATGCTGTGGATTTCCGGTGCTGAAGATGACAAGGGTGCGTAGTTTCACGCATAATACAAGGTCGCTTCAAGCGAAATTCTTTCTCTTTTCTTATTGCGCATCGCACTGCCGAACAGCTGCAGTCGCCGCCGACGGAAATCTAAAGAAAGCGGCTCGCCTTAAGCGCAAATGCACACCGCAGGGAGCGGGTGCGCCCACGGGAGACGCTGCATAGGGCAGCGTTGCGTGGCAATTGAAGAAAAGGGAATCAGCATGCAAAATTTTGCCAGCCTTGGCCTGTCCGAAAACGCCCTCGATGCGGTGAAACGACTCGGTTACGATGAGCCGACGCCCGTCCAGGAACAGGCGATTCCGCTGGTTTTGGAAGGCCGCGACCTCATCGCCGCGGCGAGCACCGGTACCGGTAAGACCGCTGCGTTCTTGCTGCCCGTGTTGAGCCAGATGACGCGTGACCGCAGCCATAAGCGTCCGCCTCGTCTGCTCGTGGTCTCGCCGACGCGCGAACTTGCGCAGCAAATCGCATTCACTGCCATGAAGATCGCGCGCTGCACCGGCCAATTCGTCACCACCGTGTTCGGCGGCGCGCCCTACGGCCCGCAAATCAAGGAGATCCGCCGCGGCACCGACGTGCTCATCGCCACGCCCGGCCGCCTGAACGACCTCATGACCCGCGACGTCGTCGATCTTTCCGGCATCCAGACGCTCGTGCTCGACGAAGCCGATCGTATGCTCGACATGGGCTTTCTGCCCGACGTCACCACAATCGTTAACGCCACGCCCGACGAGCGCCAGACGCTTCTGTTCTCGGCGACGATCGACGAATCCATCCAGAAGAACCTTGGCAACCTTCTGAAGGACCCGGCTATCGTGGAAATCGCCCACAAGGGCGAGACCGCCAAGACGGTCGAGCAGTTCATGATGCCGATCAAGCAGGACGATAAGCCGGCGCTTTTGCGCGCTGTGCTCGAAGAAAAGGGCCATGAGCGCGTTATCGTGTTCGCCCGCACGCGCGGTCGCGCCGAAGATTTCGCGAAGGCGCTGTGCGAAGACGGCTACAAGGCCGAGTCCATCCATTCCGACAAGTCCGTGGGCGCTCGCCGTCGTGCGCTCGACAAGTTCCGCCGCGGCAAGGCGAACATCCTCGTGGCGACCGACGTACTCGCGCGCGGCATCGATGTGCCGAGCGTCGACTACGTCATCAACCTCGACCTTCCCGATTGCCCCGAAGACTACGTGCACCGCATCGGCCGTACGGGTCGCGCGGGCGAGCATGGCTACGCCATCTCGTTCGTGAGCCCCAATCAGCGCCGCCTTCTGGTCGACATCGAGAAGCTCATCGATCGCGACATTCCCTTCATGGGGCTCGAGACGTACGACCTCGATCCCGACCTGCTGAACCGCAAGAACAAGGGCCGCGGTGGCTCGAGCCGCAACAGCGCTGGTCGCAAGCGCGATGGACGCGGGGCTGGCGAGTTCGCCAACCGCGCTGAGCGTCGTGCGGCGAAGTTCGGCGACAGCAAGCGCGGTCGCGGCGGGCGTGATGAGTTCGAGGGCCGCGGCGGACGCGGCGGCTCGCGTGGCGACAAGCGCAACGAGGGCGGCAGGCGCGGCGAAGGCGGCAAGCGCGGCGACTCGAAGGGCAAGCGCGGCGAGTCGCATCGCACGAGCAAGCCGTCGGGCAACAAGGGCGCCGCGGCGACCGCTTCCAAGCGCAACAAGAAGCGCCCCTCCAACATGAACGACGTGCGCTCCTTCGGCGAGCGCCGCAACTTCGAGAAGAAGCAGAAGCGCCACTAGCAAGTGAGGCGCTGCTGGCAAGGGCGCCGCGAGTAGGCAGAAGCGTCACTGAGTCGACTCTGGCGGCAACAGTAGAGCGTCAGGTGGAATGGTCGTGCGTAGATTGTTCCACCTGAGGGAATAGGGAGGGACCCAGTTCAGCTGAACTGGGTCCCTCTTGCGTTTGAGCGTCACTTATTCCTACCCGACAGTTCATTCTCAAGATCGGCAATGAGGCTTTGCACCTGATCACTTCCAAAATCATCACCGTCAGAGCGAAGATCATCACGCGGGATCATTTTCGTTGAACGGGGCGTCGGCATCCCGATTATCTGGCGTCCGATTGCAGCTTGAGCTCCGTGCTCA
>CAKUIV010000026.1 GCA_934661105.1 uncultured Ellagibacter sp. | reverse complement strand
AACTTCTTGGAGAAGAGCACGTTCGGGGTGGTCTTGGCCGGTTTCGGCGGGACGACGAGCAGCTTCGGGTCGAAGTGCGTCTGCTCCTGGCCAGCGGCCTTCTGGAGAACGTTCAGAGCCTTGCAAGCATCTTCCATGCGGCCCGCGTTGGCGTACCAGTGCGGGGTCTCGTGCATGCAGAAGTGGAGCACGATTCCGTAGATGATGGGCAGGGCGCCGATCAGGTAGCAGAGGCGCCAGTTGGCGTACATGGTGGCCGTGGAACCGTCAGCGTTGGTGTAGACGACTTCATTGGTGAAGCCACCGAGGATAGCGTGATCGGTGTTGCAGATCGGGTTGCCGATAAGGCCGGCGAGAACCCAGCCAGCGACCATGCCGGCCATGCCGATCGTCACGAAGACGCCGCGCTGCTTGGACGGGATCGTCTCGGAGAACACGGTGGTGACGATGGGGATGCAGGAGCCGACGCCGAAGCCCGCGATCAGGCGGAAGGCCGCGAAGAACACGAGGTCGTTCGCGAACGCCTGGGGCAGGGTGAACAGGCCGTAGAAGATGACGGCGATGGTGAGCATCTTCTTGCGGCCGATGCGGTCGGACATGATGCCGCCGACGGCGCCGCCCAGAACCATGCCGAGCAGGCCCCACGTGGTGAGGGAGCCCATGAGAGCACCCGGGTTCGGATTGTCGGGCCAGAACGTATGGGCCACGAACAGGTTGGTGGTGTTAACGACCATGAAGTCATAGCCGTCGAAAATCATTGCAAAGATCATGAGGAAGAACATCAGCCACGTGTGGCCGTTGACTCCCAGATGGTCTACAACCTCTGAAACGGTGAATTCTTTACCGTTCATTAGTCCCTCCTTTAATAAGGTTCGCTTGAGTATCCCGACTCAAGCTCGAGCGCATCCGCCTTTATCCCTAAAGCGAATCGCCCTGTGCAATTACTCCCCTTTTGCACTACGGCAAGAACAGGTGCGGCAAGCCCTTGCGCCCGAGACCAGATTCCACAACCACAGGTAGTGATCATCCAATACCGGGTATTGCGGAAGCTTCGGTGCCTCCGGCCCCCGCTGCGAGAAGCCGTGCGTGCTTCGTCCCCCTTTCCGAGTTCTCTGATTGAGTTGTCAATCTATCCCCTGCAGCCAGCGGTAGCAAATCACCGGCGAACAGACAAACGGTACTTTACGTAAGGCGAACGGTATGAGCGTCGAACCACGAGGTTCTATTTGTTCGGCAGCATCAACCTCAAGGGTTGATATTTGCTTCCGTGACTCTGATTCTACTCGTAAGGCGGCGGTTTCACACGAGGAGATCGAGGTCCTCTGCCCGTTGAGGGCAAGAAACTGCCCCGAGAGCTACGCCGATTCATCAAGAAGAGGCAAGGTTCGATTCACCCTTGCGCTAACAAGAAGAGGAATTGCGTTATCATGGGCGTGTGAACATCAGGTCGATAGGTTTAGCGACCTCGTCATGGGGATGACGGACCTGAAATCGCACGCACCGAAAACGCACTGAGAACGAACTAGGGGACTTGCTTTATGCCATCTGTTTTTCCGCACGTAACTATCACTGTCGCCAGCAACGAAGACGGCACCGATGCCTCGGCGGAACTCAACACCCTTTCTTTGGGATATGGCTTTCATCAAGCATGGATCTACGCTGCGATGTTCAGCGCAGGAGCGCTCTTCGGAACGGATATTCCCCTCGAATCCTTCGCGAACGGCGCTTTCAGCTGTTCGTTTGTCGTGCTCATTTTGTCGCTCGTGTCGTTTGGCGCAGCGCTTATCGCGCTCGGATGCACGAATCAGATGTTTTTGCGCTTCTATGTTTCGAAAAAGGCGCTCGGGCTCGCGGCCGGGCTTACCTGCATAGGCACGTACGCGTCGTTTCTCGTTCCCGCAGGAGGACCGCTTGGGGCGCTCGCTATCGTCGTCGCCGGGCTTGCCACAGGCATCGGATCGAGCCTTATCATCGTGCTGTGGGGCACCGCCTTCGCGCGTTACGAGTTCAGCACGATCATCTTGAACACCGCTGTTTCCGTCGCTTTGGGAACCGGACTCTACATGGTGCTCTCCCACGCCATCCCGCCTTTGGTGGGAGGAGTGGTCACGGGGCTGCTTCCCATCGCCGAGGCTTTCATCCTATGGCGTTTGACGCCCATTCCGTACTACCGTCGCCGTGAGATCCCGATTTTCCATCCGCTTTCGGTGAAACCTTCGCAGTTCCTTGCCAGGCTCATCGTTCCGGTTGCCGTTTTCGGGTTCGCCCTTGGCGCCCTGCGCACCACCGAGAACCAGATCGTGCTTCCCGCGGCCGACTTCACCACGCTGCTCGTCATCGGGGCGGGCACGTGCCTCGGTATGCTCATCATCTTCGCAACCATCTTCGTGGCGAAAAACGAAGGGCACTGGGACCTTATCTTTCGAACGCTCACGCCCTTCATCGCGCTTGCGGCATTCGCGCTCCCGTTCCTTCACACGGAGAGCTTCATGCCCGCATGCCTGGCGCTCGTCGCGGGATACATGTGCTTCGAGGCGCTTATGTGGATCTTCTTTGCCGATCTCGCCCAGGAATTCAGGCTCTCACCCATCTTCGTGTTCGGCATCGGACGAGGCACGCTTGCGCTCGCATCGATTCTCGGCACGCTATTCGCCATGAACCCCGACCTTGGATTCGAGTTCGCAAGCAGCGCTCTCGCCGACTCAAGCGGGGCCTTGCTCATCATGCTCTGTCTTATCGTCGGTTACGCGATCTCGCCGCGCCAGCGCGAAGTGAAGGCCGTCGTCATGTCACCGTCTGCCGAAGGCGGGCACCCCGACCAGGGTACCGAGTCTCTCAAAGAGCACATCGCCAAGCTGAACGCGAAATCGGAGGAGTCGACCGCGGCCATCAGCGACGGCAACGGCAAGGGCATCGCAGAGTCGCCCGAAAGCGTATCTTCAACGGCAGCGGCGGAATCGGACGACGGCAAGAAGGCAAAGGGGCGTTTCCATGCCCAATGCGAGGCTATCGCCGACCGATACCTTCTTTCTCGACGCGAAACGGAGGTCATGTTCCTTCTTGCGAAGGGGCATAACGCCTCGTTCATTCAGGAAGAGCTGTGCATTTCCAAGAGCACCGCAAAGACGCACATCAACCACATCTATCGCAAGCTCGACATTCACACGCAGCAGGAGCTTTTGAGCATGGTCGAAACCGCAAAGCGCGAAGCAATCGACCAGGAGAAGGACCCGCAGCGCCGATAGAGTCGCACACCCCAAACAGCTGATATCGGAAGAAGCCGCGCATCGGAGGCACCCATGGCATACCGTTTCGGCATCGATGCCGGATCGAAGACGGTGAAGGTCGTCATCCTCGGCGAGGATGGAACCCCTTTGCATTCCGTTTACCGGCGGCATCTCTCAAACATCCGCGAAACGTTGACCGACATCCTGCACAACCTTGCCTGGCGATACGGTGATCTGCACGGATACGCGGCCGTTACCGGTTCGGCGGGAATCGCGCTCTCCGGCATGCTCGGCCTTCCCTTCGTGCAGGAAGTCACCTCGACGATGCGGGCGGTCGAGGAGACTTATCCCGAGACCGACGCCGTCATCGAACTTGGAGGCGAGGACGCTAAAGTCATGTACCTCTCGGGCAACCCCGAGCAGCGCATGAACGCCACATGCGCCGGCGGCACAGGTGGGTTCATCGACACGATCGCCTTCATGCTCGGAGTCAGATCGTCGGAGATGAGCCGCCTTGCAGGCGGCGCGAATCGAATCTACCCCATCGCCTCGCGTTGCGCCGTGTTCGCCCAAACCGACGTCCGACCCCTTTTGAATTCCGGCGCGAAGAAAAGCGACATCGCCGCGAGCGCGCTCGAAGCGGTTGCGAGGCAGACGATCACCGGCCTTGCCTGCGGGCGCCCCGTTTCGGGGACGGTTCTCTTCCTCGGCGGCCCCTTCGAGCACATTCCCGAGCTGTCGCGGCGCTTCCGCGTGGCGCTTGGGCTTAAGCGAGGATGCGGAATCAAGCCGAGATACGCGCACCTGTTCACAGCGCGAGGTGCGGCAATCTACGCCGGCGAGTCCGAAGGCAACGTCGAAGTCTCGCTCAAAGAGCTCGAGGCGCGCATCCGCAGCGCGGAAGATCCTGAAGACGACCTGATCAGACTCGAGCCGCTTTTTGCGAACGACAAAGAGCGCGAAGCCTTCGAGGCGCGGCATAGGTCGGTCGGCTTCCCCAAAAAGCGGTTGTTCGACGCCAAAGGACCCCTCTACGTCGGAATCGATGCGGGGTCGACCACAGTGAAGATGGCTGTGGTCGACGAGGATAAGAACCTCGTCTATTCGAGCTACAAGCCCGTCTGCGGCGACGCGCTTGCCTCCGCAATCGACATGCTTGCCGAATTTCGTCAGGCCATGCCCCACGCCTATGCAAGCAATCAGTCGCCTGCGTGGATCGCGCATTCGACGGCAACCGGTTACGGGGAAGAGCTGCTGTGTGCGGCGCTCGGCGTCGATTCGGGCATCGTCGAGACGACCGCCCATGTTCGTGCGGCGCTCGAGCTCGTCCCTGACGCCACCTTCGTCTTCGACATCGGTGGACAGGACATGAAGGCGCTGTGGATAAGAAACGGCATGATTTCAAATGCCATCCTGAACGAAGCGTGCTCGTCGGGCTGCGGATCGTTCATCGAAGGAACGGCACATTCCCTCAAAACAACGCCGTATGCGTTTTGCGAGGCGGCGCTGCAGGCGAAAAACCCCGTTGACCTGGGAACGAAATGCACCGTGTTCATGACATCGCGCATTCGCCACGCGCAGAAGATCGGGGCGAGCACGCCCGACCTGGCAGCCGGCATTGCCTATTCCGTAGTGAAGAACGCACTGTATCGCATTATCGGCGCCGAGCGCGTCGACACCCTGGGAGACAAGGTCGTCGTCCAGGGCGGCGCCTTCAAGTCGGATGCTGTGTTGCGCGCCTTCGAGAAGATATGCGGCGTCGAGGCGACGAGACCCGATACGGCTCACCTTATGGGAGCGATCGGGTCGGCTCTCGTCGCGCGCGAGAGAGCACACGCGCAGGCAAAACATGGGGCGATCACGGAGAGCGTCGCAAGCACGCTCCTTCAGGCTGACGAGCTCCTTGCGCTTGACGTGAAGCGGTTTTCGACCCGATGCCCAGGTTGTGCAAACAGCTGCCCGCTTTCCATCGCCGACTTCGGCGACGGACGAAGGCTCGTAAGCGGGAACCGCTGTCCGAAGGCGGAAGGCTTCGACTATGCCCCGAATCAAGAACCCGAACCGCGAGCAGCGAAAACAACGACCAGCAACGGTGCGCCGACAACGCTTTCGAGCGGTGGATCGCAGCCTGACGCGCCGAACGCCATCGCCGTCGAGCAGGGCGTCCTTGAACGATTCGGAGACCTAACCGCATCGGATAGGCGCGGATCGCGGCACATTGGGATCATGAATTGTTTCGAAACCTACGAATATCTCCCTTTTTGGCACGCCCTCTTCGATCGCCTTGGCTTCTCGATCGTCGTGCCCGACGACGCACGCGGCGAAAAATACGAGCAGGATGCCCTCGCAACCGTGCCCGCGGAAGGCGTGTGCTTCCCCGCGAAAATGGCGCATATGCGATTGTTCGATCTGATCGGTGCTGGAGCCGACGCGGTTTTCATGCCGCACTTCGACCGCATGGGACGCTGCGCCGTTTCTTGCGAATACGCTCTGGCGCTCGCTGACGCCGTTCCCGCTTTCGCCAACGGGAAGGCTATCCTTTGCAGCCCGAAGCTGCATTCTTTCAAGGCAAGCCGCATCGCGAACGACCCGGACGACGTCGACGAGATCTATCGAACGCTTGCGAAGCTCTGTCCGCCCGACGCGCCCTTAAAGCGAGACGAGCTCGATACGGCCGTCCGTGAGGCATATCGCATCCAAGAGCAGGCGTTTTCCCGCATAGAGCGAGCAAACGAACGCGTCATCTCCTGGCTTGAGGAAGGCAAGGGCAATCACGCAGTGATCGTTGCAGGACGCCCGTACCACAACGACCCTCGGCTTATGCGAGAGGTCGACCGCATGCTCGGGGATCTCGGATTCGGCATCCTCAGCCCAACCAGCCTTGATAAATGGGCGGAACGCATGCCTCGCAACTCTGCTTGCCCGCCATGGAAACCGGGCAAGCATCTTTCGCGCCTTGCTCGTTTCGCGGCAGCGAACAACCGTGTTGACCTGGTTTGCTTGCAGTCGTTCGGCTGCGGATACGATGCGTTGAGCCTTGAAGACGCGCGAGACGCGCTTGAAACCGCCGGGAAACCCTTCACGGCGCTCAAGATCGACGACTTATCCGACAAAGCGCATATCGGCATTCGCTTGCGAACGCTCGCCGAGTCCATTGAGTTCATGGGGAAGAAAGAAGGCGCAGAAAGCGGCGTGCAGGAGGAAGAGGGCCGCGCACGCCTCGCCACCCCGTGCGCATCGCCGCAGGGTTCCGCATACGGCAACGAGCCTCAAAGCGCAAAAGCGAGCGACGACTCCCTTTCCGCTTCCGATATATGGGTTATGGAGGCTTCGGTGACGGAATCGGACGTTGAAGTGGCAAGACGCGAAATCCCGGGAGATGTGTGCTTCACCGCAGCAGCAATCATGGCGAAGGCGCTCCGCGCGGTTCGCGAAAACCCTCGTGTCGAGCGACTTCACGTGCCATACGTTTGCAACCAATGCCTCCTCGACGGGCTCGGGCACACCATAGGGCGTCTCTGCGAAACGTGCCCTGAAATCGTTTGGGAGCATTCGCTCGAGAAGAGAACCGAAAAGCGAAGCGGTTGCATCGAGCGGCCTTCGGGGAAGGACGTCGAGAACGAGGTCGCCAAAAGAGGCGACGCTGCGGTGCGCGTGGGGATCGTCGGCAATCCCCTTCTCTGCTTCGACGCGTTCATGAACGACGGCATCGTCGAGCTGCTGCACTCGCTCGGATGCGAGGTCGCGATGCCCGAGGCCGCACGTCTCTTCGTCGAAGACGTACGGTATCTCGACCAATTCGAGGCATTCGCACGCGGCGGCGTCGATTGCGTGATCTATTTGCAAAGTTTCGGCTGCATGAAGGCCCACGTGCGTGCCCGCGGGTTCTTGCGCGAATATGGTCGACGTTGGCCCGACATGCCCGTCACCGTCGTCGACTACGATCCTGAATCTTCGGCTCTCAACAGGGAAAACCGCATCAGGCTCGCAGTCGAGACGGCGAAAAGGAAGAAAACCGGGCACGGGGCCTTGGAATTGGAAAAGGCTACTTCATGTTGACGCAGTGGGTCTTCGTTCCCGTTTCGAGATAGTCCATGACCTCGCGCACGGCCATCTCGGCGCAGTTCTCCTCGGCTTCGGCGGTCGAAGCGCCCAGGTGAGGCAGCACGAGAGCGCCCTCCATCGCCATAACCTCGGGCGTCGCGAAATCGGTGACGTAACGGCCGACCTTGCCGGACTGCAAACCCGCGGCCATCGCGGCATTGTCGACGAGCGTGTCGCGCGAGAAGTTGAGGAAGGCGGCGCCATCCTTCATCGCGGCGATTTCCGCTTCCCCGATCATGCCCTTCGTGGAAGGCGTCGCCGGAACGTGGATAGTGAGATAATCGCAGGACGCGCACAAATCGAGCAGGTCTTCGGTGAAGCGCAGGTTGGGGGAAATCGTTGCAGCGCGTTCGGCGTCGAGGAAGGGATCGTAACCGACCGTCTTCATACCAAGCGCCTCCGCAGCGGGAATGACGAGGCGGCCGATAGCCCCCAGGCCGATAACGCCCAGGGTTTTGCCGAGGATTTCCGTGCCCGCGAATTGTTTCTTCGCCTTTTCGGCGCTCTTCGCGATATTCTCGTCGCCCGCATTTTCGCGGCACCATGCCGCACCCCCGACAACATCGCGCGCAGCGAGGAGCAGTGCGCACAGCACCAGCTCTTTCACGGCGTTCGCGTTCGCGCCCGGCGTGTTGAACACAGGGATGCCACGCTCGGCAAGCGCTTCGAGCGGGATGTTGTTCACGCCCGCGCCCGCACGCGCAACGGCTTTGAGCTTATCGGAGAACTCCATGTCGTGCATGTTCGCGCTGCGAACCAAAATGACGTCGGCATCGGATATGTCGTCCGTCAGCTCGTAATCGGAGGAGAGAAGCGCGAGACCTTTTCCCGAGATGTTGTTCAAGCAGTGCACTTTGTACATGGAATCCCCTTTCTATGGTTCGGTTTCCCGTACAGAGTACCCTCGCGGAATGAAAAAGCCGCCCACAATACTGTAGGCGGCTAAAGCGATAGGGAAATTCGGCGCGAGTCGCACCCTCTTCCCTGCAGAGGCGCCTCACTCACCCCCCAGCTACCGAGAAAGCGCGTTGCCTTCGGTTGCGTTCACCATCATCTGGGCCATGGTGGCGCGGTCGACGGTTTTATCGGGCCGCACGTAGCGCACGCCGCCCTCGTCCACGCCGTTCACCACGCCTTCGTTCATGCACCATGCAACGGAATCGGCCGCCCACTCGGGAACGTCTGCCGCGTCGGGCATGGCATCGAGCTTGTCGTGGCTCTCGTTTTCGGGCTTCGCGCCGGAAAGCTCCTTCGCCGCATTGGCGATCATGACGCAAAGCTGCGAGCGCGGGATCTTCGCGTCGGGATCGAAGCGCACGCTGCCGTCGTTCCCTACGACACCATGGACAATGCCCTTTTCAACCGCCCAGTTCGCCGCCTCGGTGTAGAACGTGCCGTCGGCGACGTCTTCCATCTTCGTGCGATTCTTCGCCTGCGACTGCACGTAGCCGTTCGACTCGGTCGGCATGAAGTAACGCCAGAGAATCGTCGCAGCCTGCGCACGCGTGAGGGAATCGGCAGGGCCGAACGTGCCATCGCCGTAGCCGGTCATGAGACCGTCGGCCGACGCGCTGAAAACGGCGCCGTAATACCAAGCATCGGGGGAAACGTCGGAGTAAGGCGACGCGGTCGTGTATTGCACCATCATCGACGCCTTCTCGCCGTGATGCCCCACGCGGTAGGAAACCTGGATGCGATACGTGCCCGCCGGCAACGTCACAGCCTGCGGCGATGAGCAATCGTCGCTCTTGTAGCTGTAGTAGACGTCCTTTTGCAGGACGGCATCGCCTTCGGAGTCGACCACTTCGATATGGAAATAGTTGTGCACACAGGGAAGATCCCAGTAGAAGTTGAACCGGACCGGCCCGTCCTTCGGCACCTTGATGCTGTAGGAATACCCAAGCGTATCGTCGTCGAACTGCGCTTCTTTGTACGCGCCTTCGGTAAGCGAGTCCTCCTTGAACCCGGTGCTGTAGGTATCGCGCGACAACGTGCCGTCAGACATGCGCGCGTACCAGGTCAAGTTACCGCCGTAGTTCTTCTTGCGGCTCTTCGTCCAGGTGGTGTTGCCCGCCGGATAGATCGCCTTCGCCGTCACGTCGGCAAAGGCCGTCGATGAGATGGTCGGGGCGTTGCCGAGAAACTCGATTTGCGCGAAAGCATCGCATCCCTCGAATGCGCCGCCGGCGATCTCGTCGACCGAGGCGGGAATGTCGAGCCCCGCGGCGAAAGCGCGGGCGCAATTTCGGAAAGCGTTCCGGTCGATTTTCTTCACGCCCGCAAAAGAAGGAAGCGACGAAAGCAGGCTGCACCCGTCGAACGTGCCATCCATGATCTCATCGATCTTGCCGAGCGTGTCCACGCTCTTGAGGTTCACGCACGAGCGGAACGCCTGCCGCCCGAGCGATGCGAGATTGGAGGGAAGAGACGCCGACGCGAGTTCGGTGCAGAACGAAAACGCCTGGTCGCCAACCGAAGTGAGCGAGTTGGGCAACTCCAGGGAGGTAAGACCGCTGTAGGAGAACGCGAGGCTGTCGATCGAGGTGAGCGCACCCGAGAACGGGTAGCTCGCAAGCGAGGTGCAACCGGCAAACGCGCTCGCGCCGATCGCCTTCACGTTCCCGAGCCCGTCGATTTCGGAAAGCGCGGTGCAGCCGGAGAACGTGGTGTCGCCGATCGCCGTTAAGCCTTCGCCGCCTTCGAACCGGGAAAGCGAGGCACAGGCGGAGAAGGCGCCGGCGCCAAGAGAGGTAACCGTGTCGGCGATGGAGATGGACGTGAACGGTTGACCTGCGAAAACGCCAGCGCCGATTGCCGTTATGCCCTCCTTCACCTCGACCGTCTTGATCTCAAGAGCCCACGCAGCCCATGCGGGCGTGTCGACCGAAGCCGATGTTATCGCAGCGGACACGGGCTCGACGGTAAGCGCATTGGCATCCTTGTCGTAGGACCATTTCGCGTTCGCACCGCACGCGCCTTCGGTCGGGATCTCGGCTTCCGGGGCGTCGGGCGTGGGCGTCTCGCCGCCAGAATCGTCCGAACCGCCCGCGCCGCCCGACGGCGCATCGTCGGCGAAGGCCAGATTCGGAAAGCAGACGCCGAGCGCAAGCACCAGGGCGAGCAAGCACGATTCAACGCGTCGAGCGGTCATATGATCCTCCTGAGATATTCCCCATATGGGGTGAAACAGAGCCGTGCCCATACTAGCAGATTGTCGCAGGAAACGCGCTTCGCATACGCGGAAGGCCAGCGGCAAAATCCGGGTGACAAAGGCTACATGCTGATCCCGACCGTCATATGCATCATGTAGAACGAGAAGCGCATCGTGAAGATGCCCGCGAAAGCAAGCGCGCTCGCCGCCGCAGTGCGGGCGACCGGCACGGTCATCTCGTCGGATCGAGAAGACTCGCGCCCGCGCAGCGCCCTGGCAAGAGGAACCGCGTCGAGAACGACACCTGCACCCGCGAGGAGGGCGAATGCCGCAACCTGAACCGCATAGCAAGGAACGAGGTCTGCCACCGCACGCACCGAGTTCTCGACGGAAGGCAGCCACAAGCCCTGAAGCGCGTACACGACGATGCAGGCCGCAAGCGACGCAGCAGCGAGCGCAACCATCGCGCATCCGTACCGATTGCCCCGCGACTTCCAGCGCGCTAAACGCAACCCGACGATAGCGAGCAGAGGCCCGCCCAAAAGCGCGTTCAGCCATAGCGCCGCAGGCGAAAACGGCGTGTTCCAGGAGACGATGGTGCTCGCCGAATACGCAAAGGCGATTGCCGTCACGCAAACGATGGAACCCGCACATGCACAAGCGGCGAGAATGCGCTGCAGCATGCGGTTCGGCTTCACCGCGAACGAGTACAGCCAATACACACCAGCGAACGCCAGGAACGCGACCGCGCAGAAAACCTCGTTTGACAAGGGGCTTCTCCCCACCCCCATGAACACATAGAGCGCATTGGCAGGGTTGCCGAGATGCGTTGCCGAGGCGACGAGCCCGACAAGCGTGGCGATAAGGGGGATAGCGAGCGCCTTGTCGATGCGCCGATGCACGTCGTCCGCGAGCTTTCCCCTCACGATGGGCAGAGACATGAGCGCATAAGCGACGGCGCCCGACGGCGCAAGCGTCGTGAACAACACGAGCGTGATCTCGCTGAAGGCGGCGGCGAATCCTGACGACATGGCGAACGTCCTTTTACTTGTAGAACCGCGGCGTCTTCACGACGAGGCCGCGGAATTCCCGAATGCCGGCAAGCGTTGCACGCGTGAGGTTCGCAAGCCCCCGATAAAACGGATGGGTCGCCTCGTTAGCGAGTTTTTCCAGATAATGCGGCGCCCACGTGAGCAGATGCGCACAGAGGTACTCATCAAGGTGCTCTGGCTGGGTGCGACAAAGATGGGACATGAGTGCGAGCATAAGGCCGATATGGTCCTCAGGGGTTTTCTCATCGAACGAACGCGCGATGCCGCGCTCCCTCATCCAGGCTCGCAGCTCAAGCGTCGTCTCGCCGAACACGACGCATTCCCGATCGGTGTAGACCGACCCCCAGGGAGGCACGGGAAGATGCCCCGGCCCTACGAAGAGTCGGCGATATTCCCAGATGAGCTCATCGGTTATGCCGTCCGCGAGCCCCGAAACCATGTCGGCAAGCCCGTTCAGCGCATCCGCATGCTCGGCAAAGGGCCACTCGTCGGCTGCAGCCCGCGCGTCAATCGACGTCATCGCCGCAAACGAATCGCCTGCAGCGCCCTTTTCGGGGTCTTCAAGGAAAAACGGAGCGAGCGTGTCGCCCACGAAAGCAACGGCTTCCACCATCTCGTCGATGTGCTCGGACATGTTCATTCCCCTTTGCATCCTCGGGTCCGAATATAGCATAAGCCCCGCCACAGGGAAGGTGATGGCAGGGCTTGAATGCTCAAAGTTGAAGGTGCGGTTTACCCGCGGCTGGTTTTTACCCCAGGTAGATGCCGACCGAAAGCTGCAGCGCGTAGAAAGCCACGCGGCAGAGGAAGATGCCCACAACAGCGAGGGCGAAAGCCACGGCGATACGGGTCGTCGCGGAACCCTTCTTCGTCGCGGAGTACACGAAGTCGGACGAGAACGACACGGCCAGAAGGCCCACGACGGCGAAGGGCAGAGCGGCATCGACGAGGTCGGATCCCGACACGAGCGCGTTTCGCATATCGAGCGTCGTGACGAGCTGGCCGGCAAGACCCACGATAGCGAGCACGGCGCCCGCAACGGCAAGCACCGTGACGGCCGTCTTGAAGGAGCCCTTGCACGCATCGGTCCACGCGCCCGAAAGCGCAAGCACGAGCGAGCCGGTCGCAGCGCCGCCCGCAAGGGCGAAACCGAGCATCTGCACCGGCACAAGCGGCGTGTTCCAGCTAGCGATGGTGCTCATGACATACGCGAGCCCGGTGAAGACGGCGAAGACAACCGCGAGCACGGCCACGACGGCCGCAAAGCCCTTGCGAGCGCCGTCCGAGAGCTTACCTGCGTTCGCCACGATAACGTAGACGATGACGACGACGGTGAATACGCAGCCCGCGATGATCTCGTTCGACATCGGAGAGCCAGCACCCATGAACACCGCGGGGGCGTTCAGCGGGGTCGCAAGATGGAAGAACGCGCAGATGAAACCGACGATCACGATTGCAAGCGGGATGAAGGTCATGCGGTCGATCTTCTTCAGCTGCTCAGGCGAGAACTTCGTGGTGAAGAATGCGCACGCGAGCGCGACGAATGCTCCTGCGCCCAACGGCGCGAGCGTCGTGAACAGCGCCAAAGGCAGCTCGGCAACGGAAAACTGCATGCTACATCACCTCCAGGGGATTGACGATCTTCGCCTCGGCGTCGTCTACGGGACGAGCGTCGGCGGAAGGCTTGATGTACAGATTCGGGTTGGTGTACGTCGGCGCGGGAAGCGGGGCGACGTTGCCGCGCTCGCCGAGCTTCGACATTTCCTCGACCGTGCCGAAAGAAAGGGCGCGAGCCGGGCACGCTTCAACGCATACTGGTGCTTCACCTGCGGCAACGCGATCAGCGCAGCCGTCGCACTTCACGCTGTGGCCCTTTTCGCGGTCGACCTTCGGCGCGTTGTAGGGGCACGCCATGTGGCAGTAGCCGCAACCGATGCACTTGTGCTCGTCGACGGAGACGAGGCCGGTCTCGGAATCTTTGTGCATGGCCGTGGTGGGGCACACTTTGACGCAAGCGGGGTCGTCGCAATGATTGCACGACATGGACAGCGGGTAGCTCACGCAGTTCGCGGAGATGCAGCCGTCCGCATCGCGGGTCGTGGTGCCGAGCGTCACCTCATACACCTTGCGGAACGCCGTGCCGACGGTGAGGTCCTTGAAATCCTTGCAGGCCATCTCGCAGGTTTTGCAACCGGTGCAGCGAGTGCCGTCGAAATAGAATGCATACCGAGTCATCGTTTCCTACTCCTTTCGTATCCTCGCTGCTTTACGCCTTCACGACCTGGCAGATATTGGTGTGCTGCGGGTTGCCCTTCGAAAGCGGGCTCGGGCGATGGGTCGTGAGCGTATTGATCGAACCGCCCTTGTCGAGACGCGCGCTGTGGTCGGATGCCGACATGTCGGCGTCGTGCCATGCGCCCTGGGAAATCGCCACAACGCCGGGGATGACGCGCGGGGTGACCTTCGCGAGAAGCTCGATCGTGCCGAACTCGTTTTCCACATGAATCGTGTCGCCCTGAGCGATGCCGCGGGATTCCGCGTCGGCCGGATTGATCCACGCTTCCTGCGGGTTCACTTCCTTGAGCTCTTCGACGCCGCCCCACGAGGAGTGCAGGCGACCGCGATAGTGGAAGCCGGTGAGCACGAGCGGGTACTCGCTCGTGGTGGTTTCCACACCGTACCACTCGGGGATGTACGCCGGGATCGGAGGCATGGTGTCGATGCCGTCGATGGTGTCATCCTTGGCAACCTCCCAACCCTCGGTGAACTGGAGAAGCTTCTCGGAGAAGATCTCGATCTTCCCGGAAGGCGTGTCGAGCGCGTTGGCGACCGGGTCGGCGATGAACTTCTGCATGGAGATCTTCTTCTTGCCCGGGCGGACAACGACGCCCTCTTTCTGGGCCTCTTCGAAGGTCGGCAGCGTGGCGTCCTTCGCACGAGCCTGCTCATAGAGGTCGCGGATCCACTCTTCCTCGGACTTTCCTTCGTCGAACTTGTCCTTCGTGCCGAGCTTGTCGGCGATGAGCTGAGCCATCTCGAAAGCGGTCTTGCGCTCGAACTTCGGCGTGGTGCAGGGCGTACCGGTGATCATGTAGGCGTTATCGCCGCCGGTGCCGATCTGGGTGTTCTGCTCGAAGCGGAACATGTCGGGCAGGATGACGTCGGCGTACTTCATGGAGTCGCAAAGCACCGTGTCGATTCCCAGGATGAACTCGCACTTGCTTTCGTCGGAGAGTACGTCGTGCACGTAGTTGATGTCGCCGTTCTGGTTGGTCAGGCAGTTGCCGGCGTAGTTGATCATGTACTTGATGTCGACCGACAGCTTGTCGACGCCCTTGACGCCGGCGTTCTTCGAGGTCATCTCGGTGCCGTGATCGATCGCGTCGGCGAACAGGAAGCAGGGGATGGAGGCCTTCACGGGATTGGTGCCCTGCGGCATGCTCGTGAGCGACACGGAGTTGGAGCCTTCGCGCGTGCCGTTGTTGGTGCCAGCAAGGCCCACCTGTCCGACGAGGCACGGCAGCAGCATGATCGCCCATGCGGTCCACTCGCCGTTGCTGCGGCGCTGCGGGCCCCAGCCCTGCACCACGTACAGCGGCTTGGTCTCGGCGATTTCCTTCGCCAGGCTTTCGATCTTCTTCTCGGCGATGCCGGTGATCTTGGCCGCCCATGCCGGGGTCTTTTCCACCTTGTCGTAGCCGGTGCCCATGACGTAGTCGCGGTAGGACATGTTCTTGCCCTGGTAGGACTCGGGCATCGTCTCCTCGTCGAAGCCGACGCAGTAGGTATGGAGGAAGTCGGTGTCGACCTTGTCGTTCTCGATGAGCCAGTGCGCGATGCCGGCGACGAGCGCGGCGTCGGTGCCCGGGTTGATGGGCAGCCACTGGTCGGAGTGGCCCATGACGGAGTCGTTCATGCGCGGGTCGATGACGTAGATCTTGCCCTTGGTCTTCTCACGCATGTGGGCATAGTCGTAGTGCGAGACGGCGCCGCCCTGACGCGTTTCGGTGGGGCTGGAGCCGAACACCAAGATGAGCTCGGCGTCTTCAGCCGCAGACAGCGTAGATCCAGAAGACTGCTTAGAGCCGTACATGTACGGGGTGATGCAGCTGATCTGAGCGGTCGAGTAGCTGTTGTAGAACTTCAGGAACCCGCCGAGGGTGTTCATCATGCGCTGGAACGGGCGAGCCGTGGTGGCCGACACGCCGGTGGCGTACGGAATGTAAACGGCTTCGTTGCCGTACTTGTCGATGATTTCCTTGAGCTTCGTGGCTGCAAGGTCGATCGCCTCGTCCCACGAGATGCGCTCGAACTTGCCTTCACCGCGCTTGCCCGTGCGCTTCATCGGGTAGTTGATGCGGTCCGGGCTATTCATCCAGCGGCGATAGGTGCGACCGCGCAGACATGCGCGCGGCTGCGGATCGTCGAAGGCGGCGTCCTTGCTCGTATAGGTGTCGACCCACACGACCTCGTCGTCCTTCACATGGAATTTCAGGCTGCAACGGCCCGGGCAGTTGATAGCGCAATGGCCCCACGTCGTCGTCTCCTCGGCCTCGGCGAAAGCCGGCGTGGTCGAGTTGAACAGAGAACTCGTCGCCGCGGCGCCTCCGCCAACGGCTGCCAGGGCACCGAGCGCGCCCGTCGTTTTGACGAACGTGCGACGGCTTACGTTCACGTCTGGCATAACACTCCCCCTTCTTTTCTCTTCGTCTGGAAATGGCGGCGGCCTTTGCGGCCCCACCAGAACGCGGGTGCGGCTCCCATCCCGCCCCGCACGCGCCCTCCCGATTTGGGAACTCGTCATAAGAGCGCGTCTTAAGCGTTGCACACTCTACCCTCACCTCGTCGCACGCATGTCACATAAAACGTGCGATTTTCGAGTTTTCGCAGGTCAAATAGCCGCATGTGACAAAGTATGTGACGGAGACGCCGTATATGGAAAGCTTCGCTTTGAGGTCTTGTTATAATCAATCGGATGCATCGAGACATTAAACGAACATCCTCGCGAGGACCGAAAACGAGGTTCGCGCGCCGGCGAATCATCTGAAAAGGGGGATCGTGGACAAGGCGGGCTTTATATATCTTCTGCGGCCGAACACCGCTTCGCTCGGCTACGCCCTCTTCGTCGCCATCAACGCAGCAGGGGTGTGGGGAGGCGTGTTCCCCTTCCTGCCCATGGGCTTCCAAACGCCGGAAATCACGTTCTGGTTCTTCCTCGCGCAATCGCTCGTGTTCTCGCTGTGCTATTTCGCAAGCGCCGTCGGGGTCTACTTCCTGCCCGGTCCCACGCGCCGTTTCCTCGTGGGTCTTGCTTGCGTGCCGTACTTCATCGGGTGGTGCTGCCTCATCGCCGCCATTTACGTTGACGCCCACGCGCTTGCCCTCGTTATCGTTGGTGGTGCGTTTTTAGGACTCGGGTCTGCCGGCTTCTACATGCTCTGGCAGCGACTGTTCGCAAGCTCCGAGACCGACCGGGGCAATCTCGACCTCATCCGCGGGACGGCCTACGGCGCCGTTTTCTATTTCTGCCTTTACGCCATCCCCCAAGCGGTCACAGCGTTTCTCATTCCGCTTGTTTTCATGCCGCTCTTCGGCTTGGCGACCGTGCTGAAAAGCCGTGAAATCAAGCTCGACCAGCCCATGTTCGAAGACGTGCCGCGCGAAAACGCGCCGGTGTACCGCGCCGTGATCCGCGACTACTGGCGCAGCGCCTTCTGCGTCGGGGCGATTGGGTTCTGCGCCGGGATCATGCGCGCGCTCGCCATCGGGGAGCCGCAAATCGGGTCGCTCGTGAACCTGCTTTCCATGGCGGCATCGCTCGTCGGCGCCGTTGCGATGCTGGCGCTCTGGAAAACGCAGAGCGTGCGGCTGAACGTCGTTGGGATGTACCGCATCGCGTTTCCGTTCGTGAT
Source organism: uncultured Ellagibacter sp. (assembly GCA_934661105.1). Lineage (GTDB taxonomy): Bacteria > Actinomycetota > Coriobacteriia > Coriobacteriales > Eggerthellaceae > Ellagibacter. The sequence goes on along the minus strand of CAKUIV010000026.1, from coordinate 1,155 downwards.
CACGTCGTTTCTGCTCTTGCCCTTCACCACGCTCGAGTACGCTCGCTGGCAAGCGGCCATCCTCTATGCGGTGTACAGCGTCGTCATCGTGATCATGATGGTCCAGTGCGCGCAGGCGTCGCGCGACCGCGGCATCAACCCGGTGTTCATCTACGGATTCTTCGGCGGCGTGGTATACACCCTGCACGACATCGGATTTCTCGCGGGGACGTTCTCCGAGCAGGTGCGCGTCATGGGTATCGACCCCATGGCCGTGACGGCGCTCGTGTCGCTCTACCTTCTCGGGCTCATGTTTTTCGTCGGACAAGGCGGCTTCAGGCACATGTTCGACCACAGGAAGTCGGCCGAAGACATCGAGCTCGTCATGCTCGACAATCAGGCGATCGAGCGAGAGGGAAAAGCCAAAGCAAGCCACGGGCGAACCGAAGAAGGGTCGCGCGCTTCGGATGGGCAGGCGCGCAAGCCCGCAACCGAGACGGCAATTGAGGTCGAAGCCGCGACCAGGATCAAGATCGGGGCAAAAGACGAGATCAAGGCCTCACCCAACGGCACATCCGCGCCCAGCTCAACGAGCAACTCCGCACCCGGCCAAGACGAAAAGACGCCCAAGAGAGACAAACGCAACCACCAGGAAGGCATCGAGCTGACCGATCGCCTTTCCAAGCAGGCGCAGATCCTGCGCGATCGCTACCGACTGAGTGCACGTGAGACCGAAGTCATGGAGTACATCGCGCGCGGATACACCGTGGCGCGCACGGCCCAGGAGCTCGTCGTGTCCGAGAACACCATTCGCACGCACAGCAAGCGAATCTACGCGAAGCTCGACGTGCACAAGAAGCAAGAGCTCATCGACATGCTCGAGGCGGTAGAACTGTAGAATCGCCCCGATTCGATGCCGATTTGAAAATCCGACCGCTGGATTGCGGATTTTTGGTCACAAATCGCCGATATGCGTCTTTCCACGCCCGATTTCGGAAGCGATACCGGTCGCATTTATTACTTCGATAGCAAAAGCCCAGGTCGTTATCGCCAAACACAGCAAGACATACGCGAAAGAAGAGGCTTGGGGGTGCATATCGGGAGTGCGGCAGATTCTTGGACCTCGTTGAAGGAGGTTCGAATGTACTCGAAGGAAGACAGGGAGCGCATCTTGGC
>CAKUIV010000025.1 GCA_934661105.1 uncultured Ellagibacter sp. | reverse complement strand
GGGTTAGTTCCAATCTCAAATGCACGTCTTTGTGTACATGATGTGGGCTGATGCATTCAGTCTTGGAATTATGTCGTTTCGCAGGGCCATGAGGCGTGCATTTAATCTCGGAACCCTTGTGCGACGAATGCCTTATGTGAACATCTTATGGAAGAGGACATGCGCTGATAGACCCCCCGTTCGTCGATTCCGAGACTAAATGCACGCGTTCGCGCTGAGGGGCCCCTGCTTTCGGTCTCGGTATTCGGTTGTCCGCGCCATCCGGGCCCTGTGCGTGCTTCTTTTTCCGTTCTTCCCGTCTATCGTTCCTATAGCTTTACCAGCGTCGGCTTCATCACGACCTCCTCGGACGGCACGAGGCCTATGCTCAGCCCGTCGAGCAGCTCCGACGGCAGCACCTGGGAAGCCAGCTGCATCGGCGACGCCCCTCCGAACTGCGGCCGCCCGTACGAGTTGACGTGCGAGCACACGACCGACAGCTTAGCCGGGGTGAGCTTCGCGAGCGACGTGCCCTTCGGTATCACCTTTCGGAGCTCGACGTGGTTCTTCTCGCAACGGCCCTTCTGCCCCGACTTCATCGGGTCGCAGTAGTACACGCCGCATCGCCTCCCTTTCGCCGTGCAGCTCTTCTCGATGATGCCGTAGTCCAGGAACTCGCTTCCCCGGTCCGTGAGGACGATGCCGAACCATTTCCTGAACGCCTTCGCCCCTATCAGCCTCTCGATCAGGTCCAGCGCCTTCCCCACCTCCTCCTGGTTCTTCTCGGGCAGGTAGAGCATTATCTGGAAGCTGAAGCGCCTGAACAGCAGGGTGAGGATCGCGGGCTTCTCGCCGCGCCTTCCCTCGACGCAGTCCATCTCCACGGCCCCCATCTGCTTTTCGGCGGGAAGGGCCGCGAAGTCCTTGTACGTGCGGCCTTCCAGGTCGTGCCTGGGGACGGGCGCCTCGTCGGCGCGCTTCCTCCTGGGCTTGAACTTCACCTTCTTGGGAAGGTCGAGACTGATCATGTCGCTGAAGACGCCTATCTCCATGTAGCGGTAGAAGGTGCTGAGCGATATAGGCAGCTCCCCGCGGTGGTTCGCCCAGATCACCTCGGGGCTCTGGCCGTTCTTGATCAGCGGCCGCACCAGCGCGCGCACGGACTCCAGCTCCTCCGCCGTGGCGTCGATGCCCTCCCTCGACCCGACCTTCCTTTTCTGTGCGAGCTCGTGCGCCATCCTCCCGTCGTAGAAGCGGTACTCGTAGTCGCATCCCATGCCGTAGCGCCTGTTGCATCCGTTGCAGACGAACGGCGGCTTCGAGAGCCACGGGCACTGGTCCGGCAGGAAATCGGGGCAGACCTTGTTGCACATCGATTTCTTGCATGTCGGGCAGGGCATCACGCAGGCGGTGCCGCAGACGTTGCGCTTCTCGCACGCGGCCCGCCGCAGGCACACGTTCCTCGTCTCCACGGCCAGGAAGCCGGGGCTCGACGCCACTCGGTTGCGGGTTATCTCCCGCGACACCGTCGACGGGGCGACCCCCAGGCCCCTCGCTATGTCCGGGATCGACCTGTGGTCCTTGAGCTGAGCCTCGATGACCATCCTGTCCGCCTGGGTCAGCTGCCCGTTCTTGTTTTCGGGCATGGATCTCACCTCCCTTCGCCCGAACGGCGGCTGTCAGAATGATACCAGCGGCATCGGGCCGCGCGCCACGGCGGAGGGAGGAGGGCCGTGCGGCAAGTGAGGAAGCCGCCGTTCCCGGAAATCGACCGGTACCTCGGCTCGTATCCCGCCGGGCCGGCTGCCAGGCGGACGAACCGCGGCGCCATATCAGCGGGATGCCCAGCGTGGCGGTCGGGGTCACGAATCGGCGCGCCTCGTTCCAAGACTGAATGCATCAAACGTGCATTTGAGATTAAAATTTAGGCTGAACCTTTCAGGGTTGATTGCAATCTCAAAAGCGGCGAATTATGAAGACGACCAGGCAATTTGCGCTTAGTCTTGCAATTTCCAGACGATTCCGGCATTTTCCCTTGCGTTTAGTCCTGCAACCGCCCGCTCGGCATGCCGAGTTATGGAGAGGCGACCGATTCAAGACGCACCTCGCCAAGCCCCGCCTCTCGCGATTGCAGGACTAAACGCAAAACAACGGTCTTCGCATGCCCTTCCTTCCTGCCCGGCGCTCATCGCTTCCGGGCGCATGGCCCTCCCTTCGATCGTGCGCGCCGCTCCGCTAGACCATCGCGTGCGGTATCAGCGTCGGCTTGAGCAAGACCTCGTTCGGATCCACCCTCTCGACCCCGAGGCCGGAGACGAGCTCCTCGGGCAGCATCGCCGCGGCGAGGTCGACGGGCGACGCCCACGCGAGGACGCCCCGCTTGTACGAGTTGACGTGCGACATGAGGGCGGCCATGTCGCAGCAAGTCAAGGCGTCGAAGTCCGTCCTCCCCTTCGGCAGGATCCGCCTCAGCTCGCTGTGGTTGCGCTCCCCCTTCGCCTTCTGCTCGGAATGCTGGGCGTCGCAGTAGAAGACGCGGCCCCGTTTGACGCCGTTCGGCCCGTGCTCTATGCGCTCGGTGTCGGCGAATTCCGAGCCCCTGTCGGTGAGAAGCAGCCCGAACAGCGCGCCGTACGCCTCGCCGCACAGCGCCTGCAGCATGTCGAGGGCCTCGACAACGCGCTCCGATGTGCGCTCCTCTAGGAGGATGTACAGCTGGTAGTTGATGCGGCGGAATATCAGCGTGAGTATGGCCTGTCGGTCGACTCCCTGCCTCCCCACGACGCAGTCCATCTCGACCGCGGACATCCGCTCCTGCTCGCCCAAGGCCTCGAAGTCCTCGTACGTGCGCCCCTCGAGGTTTCTCCGCGGCACGCCGGGACCGTCCGCCTTCTTCCTCCTTTTCTTGTACCTGACCTGGCGCGGGAGGTGCATCGGCCCGATTCCCCCGGCGATGCCCAGGGCCACGTAGTCGTACATCCTGCGCCATCCGCAGCACACCTCGCCCTCGTTCGCCGCCCATATGTGGCGGATGCTCTGGCCCTTCGCGAGCCCCGCCGCGGCGATCTCCAGGGTCCGCTCGAGCTCCTCCGGCTCGCAGTCGAGGCCTATGCGTGACTCCACCTTGCGGCTCGCCGCCTTCTCCTGCGCGATCGCCGCGTCGTAGAAGTGGTAAGGGTACCCGCATCCATAGCCGTAGCGCTCGACGCACGTGTTGCAGCAGTAGGGCGGCTTCGACAGCCGGGGGCACGGCCGCGCCCGGAAGTCTTTGCACAGCGAGTTGCACAGGGCGTCCTTGCAGCGATGGCACGGGACGAGGCATCCCTTCGCGCACAGGTCGCGGACCCCGCACGCGGTCCGGTGGATGCAGATGTTGCGCCCCTGCACCGCGAGCATCCTGCCCGGCTCCGCCGTACCGTTGCGCTTGACCTCGCGCTCGACCGTGGAGGCGGACCTGCCGAGCCCCCTCGCGATCGCGGATATCGAGTCCCTCTGAGCGATCCTCGTCTCGATGAAGGATCGCTCGTTGAACGCGAGCTGCCCCTTCCCCGTCTTTCCCTTGCCGTCCATGCCCGTCATCTCCTTTCCCTTGGGGGCCTGCGATGACGCGATGATATCAGCGGATCCCGCTAGAGGGCGTACGGGGAGAGAAACCCGTCCTTCGCACGGGAGGAGCAGGAGACGGGCCATTAAATTGCAGGACTAAAAGCTATATTTTTTGCAGTTCAGATTGCAATCAACCCCTGAACCTTTCACGAGGTCTGCGCAGCGGTAGAACCAGACAGTGAGCTTGCAACGAAGAAAACGAGATCCCCACATACATACAATAAGCGGGCCTTATCATGAACACGATAAGGCCCGCTACGCAAGTACTGTCGTATGGGTCAAGAACGTCTATCTTAAAGCTCGAATCCGATGGAGTCGAGAACGTATTTCGGAACCATAAAACGCACGGTCTTTTGCGGGTCGACCATCTGACATATTTCAACGTCAGCCACAAGCGACAAGAGCATCACAAGATCGGCTTCCGATTCCTCCGTACGCGAAGCAAGCAGATCAACCATCTGCTGAACCGCAAGCTCAGCCGCCTCGTCGAGCGAATCAGCCGACACGATAATGCCCAGATGCGTTTCGTTCTCGATAAGCGGGTTCGAAAGCGCAAGGTCAGGTATCGCCGTCAGCGTGACCGTCGCGTACCCGGCGACCTCGGCACCTGAAACGCTGATTTCACCGTCACCCATCGCCGCATGCATGTCACCGCATCCGAACAGGGCCCCGTCGACTGCAACAGGAAAATACAGCGTCGCGCCAGCGGTGATGGCAGTGTTGTCCATGTTGCCACCGTGCTTGCCGGGCGTTCCGCAGTTCACCGGCTCGCCTTCGGGCGCAACGCCGATCACGCCGATCATCGGGGACAGCGGAATGCTCAACCGGTCATCCCACACGAGTTTGCTACCGTCCACCTTGCAATAGTGCGTCTCCCAATCGTCAAAACGATCGCCACAGGGGCCTTCGTCCTTTCCCGTGCAGGAACACGTCTGACCGTCGAGCTCGATAGACTCGATCGTCACCTTCAAGGCACCGCCGGCTTTCGCGCCTTCAACGAAAATCGGACCGGTTGCAGGATTCACTGCATCCCAATCGATGTCGTTCATCTGATCTTCGGGGCCCTGCAGCTGATTGCTAAAGCAATCCTTCGTTCGAATGCGCACCGTTTCGCCAGACGGCACCGTAAGCACCGGCTCCAAATCGCGATCGAAGAAAAACAGCGTTTTCTCGTCGTTCAATTCAATCATGATGATCCTCTCAATCGTTTAAGCTCCGCCCCATCGAGGCGGAATCACATAATACGATAGTCGTTATGATACCCGAGCACGTAGAATTAACCAGATACGCTCGAACGTTCTCCAAAGCAAGGAAAGACGCGCAGGGTCCTTATGAACCTGAATCAGCGGAAATCGGGCTCAAGAGCAGCTTTATAGCGTTCGTAAAGCTCGGGAGTGACCTTTTTCATGCTCACTGGCTTGAAACCATCGCGTTCGACAAGGCAGTGTTCGCTCATGCCGGTCGCAAACGGCTTGCCCGTATCGACGTCGGCGCCGTTCGCGAAAATACGATAGCGGAATTGCACGCGCGTCGCCTTGAGATCCGTAACCGCAAGCTGCACGATGACGTCATCGCCATAGCGAAGAGATTCGCCATAGTCGCACTCGATATGGAGGACCGGAGAAATATAGCCCCGTTTTTCAAGTTCAGCATAAGGGAAGCCCAATTCGTGAAGATATCGTTCTCGCGCATCCTCGAAATACAAAATGTAGTTCGCGTGATACACCACGCCCATCATATCGGTTTCGCCGTAGCGAACGGAAATGGGAACATTAAGACGCATAGCAGGCAGAACCTCCCGAAAACGGTACAATGAATGGTTGCATAGTACCGCATCGAGCGCAAGGGAAACGCTCGGGAAGGCAATTTACGAACAAATGACCGATTCAGCCTCAAAACAACACGCAACCACGTATGAACGTTTTACTTTGAAGATGGCAGTAGAGCTCGCCGCCCCCCATACGTGGCCGGCAGCGATTCTACCCGTTCTTGTCGCGACCAGCTGCGCTGCCGTGACCAGCCCCGCCATCTCCGCAACGATGGCGTGTGTTCTTCTCGTCATCTGCATCCTCATGCAGTCGTCGGTGAACACGTTCAACGACTATTACGATTACGTGAAAGGCACCGATAGCGAGGATGACAACGTCGATCCAACCGACGCCGTCCTCGTATACAACAACGTGAACCCGAAGTCGGCTCTTCGGCTCGCTGTCGGCCTACTCGTTGCCGCGTTTTTACTCGGCGCCTATGTCATCTCTAGCGCAGGTTGGATTCCGCTCGTGCTCGGAATCATCGGCGCGATATTCGTCGTGTTGTACTCGGCCGGCAAAACGCCCATCTCGTATCTCCCGCTCGGCGAAGCGGTGAGCGGCATCGTGATGGGAGGAATCATTCCCCTCGCCTGCTATCAGGCGCTTACGGGCACGCTTGATTTCATCATGTTGCTCTGGGCCGTCCCGACGATCATCGGCGTCGGACTCATCATGATGACGAACAACACGTGCGACATCGAGAAGGACATCGAAGCCGATCGCCACACGCTTCCCACGCGCCTCGGACGCCCGCGCGCCCGCACGTTGTACCACGCCCTCGTCTTCGTGTGGATGATCGCCCTCGCGGTTATCATCGCCGTGTTCTTCACAAGGGGAATCATTATCGTCCCCTTCGCTCTTTTAGCGTCGTATCCCCTGCTGAAAGCGCTCCTGAAGAATCCGCTTGCCCCGCAAACCCGTATCGGCGCCATGGCTCAGATCTGCGGCGTCAATATCGCGCTCGGGGCGTTCTATGCAGCCGGCATCCTCGCAAGCGGCGCAGTTGTCCTTGCCCCATAAAGCCGCACGGCTGACCGAAGCAGAGAAGAGGCACGAAAAAGCGCTCCTCGTGCACATAATTGCCGAGAAGCGCTTTTCGTTGATAAAAGAGTCGGCTACTTCGTGACAAGCACGGGAACGGAAGATTCGCGAAGCACAGCGGTGCTCACGCTGCCGAGCATCGCTCGAACCGCTCCCAGACCGCGGCTTCCCATGACGATGAGCCCGCAACCTTCCTTTTCGGAGACCGAAAGGATCGCATCCTGGGGCTTGCCGAACGCGACGCGAAGTTCGGTTGCGTTTTCATGCGCGGAGACCTGATCGCCGAGGCTCTTCTTAAGGTTCTCAAGCGCTTCCTCTTCGTCGCCGATCGTCGACAGGAGAACGCCCGCAGCACGAGCAGCAGCATTGAACGCCGGGTCGCCCGTTCGCTCGGGATCGGTGACCATGAGGATGACGATCGATTCAGCCATTCCATGGTCGAGAAGCTCGTATGCATCGGAAAGGGCGCGCGTTGCCGCCTGAGAGCAGTCGTATCCGACAAGGATCTTCGAATAAGTCATGATATACCCCGCTTCCATGATTCGCGGGCTCGAAACTCCCCTTTTACAGAACCCGCTGTGGGATTATTCCCATTTCACTTGGATTCTATCATGCAGCGCATTGAGAGAAAAGCAAGAGAGAAGCTCGTCCGCCGAAGCCGGATCGCAGGCAGGAGCAAGCCCCGTGATACCGGCGATATGTCCCAAAATCGCCTCAGGCGTCTTGAATCGATCGAAAAGCGAATCAAGAGACGCATCGTGATCGCGCTTCGACAAACGACGATTCTCTTCAGCGACAAGCAATGGGATATGGGCATATTCGGGGTGGTCGAGCCCAAGAAGATTCTGCAGATAGATTTGCTGCGGCGTTGAGCATAAAAGGTCGACGCCCCGCACAACACTCGTAACGCCCTGTGCCGCATCGTCGACGACGACGGCAAGTTGATAGGCGAATTCCTGGTCCGATCGACGAATAAGGAAATCACCGCAATCGCGTTCGAGATTCTGGCTATAAAAACCCTGTACGGCATCATGAAACGAGATCGTCTCGTCGTCGACCTTGAGACGCGAAGCGGATCTGCGACCAGACGCTTCCTTCGCTTTACGCTCCTCGACGCTTAAGTGTCGACACGTGCCCGGATACACGAGTTTCTCACCTCGATGAGGGGCCGAGGCTGCATGCAAATCAGCGCGCGTGCAATAGCAAGGATACACAAGCCCCTTGTCATCAAGGATGCGAAACGCCTGCTCGTACGCATCGTCACGGTCATGCTGGAAGAACGGTCCGCGGTCCCAGGTAAGACCGAGCATTTCGAAATCGCGCTGTACCGCATCGATATAACGCGGCTTCGATCGCTCGCGATCCAGATCCTCGATGCGCAGCACGATTTCGCCGCCTTGGGATTTGGCGACGAGCCATGCAACAAGCGCAGCGTAGATGTTGCCCGCATGCATACGTCCGGTTGGCGACGGGGCGAAACGCCCGACGACCTTTGATTTCACGTCAGTCCTCTCCCACCATTGCAGTCTGAAAGCTTCGTTAAACGAAACGACGCCGGCGTGTAGTGCGCCGACGTCATTTCGTATGGGCAAGCCCGATGCTATTTGCGCAGATCTTTCACGTGCTTCGCCTTGCCGGTCGTGCGCTCGATGCCGCCCGGTTCAACGAGCTTCACCTTCACACCGACGAGCAACGTGCCTTTCAGCTTGTCAGCGATGAACGACCGGAAGCGGTCCATCTCCTCGAAGGAGTCGCTGAACGCCTCGGGCTTGAGCTCAACGTGCACCGTCATACGATCGAGGCCGGTTTCGTTGTCGACCACGATGAGGTAATGCGGGGTCACGCCCTCGATCCCCGCAAGCACGTCCTCGACCTGGCTCGGGAACACGTTCGTACCGCGAATGATGAGCATGTCATCGCATCGCGAACGCACCTTCTGCATGCGAGCATGCGTGCGCCCGCAACGGCAACGCTCGGTAACGACACGCGTCAAATCATGCGTGCGGTAGCGGAGCACGGGGATTCCCTCTTTGTCGAGAGGCGTGAGAACGAGCTCGCCCATCTCGCCTTCGGGGACGGGTTCACCAGTTGCCGGGTCGACGACTTCCCAAAGGAAGTGATCCTCGGCGATATGCTGCATATCGCGCTCGGCAAGGCATTCGCCCGAAACGCCAGGGCCCATAACCTCAGTGAGGCCGTAGTTGTCGGTGCAGACGATATGCATACGGCTCTCGATTTCGGCCTTCAAGCCCGGCGGGCACGGCTCACCGCCGAAAAGCCCCACGCGCAACGTCGATTTCGACCAATCGTAGCCCATTTTCTCACCGACCTCGCAGATATGAAGGGCGTAGGTGGGCGTGGCGATGAGGACGGTGGTTCCGTAATCCTGAATCATCTGGATATGGCGTTCGGTATTGCCCGAACCGGCCGGAATCATGGTGCAACCGAGCTTCATGCAGCCGTAGTGCAAGCCGAACCCGCCGGTGAACATGCCGTACCCAAACGCCATCTGCACGCGGTCGCCCGGAACGACCCCCGCCATGCTCGCAAGGCGCGCGATGCATTCGCTCCACACCTGCATGTCGTGTTCGGTATAGCCGACGACGATCGGCTTGCCGGTGGTGCCGGAAGACGCATGCATCTCGACGATCTTGTCGAGCGGTTGCGCAAAAAGACCGTACGGGAACGTATCGCGCAGCGCAGACTTGTCGGTGAAGGGAAGCTTGCGCACGTCGTCGAGCGTTTTGATGTCGGAAGGCGACACGCCCATCTCGTCCATCTTGATACGGTACCATTCGACGTTTTCGTAGGTGTACTGAACCTGGGCAATGAGCTTTTCGAGCTGGATCGCGCGAATGCGCTCACGGCTCGAGGTTTCCATCGCACGGTCGTACAGGGGCAGCACGTCGAAATTGCCAGCTTCGGCCGCCTTGAGGGCAGCACCTTTCACAGAAGGGTCGAATGCGGGAGTTTGAGGGGTATTCACGGTATTCTCCAAGTTCCTACGTTGCGAAAACGCGTTAGGCGACGAGATGCTTCAGGTCGTCTTGTCCAATAAGCTCAACAGGCTCGCCTTCAAGCATCCTCTCGGCTGTTGCGAGATCTTTCACCGAGAGGACGATATACGTGCTGATGAGCGAATAACTGTATGCAACGTTGATATGGTGCGCCGCGATGATGCCCATGACGCGCGCAAGCTCACCCGGCGTGTCGGAAAGGCGGAGACAGAGAACCTCGCTTTTCGTCGCCGCAGCATTCTGCTCGCGCAGAACCGAAAGCGCAGCGTCGGGGTCGTCGACGATGAAGCGCACGATGCCATAATCGCCGGTGTCGGACGCGCTGTACCCACGGACGTTGATGCCGGCCTCGACGAACGAGTCGAGCACGCGGACAAGATGCCCCGGCTCGCTTTCAATGAAGACGCTGATCTGCGATACGCTCATAGGAAGCTCCTTTACTCGCCATCGGTCGTGAACGAGGCACCGAGTTCGAATGCGCGGCGGTTCACGTCAAGGTATTTCTCAGGCACGCGCTCCTCGATGACGCGCTGCCACACATCGCCCTCGAATCCAAGCGCTTGGGAAAGCGCGCCGAGCAATACGACATTCGCGGCCTTCGGGGTTCCCGCCGAGCGGGCGAGCTCGGTTGCGGGAATGAGCACTGCACCCAAATCCGCAAGACGTCCGCGAGCATTCGCCGGCATGGAAGCACGCCCCGTCGCGACGGGAAGCGGCTTTATGGCTTCATCGTTCACGAACAGGCTGCCGCCTTCTTTCAGATAAGGCAGGTTCCGAAGTGCCTCGGTCGTTTCGAAGGAAACGACGCAATCGACGCAACCCAAATCGGCGACCATGGACTGAACGTCATCGCCGAAACGAACGACCGTCGTGACAGCGCCGCCGCGCTGAGCCATGCCATGAATCTCGGACACCTTCACATCAAGCCCCGAGGCCATCGCGGCACGGGCAAGCAAGTCGGCAGCGAGGATGGTGCCTTGGCCGCCGACGCCGCATAGAAGAACCGTCGTCGTCTTGCTCATTTGCGGCTCCTTTCGTTTTGCGAGATAAACCCTCGTGCGCAGTACTGCGCGCATTGGCCGCACCCGATGCACAGATCGGAGTCGATAACGGCTTGCCCCGTGCCCTCGACCTTCGCGATGGCCGGGCATCCGAGCATCGCACAGACGCCGCATGCGGTGCAATCGGCGCTGACCTCGAACGCCGGCTCGCGATGACGCTCGAGCAGAACGCAGGGGCTCCTGAACACGATGACAGAAAGCGTGTCGTCGGCCGAAGTCGCAGCGCGCAACGCCGAGCGGACCGCCTTTGCGTCGTTGGGATCGACCGTGCGGACATCCTCGACGCCGAGCGCCGAGATGACGCCCTCCATGTCGAGCTCTCGTGAAGGGCGATGCTGCAGCGTTTCGCCGTTGAAGGGGTTGCCCTGACGCCCAGTCATCGCAGTCGTGCGGTTATCGAGAATGCAAATCGTGCCCGCACCCTTGTTGTACACGGTCGAAATCAGCGAGGAAAGACCGGAGTGCGCGAACGTGGAATCGCCTATGACGGCAACGACCGGACGGTGCTCGGTGCCCGAAAGCGCAAGCTCGAAGCCGTGAGCCATCGACACCGAAGCGCCCATGTCGACGCAGGTGTCCATCGCCGAAAGGGGCGGCAGGGCGCCGAGCGTGTAGCATCCGATATCGCCCGTGACGATCGCGCGCATACGCGAAAGCTCCTTGAACACGAGACGATGCGGGCAGCCCGGGCAAAGCGCGGGCGGGCGGGCGGGAACGTCGGTCTGGGTTTGCGCATGGGAAGGCTCGATGCAGCCGAACGCAGCGCGAACGAGCCCGCAGGAAAGCTCCCCGTCGCGCGGCAAAGGCGCAGGGAATGCGGCAACGTCGATTCCGAGAGCGGCAACGCTTTCGGTTAGGTAGCTCGACGCCTCTTCGACGACGTAGAGCTTATCGACGCTCGCGGCGAAATCGCGCAGGGCATTCGCGGGAAGCGGCCACGTGCAGCCGAGCTTGAACACCGAGGCCTCGGGCATGCCCTCGAGCACGTGCTGGGACGCTGCGCCCGCGCATACGATCCCGATTTCGCTGCCGCGCGAAATCACTTTGTTGTGCGGACAGTTTTCAGCCCATTGCTCAAGCTCGGCGATGCGCTCGAGCTGCACCTTTCGGCGCGGTTTCGCGAAGGCGGGCATCATGACCCATTTCTGGGGCTTGGTTTCGTAGGGCTTCGTTTCCGCCTCGACACGCTCGCCAGGCTCCACCGGCGTCTTCGTATGCGAGACGCGGACGGTCGAACGGATGAAGAACGGAACGTCGAATCGCTCCGACAGCTCGAATGCATCGCGCGTGAACGCGAGCGCCTCGGCGGAGTCGGCCGGGTCGAGCATGGGAATATGCGCAGCACGGGCATAGAAATGCGAGTCTTGCTCGTTTTGCGAAGAGTACATGCCCGGGTCGTCGGCCGCCAACACGACGAAACCGCCGCCGACGCCCGTATAGGCCGCGGTGAACAGCGGGTCGGCGGCGACGTTCACACCGACGTGCTTCATCGTCGCGAGCACGCGCGCTCCCCCAGCCGACGCCCCAAGGCCGACCTCGACCGCAACCTTCTCGTTCACGCACCATTCAGCGTATACGCCGTCTTTCTTCGCGAACGCCTCGAGCGTTTCGGTCGAAGGGGTTCCCGGGTAAGCGACGCCGACGCGCGCGCCTGCTTCCCAGGCACCCTGCGCGATGGCTTCGTTTCCGCTCATCAACTCCATAGAATTCCCTCTCGTCTTATGAGTGTTCGAAATACGATTACCTACTCTTCACGGTAGATGAGGCAGAACGCGCCGATCTGAACGACATCCCCCTCTTTCAGCTCGCGCGCTTCAACGTTGTCGTTATTGACCCATACGCCGTTGAACGAGCTGTCGTCGGTGATGACGTACCCCGCCCCGGCGGGCTCGACCACGGCATGGCTTCGCGATACGGTCATGTCGTTCAAGAAGATGTCGCACTGCGGGCTACGGCCGATCGTCATCGGTTTCCGCTCGAGCTTGAACACCATGCCGATCTGAGGGCCCTTCACCACGCGAAGCACCGCCTCGTGGCGCGCTTCGGCAGGTGCCGGAACATCTTCCCCAAACGACAGGGGTTTAAAACGCTGCGTCGATCCGATCAGCTTGAATCCGCAGGTAGGGCAAGCATTCGCTCCTTTCGCGAGCTCGCCTCCGCAAACGGGGCATGTGTCAGGCATAGGTACCTTCTTCCGTAGTCGGTGGTTTCAAAGTCTAGCGAATCACGAAGCGGCTTTGGACTTGTCGTTGATGAGCGGGGTATCGTTCAAGTCAACGGATTGCGCCATGGTCTGCGCGCCGGTGAAGTTAGCGAGGAACCTCGAGAATGCCGTGCCGATCGTCTCGATCGGGTTCGGAGCGGCCACATCCTCGCACGACACGAGGTCGATCGTCGCGAGCACTTGGTTGTGCTGCTTGAAGACCGCGGATCCCACCTTGTCTCCCTGTTTGATGGCTCCATTCGGGGCATCGAACGTCATCGTGCAGCTCACGTTGCCGTTTAAGCTGAACACCTTGAGCGCTCCGTCGGGATCGGAAAAAGTCGCCTTCACCGCCTTGTCCGTCCAGTCCGGAAGCGCCACGGATGCGACGACGGGAACGTCGCGCGAGGAGCCGTTCCAATCCATCGTGGTCGTCTCGCTCGCATGTGCGTACGGATACGTGACGTCGTGATTGTAAACCCAATCGAACAACGTTGTCGCATCGGTGAAGCGCTGTTGTTCGGACGACGAGCCAAGGACGATGGCGTAGAGATCCTTGCCGTCGCGGTTGCATGCGCCGGCGAAGCATTCGCCCGCAAGCGAGGTGAAGCCCGTCTTGATGCCGCAAGCGCCTTCGTACACGCCGATAAGCTCATCGGTCGATTCAAGCTCAAGCGAGGCAGCCGACCCATCAGCGCGCGTGACCTGGATCGTGGCCTTGTCCTTCGAGACGATCGAGCGGAAGGTGTCGTTCTTCATCGCGTAGGCCGCCATCGTCGCGACGTCGCGCGCGGTCGAATGCATATCGCCGACGTACTTGTCGAAATCGAGGCCATGCGGGTTCGCGAAAAGGGTGTTCGTGCAACCGAGTTCGGCCGCCTTGCCGTTCATCGCCTCGACGAAAGCGGTTTGCGCGGCTTTGTCGGTGCCGCCGATCGAGCCGCCAACTGCATCCGCAATCGCGATCGCGGCGTCGTTGCCCGACGAAGTGAGGAGCGCCTTCAGCGCATCCTCGAGCGTGAGCACGTCGCCCTCCTTAAGCGCCGCCGACGACTCTCCGATCGTCGCAGCCTCGTTGCTCACCGTGATCTTCGTGTCGAGCGAAGCGTTCTCGAGCGCCACGATGGCCGTCATGATCTTGGTGACCGATGCGATATGCGTCTGCGTGTCGGCGTCGCGTTCGAAATACACGGTGCCGTCTTCGTCGACGACGTAGGCATACTTCGCATCGATGCTCGGGCACTGCGACGTGGTAAGCCCGCGAGACTCAACCGTCTCGCCTGCGACGACGTCCGCCTTTCGCACGCCCGCCCATGCAGGCTGCCATATCGCGCACGAAAGCGCGAACGAGCAGGCGAGCAAAAGGGAGCAAAGCGCGGAAAGCGCCCGCACCCCGAAAGGAGCGCGAGCGCAAACGCCGCTTGAAACGCGTTTAGCAGTCAAGCTTGTAGACCTCTTCCGGAGATACCGTCTTGAAACCGGCGGCAGCGAGCTTGTCCTCGATGTCCGATGCCTCGCCGATCTTAAGAACGTCGACCGCCGTCGCGGCATCGACGGAGAAGCAGTAGCCGTACTCGATGTTGACGTCCTGCTCGTCCAGGAACTCGAGCAGCGTTGCGAGCCCGCCCTGCGTGTTCGGCACGCGAACCGCAAGCACCGGGGTCACCGTCGCACGGTAGCCCGCCTTGCGAAGCGCGGCCAGAGCGGCTTCGGGAGTGTCGGAAAGAACGCGAGCGACACCGAAGTCGGCGGTGTCGGCCAGGTTCAGCGCATGGAGGTTGATCCCTGCGTCGGAAAGAACGCGGCACGCCGCGGCCAGACGACCCTTGTCGTTCTCAAGAAAAACCGTGAGCTGGGAAATCATTAGTTCTCCTTCTTTCGCAAATCGACGACGCGCTTTGCCTTGCCTTCGCTGCGCTCGATGGACTTCGGCTCGACGAGCTTGATGTCGACCTTCACCTGGAGGTTGCTCTTAAGCTCCTGGCCGAGGCGCGTCTTGAGCTCTTCGAGCTTGCGAATCTCGTCGATCGGGAAGTCGGGCACCGTTTCGACCTTGAGCGTAACCTTGTCGAGCGGGCCGTTGTTGGTGAGGATGATCTGATAGTGCGGGGTGATTTCATCGAAGCCGGTGATGACCTGCTCGATTTGGGACGGGAACACGTTCACGCCGCGGATGATCATCATGTCGTCGGTGCGGCCGATGATACGGTCGATCTTGCGATGCGTGCGGCCGCATGCGCATTCCTCGTCGATGATGCGCGTGACGTCGCGCGTGCGGTAGCGCACGAGCGGGCAGCATTCGCGCGTGAGTGTGGTGAACACGAGCTCTCCGTAGGTTCCGTCGGGAACGGGCTGAAGCGTTTCCGGATCGATGATCTCGGCGAAGAAGTGGTCCTCGGCCACGTGGAGGCCGTGAGACTCGGAGCATTCCATGGCAACGCCCGGACCCATGACCTCGGACAGGCCGTACACGTCGCAATACTGGATGCCGAGCTTCTCGCGGATTTCTTGACGCATGTTCTCAGACGCCGGCTCTGCGCCGAAGATGCCGGCGGAAATCTTGAATTCCTTGGCGGGATCGTAGCCCATCTCGATCGCCGTGTCGGCGATGAGAAGCGCGTAGGAAGGCGTGCAGCACAGGATGTCGGTGCCGAGATCCTTCATCATCTGGATCTGACGCTTGGTGTTGCCCGAAGAGGTCGGGATGACCGAGCACCCCGCCGCCTCAGCGCCGTAGTGCGCGCCGAGCCCGCCCGTGAACAGGCCGTACCCATAGGAAACCTGCACGGTCGATTCCGCGGAGCCGCCCACCATGGCAATGCCGCGGGCGAAGCATTCTCCCCAGTTCTTGATGTCGTTCGCCGTATGGCCGACGACCGTTGCTTGCCCGGTCGTACCCGAAGACGCGTGGATGCGCGCAACGTCTTTCTGCGGCACGGCGAAGAGCCCGAACGGGTAGGCATCGCGCATGTCCTGCTTCACAACGAAGGGGAATTTCACGATGTCGTCCAAGGTTTTGAGGTCGTCGGGGGTAACCCCGGCTTCTTCGAAGGACTTCTTATAGAAGTCGACGTTGTCGTATGCGTGACGGATCGACTTCTTCATGCGCTCGAGCTGCAGCTCGCGAAGCTGCTCGCGCGGCATGGTCTCGATTTCTGGCTGGAAATACACCTTTAGTCCTTCCTGTCCATTAAGCGGCGCTGCGCGCCCTGTCCATACCCCGAGAGCAGGCAAAGTGAAAGCAGGCCCGGACTCGGGAAACATATACAGTTTAGCGGTTATGCGACCGCTGGCAAAGGACTACGCCCTAAAACTAGATTACGTGCAAAGGGGGCGCGATTAGAGCCTTGCCGCCTCCCGCTTGGCGGCAGCAAGACGTTTGGCGGCGGTAACCACATAGTAGAGCGTAGTGAACAGCGCGATAACGAGCCCCACGTAGACAAACCAGATGCCCCACGAGTACGGATACGGGGAAAAACCGGGCAGCCACGCTGCATCCACGACGCCGAGGCCGGTGAGAACGGGCCAGTTCAAAAGCAGCGCCGCGAACCCGATGAACAGAAACGTCGTCGCAACTTTGCCCGGATAGATGACCGCAACGCGGATATGCCATTTCTTGATAAGCCACGCGCCGCCGATGAGCAGAAGCAGGTCGCGAGCAATGACGAAGAAGACGACCCAGAACGGCAAGCGACCGACGATCAACAGGCACACGACGCCCGAGATCATAAGGATGCGGTCGACCGCGGGATCGAGCAAGCGCCCAAGCTTCGACACGGTGTGCGTACGGCGGGCGACCTGGCCGTCGATCCAATCGGTGGAGGCCGCAAGGGCGAAAAGGATGGTGGCGGGGATATCGAAGCCGTTCAGAAGCAAGACGATGAAGCACGGGACCATGCAGAGCCTGATCGCCGAGATCAGGTTCGGGATGGTGAAGATGGTGTCGAGCACCTCGTCTTCTTCGGTTGTGACTTCGGTCGTTGCGGCCTTATCGGTCGTCTTCGCCATACAGCATTGCCCCCAGGTAATGGACTCAAGCGAGTCGGTCGTGCAATTCGCGACGTGTAATTATAGCGCCCCGAACCGCAACTTCATGACCTTTCGCCAATTCACCACGGGGATGTTCACAAAAGCCTAGTCGAGAAACGACTCGTTGATGTCGAGGGAAAGCTCACGCGCGATCGCCCGAAGCCCTTCATCGGTAATCGTGTTGGGAAAATCACCGCTACCGCCGTTGAGAAGGCGCGCCTCCACGTAGATTCCCGCCGCTTTCTCGATAGTGTGCATAAGGCCGAAGGTGCTATCGAAATCCGGACCCGAGCAGAACAGGCCATGCTGGGCCCAGATGGCGGCGTCGTAGGTTTTCATGAGCTCTGACGTCGCCGAAGCGATGTCGCGCCCGCCGGGAACCATCCACGGCACGACGCCGATGCCTTTGGGGAACACGAGGATGCACTCGGTCATGATCTTCCACAGGGCGCGTGTGACGGTACGCGCATCGAGCGGCATGACCGCCGTCAAGGCAACGACGTTCGACGGGTGCGCGTGATAGAGAACACGGCACTCCCCTCCCGTCGCCTCCATGCGAACCGAATGGATGAGGACATGCGATGCCAACTCCGACGTGGGCCGACCGCCGTCCTTCAACCCCCACACGCAACGCCAGGCGTCGCCCGCGTCATCGATCTCGACGATACCCACGTTGTGAGCCGGGTCGAGCGGCACGTTGCGCATATAGCGTCCAGCGCCCGTTACGACGAGAAACGACCCGCCGAGGTTTTCAGCTCGAACATTGAGGGGAGCCCACTCCGAGGGCGTTGCGCTGAAGTACGGGCGGCACGCCTCGACGTCCGCAGCCGTCATGCGATAGGTGAGGTTCCCGCCGTTGCGTTCGTGCCAGCCCTGGTCCCAGCCGTCGCTGCACAGACGCACGAAACCGCGCATGAACGGCAGCTGCTCCACCGCGATGCCGGAAACGGCGCCTCGCGCAGCAGTAACCCCTTTGCCGAACATGTCTTGAGCGCTATCGAGGATGCCCATCGCCGTGCGAACCTTCTTTCTTCGTTGCAATCCTGAAACATCTGTCGACGCGAACGGTGCCCAGGCCCGCCGCCGTGCTCGTCGTCTGCAGGCAGAACAGCCTGCTATTCTTCAGCCGCCTTCTTCACCGGTTTGGGATGTTCAGGGACGCTCACCGTTTCGGTGTACATCTTCTTCGAAGGAGCGGGCCAACCCGGCTCCATGTGAAGGCAATGCTTCGGGCACTCGAGGACGCAGGTGCCGCATTGCACGCAGCGGAACTTGTCGATTGTCCACGTGCGGTCTGGTTTGCTGACGGTGATCGCAGCGCAGGGGCAACGACGCTGGCAAATGCCGCAGACAATGCATACGCTCACGTCGTTGACGATGTGGCCCTTAAGCCCCGCAGGCGCCTCTTTTTTCTCCGCAGGATAGCAAACGGTCTCAGGCTTCTTGAAAAGCGATCCGAGCGTCATCTTGCCCAACTTGAATCCACCCATGTTCGCCTACCTTTCCGTGCAGCTGATGCAGGGGTCGATGGTGAGGATGATCATGTTCACGTCGGCAAGATCGCATCCGGCAAGCGCCGACGTCATGCCGGCGAGATTCTGCGAGGTCGGCGTACGCATGCGCATGCGGTCAAGATACTTCGTGCCGTTGCCGCGCGCATAGTAGTAGCATTCGCCGCGCGGCTGCTCGACCACATTCGCAGCCTCGGATCCCTTGGCTGGAGACCCCTTCACCGGCACAGCGATGTCGCCTGCAGGGATTTTGTCGATGAGCTCCTCGATGATGTCGATCGACTGGAGCACCTCAAGAGCGCGCACCTTGCAGCGCGCGTAGCAGTCGCCCTCATCGTCAAGGATGGGCGCGAAATCACTCAGCGCGCCGTAGCCGCCGCGGCCGAGCATGCGCACGTCGTAGTTCACGTTGGACGCGCGCGCGAAGGGGCCGACCATCGAGAGCGCGAGCGCGTCCTCGTGGCTGATATGCCCCACCCCGACGGTGCGGTTCTTCACCGACGAATCCTTCAAGAACGCGTTCATGATCTGGCGGTAATCGTCCTTGATGCCTTCGAGTACGCGTTTGATCTCGGCGAATTGGACGGCGTCTATGTCGCGCACGACGCCGCCGACCTTCACGACCGAGAAGATGACGCGGCCGCCAGTGGTCTTCTCGAAAATGTCGAGCACGCGCTCGCGCAAGCGCCAGCAGTGCATGAAGAGGCTTTCGAACCCGAACGCGTCGGCTGCAAGACCGAGCCAGAGGATGTGCGAATGCACGCGCGACAGCTCATGCCAGATGGTTCGCAAATACTGCGCGCGCGACGGAATCTCGACGTCCATAAGGCTTTCGATCGTTTCGGCGTAGCCCATGGAGTGGCCGAATGCGCAGATGCCGCAGATGCGCTCGGCGATGAAGATGAACTGGTTGTAATCGCGGGTCTCGACGAGTTTCTCGAGGC
>CAKUIV010000024.1 GCA_934661105.1 uncultured Ellagibacter sp. | reverse complement strand
CGATTCGGGATCGACCTGAACCAGTTCGGGGAACGGGAACGCCTCATCTGCTGTTATCGCTACAAGATACTCACCTCGAACAAGTTCCGCCAGCTGCTCGTTTAGAAGCCCTGCGGCTTGACAAGCGGCGTGTTGTAGGGACATTCCGCAAAGCCAGAATCGGGCCTCTTCCCGCTCTGTCCGCACGGCCACGCGCACCAGTTCCCACTGCGGCGGCACAACACAGGCTCTACGGCGACCTCATCAAGCAGATCCTTACCGCATTTCGGGCAAGGAAGGTTATCCGCGGACAGGATGTCCCCTTTAGAGAAAAACGCAACCGCACCGCACAACGGGCATGTCGCGACCTTCTGCTTCGGCGGCTTGCATCTTCCGCACACGGGATTGCACGCCCAACACATTTCGTCTCCTAACTGAATATGAAAAGGCGGGACCCCGGTTCCGAGGTCCCGCCCACGAGGGATTGAAGCCTTCCCGGCGCACAGGGGGGATACGCGCCGCGAGGCGATGATTGTCTTACTTCTCGGATTCTTCGACCGCCGCGCGATTGCCCGTGACGAGCTTCGGGAGGAACAGCGCCGAAATGAGAACGAGAGCGGTCAGGATAGCGTACGCCGCACCGTTCAGCAGGTCGTAGTTCAAACCGCAGATCGGAGCCACCACGTAGGACGGGATGAGGAACGCGAACGCGTTCTGGATGGTGGAGTGCAGGCCACCCGCAGCGCCCATGTGCTCGGCGCTGATGTCGGGCAGCTGCGCAGGCAGCGCCTTTGCCAAAGGCAGCACGCCACCGACGAGCACGGACACGATCATGACGCCCACAGCAGTGGCGATGCCATCGAGCATGAACCAGTAGATGCCGATGCCGACGATGACCGCTGCGCAGAGCCCGACGAGCCACCACTTCTCGTTGTGGGTCTTCGAGAAGATGAGAGGGAACAGGATGCCGCCGACCGAGCAGGTGATGTTGCAGATCGACGACGTGAGCGTCGCGAAGGTGTAATCGAGGGCTTTGCCGCCGACAGACGGATCGCCGGAAAGCGCCGCGACGAGGTAGCCGTTGTTCACCGCGCCGGCAGCCATGATGAAGCCGATGACGAGACAGGCGACCCAGAGGTTCTTCGACTTCACGACGACGCCGAGATGCTTCATGACCGGCTCGACGATGAGCTGCTCCTTGTCGGGATGCTTCTTGTAGAGCAGCGCCCAGAGAACGACCACGATGACGGACAGAACGGCAACCGCGGCGAACACCGGGGTGGGCTCGGCGGCCATGCCGGCCAGAGGCACGGCAAGCGCGCAGCCGACGGTGGCGCAGCAAAGATAGATGCCCATCGCAAGGCTGATCATCTTGCCGGGGAACCACAGGCTGATGATCTTCGCCGAATTCGCGTTCAACGCAGCCAGGCCGAAACCGAAGATGACCGAAGTCGCGAACATGCCGGCGAAACCGCCCCAGAAAATGCGCAAGATAGCGCCAACGGCTGAAATGGCGAGGCCGGCGACAAGCACTTTCTTGATGCCCATACGGTCGGCCATGGTGCCGGTCACCATGCAGAACAGAAAACCAGTGAGATACGAGCAGCTCGTAAGCATCATGAACTGCTGAGCGTCGAATGCCCACGGCCCTGTCGGATTCAACAGGATGCCGGCCATGCCGGCAAACACGAGAGTAGAGCCGTTTACGACGATGCAGGCAAGGCCCATAAGCGCCAGGATGACCCAGCGATAGCCATATACCTTCTCGCCATCGATAACCTTGTAATTCATTTTTCCCCTTTCGAAAATTCTCGCCTCGCCGCCGCAATCTCATCTGCGTCGGCGAGGCGACATCTGTCGATACCCCGGATTCCCTCTCGAGTTGCCGGCCCCTCCCTTAAGAAGCCGGCAACCTATGCAAAGAAAATCAGCTAGTCAAGCGAAAACACGACGGAGCGCGGCATGTCGGCAAGGCGCTTGGAAAGCTCCTCGATATCGCCGTATTCCATGCAAGCCGCCTCGCAATGGTGAACGCAGCTGGGAAGTTTGCCCATTTCGGTGCGCTCAGCGCACAGGTCGCACAGCTTCGTGGGAATGGGAAGGTAGGTGTACTCCCAATCGCCGTTGATGTTCTTGTGCGGACCGTACTGGGCGATCTTGATGCCGAACTCTCCCGCAGGAAGCTTCTTCTCCTGAGAGCACGCCATCTCGCATGCATGACATCCGAAGCAGATGTCGTAGTTGATGAAAAGACCCATCTTGCTCATTGTTATCATCCCCCTTCCTTTACTGCTGCTCGCCGTACGCCGCCACGGCGGGATTGCCGTACTCCAGATCCTCGCCCTTGGTGAAGCCGCCATTCACCACGACTTCGGTGCCGGGCATGACCTCGCTGTTCTCCGGCGTGCACGGGTAGATCTTGCAAAGCGTGCTGCGGAAGTCTGCGCCGAAGCTGTAAGGCCCGGGATTGCAGTTCTCGGTGAGATTGTTGATGTTGGAATCGAAGGCGCCGAACAGATGAGGCGCGTTGCCGTCCTGCTCGGGGAACCACCAGCCGTGATCGGCCTCGACGACGCCCTTCATGATGCCTTCGGTAACGAGCGCGCGCTGACGGCAGCGGCCGCGCTTGCCCTCAATCCACACCCACTGGTTGTCGGACACGCCGAGTTCCTTAGCGTCCTCAACGTTGATGCGAACGCGCGGGTCGGGATAGGTCGCACGCATATGAGCCTGTTCGCGCTGCTCGGAGTGGAAGAACTCGAAGTTACGGGCGCCAGTGGTGAGAACCAGCGGGAACTTCTCGAAGAGTTCGGGCGTGGACACGGGGCTTTCAGCCGGCTCCTCGTATTTGGGCATGGGCTCAAGGCCGAGGTTCGCGAACATGGTGCACCACAGTTCGATGCGACCCGTCGCCGTGGCGAAACCAGGCTGACCGTCGGGACGCAAGCCGCCGGTCTTGTACTGGTAGTACGGGCGATCGGGCCAGTCGTAGTTTTTGCCATCGGCCTTGCCGTCGTAGAGGTCCTGGAAGCTCCACGTATGGTTCGGAGCCTGTTGCACGATGTACTCGAGCATGTCCATATCAGTGCTGATGCCCTTGGATTGGAAGAACTCGGGATTCATCTTGTTGCCAAGGAGCACCACGATCTCCTCGTCGGATTTCGCTTCGTAGTACGTGGAAATCTTGCGGTTGGCGCGCATCGGGGTGAACCAGCAGCGAAGCGTGTTGCGTTCCCAGTTCATGGCGATGGGCAGCACCAAGTCGACGCAGCCGGCGATATAGGGCGTCATGCGGTAGTCGCACGCGATGGCGAAGTCGACGTTCATGAGCGCGTGATAGGCGCGAGACGCGTCAGGCGCCATGTTCACGAACGGGTTCGTTCCCATGCAGAAGCTCATGCGCATCGGCGGGTTGTTGGTTTCGAGCGCCTTCAGCAGGATGTCGGGCTGGCCAAGCGCGGAGAAGCCCACGGAATGCAGCGGGAACTCCTTGTCGCCCAGGCGCTTCGCCTTCATCTCGGGCGTGAGCACGCCTTCGTCCCAACCCGCAACGTAGGACATGACCGTGCCCCACGGGTCGTAAGCGATGGTGTTGCCGCCGGGGTTTTCGTAGTTGCCGGTGATGGCGAGCATGTTGAAGATGGACTGGTATGCGGCAACGCCGTTGCGCTTCTGGTCATTGGAAACGCCGAAGGGTGCTGCGCATGCGCCGTTCGTAGCGATCACGCGAGCCGCCTTGCGGATGTCGTCGGCGTCGCACCAGGCGACTTCGGCGGCCTTCTCGGGCGTCCATTCCGAGCAGCGCTCGCGCCACTCGTCAAAGCCGTAGCACCAGTATTCGACGAACTCGTGGTCGTAGAGATCCTCCTCCATGATCACGTGGTTCATCGCCATGGCGACGGCAGCGTCGGTGCCGGGGCGGATCTGGATCTGCACTTCAGCCTTGGCCGACATCCAGTTGATCATCGGGTCGACGACGACGAGCTTGGACCCTTCCTTCATGCAGTCGGTGATCCAGAATCCCTGGAAACAGTCGGCGTTGGAACGCAGCGGGTTCGCACCCCAGATAAGGATGGTTCCCGGAACGGTGAAATCGGGGTAATCCATCATCTGTTCGTTGAACTGGCCCAGGTCGGAAACAGGATAGCCTCCCATGAGCGCCACGGTTGCAGCGGTGCGCGGCACAGCGCACGAGTCGCCGGAGAACAGCGCGCAGAAGGTGTTCGGGGACCCGAACGCGTTGTTGATGATCCAAGGCACCTGCCAGCAGATGTTGCGGCCCGTGCCCACCATGCCGAAGATCGATTCGCGGCCATAGCCTTTGCCGTCGATCTCGTTCTTCACGTAGTTCGCAATGTAGTCGAGCGCCTCGTCCCAGCTGATACGCTTGAAAGCGTCGACGTTGCCGCGGTCTTCCTTCTTGCGAAGCAGCGGGTACTTCAGGCGGTTCTCCTGATAGCCGGCCTCGTGCAGGTTCAGGCAGCGCGCGCACAGACGGCCCTTGTTGTACGGGAACAGCGGGTCGCCCTCGGCGTGGTCCATCACGCCGTCCTTCAGGTAGTACAGGATGCCACAGCTGTTATGGCATCCGGGAGGGGTCCACTGAAATCCACGGCAGACCGTGTATTCGCCCTCTTCCCACTCGAGTTCACCCTTGTGATAGAGCTCTTCGAGATTCTTCTGCTCCATGCTTCGTCTCCTCTCCTCTTCGTCCGAAGTCATCCACAGCGGACGGTCGAAGACGATGGAGGGACAAAACGCGATGACGTTGATCGCGCCTGTTCGCCTTCGACCGCCCGCAGGGAGCGCACTCTTAGGATTTCGATGCGTCATCGCAGCGCGTTGGCGTGGAGATGCCTTTTCGTTGCCTTGGCGAGGTATCGCGCCTCGTGACCCCTCAAGCCCCCTCGAGATGACTCAAGTATGAGGTGAGCAAAATGCACAAAGCACCTACAGGCGACCAAAGTTGCCGCCATTTCTTTATGCATCTCGTTTTCGCTGGTAAATCGTGTGTTTCTATGTTGCTTCGAATAAAAAACGCACCACTAGCGCGCGTCAATGATGCAAATTCAATCGTTTGAGAGGCATTATTTCTCTGCTAAACGGCAGTTATTTGTGCAATTGCACAAATTATCGTTTCACCGCCTGTGCAGAAAGAAGCCGCAACCTGAGACAGAGCCGCGAAATCATGCCCGAACGACTCGCGCGCTTTCCCACGTGGCAGGAAAGCGCCGTCAGCGCTCAACGGCCGTGAAGCACGTCGGCCGCTCAAGAACGAGGCGGCCGACGTGCTTCACAGGTAACTCCTGTGGATAAGGTAATCGCGGACTTCGTACCAGTGCTCCGGTTTCACCAGGTAATAGAGATACGAGTCGATCACGTCGTAACGGGAAAGCCCCCGCCCGACGATCTTAAAGCTTCCCACACCCAAATCGTTCGCATAGTGACGGATCTGCTCGTTGCGAAGGAACACGTCGCCCTCGATTAGGCCGTTCAGGAAGCCCCATGCTTGGGGAGCCGGCTTGTGCCGGCACGCGAAGGTGCAAGGGACGCCTTCGATCTGGCTCTCGCTCGTCGCGCGATAATGCTCAGCGCGGTACGGACAGCCTAACGTGCAGTACTCGTTGGCCATGACCTCGAGCTTTTCTGGATGCTCGATAGCCGATATCGCCTGCTCGTCGTGCGTGAAGTTGTAGTTGAGAACCACGCGATCGAACCCATCGATCTCCTTGTTGGTTGCCTCGATCGATTGCAGCTGCTTGGTAGTCGACGATATGCGGCGAAGATTGGGGTATCGATCCCGAACGAAGTCGCTCATCGCCTTCGTGAACAGGATCACGCCGTTCGAGGGACATGCCTCAGACGATCGCGACTGCGCATCGAGCGCATCCAATATGAGCGCACCGTACGCATCGCCCTCGATCGCGTCGGCGGTCGCGACCTGGTTGGTGAACGTGACGTTGCAAGCAGCGCCCAAATCGCGATACCGCGCAAAGCATTTTTCGATGTCGGCAGCCCGAAACGGCTCGCCGACGTTATTGCGACCGCCGCAAAGCGCGCTTCCGGGAAACCCGCCGTAGACGCTCTCGATCGCAACGTCATCGAAAAAGATATCGCGCGCATCGCGATAGAACGACAAGAACAGTAGATTCAGCTCGGGAAACTCCGTCATTCCCGGCAACGTGTAGGAAACCATGGGACCCCCTCGTTTCGCCCTTCGCCCATTATGCTCGCCCCATGACAAGCAACAGCCGAACAGAAGGCCAATGCTTTTCAGCCGGCATTGGGCAAATCGACAAACACAAAAGGGCGCGCTTAAACCTCTCGGCTTTTCTCGAGCACGTGCACGCTGCCGGGGGCAGCGTGCGGTTTTCGCGCGCGATTCTTCATGAACGAGCAGCGGTTGCACTTTGTGCATACCTTGCACAAACGCTTTCGGGCGTCGCGCACCGCTTGGGTCCGCTCGTAGATTTCGCGAGCTTTCCGCATCTCGCTTTTGCCTTCGAGTTTCTCCCCCTCAGCCAAAGCGCCGCAACCGCGTTCGGTCATATCAGTCTCCTTCGATAGACACCGGATCGCACAGGCAGAAGTCGCCGTCGAAGGGAACCCATCCCTGGTAAAGGCTGTAGTACTCGTTCTCGCCGGCGTACATCATGCGCACCTTCGCGAATGGGTCTCCGGTCATTTCAAGGCCGTGTTCGTGCAGAAACTCTATGGCAGGAAGGAACATCTGGGGGCCAAGCTCCTTCTCGCTGCCCGACTCGAAGAACGTGACGAGGCATTTCTGCGGGGGAATGGCGACAGCGCCTTCAGTGAACCCCCCCCCCAGGCTTTTTACCTGGTCCTCATCGATCATGAGACCGTAGCGCAGCTCTCCTTCAGCCGCAGTGAACTCGAAAATGCCGCCAGACGACACATAAGGAACCTTATCGATCCACTTGCTGTACAACTCGGTCTTCTCGTCGATGATGCTGTAGCTTCTCTGCGTGTCGAGAAAACGCATGGCGGGATTGATCTCGACTTTGAACTTCCCGATGTTCTTCTGGGCCTCTTTGAGCGAATACCGGTCCTTCTTCAGGCGCGCAAGCAGGCGCTCCTCCTCGCGGATCTTCTCCTCAAGGTCGTGAGCCTTCTCCTCGAGAATCTGATCGATGCAGTCCGCGTCGCAATTGCGAAGCGCATACGCCGATTCCTCGAGGGTAAGGCCGTACCTGCGGAACATTCGAATCCGGATAAGGATATGCAGATCCCATGCGGTGTACATGCGGTACCCCGACACTGGGTCTTTCTCCGGTTCGACGATCCCCTCGCGCTCGTAGTAGCGAAGCGCCTCGGACGTCATGCCCATCAACTCGGATATCTTGCCGATCTTGTACCTCTTGCGTGCCATACGAATTCCCCTTTCGCACGAACCTGCAGCAATCCAAGAACAACTCCCCCGAATTATTCTTAGATTAGATTAAAACGCAGAGCGGGCGCCTTCCCTATTCCGCGGAAGACGCCCTTTGAATTGTATCAGCGTCGAAGCTATTTCAGCTTCTCGATGATCTGCGGAAGAGCAGCATCGATGTCCGCGACCAAACCGTAGTCGGCCTGCGCGAAGATCGGCGCGTTCTCGTCCTTGTTCACGGCGAAGATGGTCTTGGCCGTGTTCACGCCCACCATATGCTGCATCTGGCCGGAAACGCCCAAACCGACGTACACATCAGGCGAGAGCATAAGGCCCGAAACGCCGATGTAGACTTCGCGCGGCAGCCAGTTCTCGGCCTCGGTGAGGGGACGGGTGCAACCCATCTCGCCGCCGATAAGCTTTGCGATCTCGCGGGCCCAATCGAGCTTGCCTTCCTCGTTGAAGCCGCGGCCTGCCGCGACGATGTTCTTGCACGCGGTGAGATCGACCGATTTCGGAGGCAAGGCGTCGACCGCCACGACCTTGGCTTTCGCGCTCGGCTCGAAGGCGAGTTCCTCAACCGCATCGGTGCCGGTCGCTTCGGCCTCGCCGAAGGGAGCGGCGCCGGTGATGTACACCTTCACGTCGCCCTTCACCGTCTGGCGCGTGGTGGCCAAGCCGCCGAAGTAGAGGTTCGCGGCAACATCGCCATCGAAGGCGTTCACATCGGTGACGGCGGACGTCTTGAAGGCGGCGGCGATGCGGCCCGCCACGACCTTCATGCGGCGAGTCGGCTCGACAAGGACGACGGCAGCGCCTTCGGCCTCGATAAGCCCCACGATGGCGCCGGCGGCATCTTCTGCCATGGCCCCTTCGGGGACCGCGACGTGATAGGCGACATCGGCCACGCCGGCAACCGCGTCGGTGCCGACGGCGACGAGCGCCACCGAATCGCCGAGCTGGCGAGCGCCCGCAGCGAGCTCGCGCGCGCCTTTTTCAGTTTCTGCAATAACGAATACCTTCATCATCCCACCTACTTCGTCGCTTCAGCGAGTGCGGCCACGAACTTGTCGAGATCGCCATCGTTGGCCAGCTTGTACACGATCTGCTTGCGCTCTGCCGGAACGGGAGCGAGGATGTCGAGAACCTCGATGGTCGGATCGACCGGGGCGACCTCGACGGGAGTGACCGGCTTCTTGCCCGCAGACAGGATATCCTTCATGCCGCACACGCGCGGAAGCGCGATATCGGGGATGACGGAGACAACGGCCGGGAGCTCGACCTCGACGGTTTCTTTCTCGGTTTCGAGCAGACGCTCGACCTTCGCCTTGCCGCCGTCGATTTCGATCTTGCAAGCCGCCGTCACCACGGGGATGCCGAGCGCAGCCGCGAGCTGCACGTCGACCTGCTGGTTGTACAGATCGGCGGAGCCGTCGCCGCAGATGACGAGGTCGGCGTCGCCGCGGGCTTTCAGGGCCTCGGCCAAGACCTGGGCGGTTTCGTAGGTGCTCATGTCCTTGAACGCCGGGTCGATCACGGCGACGAGCTCGTCGATGCCGCGCGCGAGGATGTTCTTGGCGTTCTTGGACTCCTTCACCGACTCGTCGCCGGCGGAGATGGCGACAACCTTCGCGTCGTTTTCCTTGGCGAGCTGCGCGCCCGCTTCAAGGGCGTTCAGATCGTAGGTGCTCACCGTCGGGCGAGCTTTCTTGTAGTCAAGGGTGCGGTCTGCGGCAACGCTGATGTCCGCGTCGTCGGGAACCACCTTGACGGCTACGTAGATGTTCATGTGCGCGTCCTATCTCGAATGGCTTTGCGGGTACGTACGGGTTTAGCGGGCGTACTTTTTGAGGATCTGACGGCCGGCGATGTGCACCATGATCTCGTCGGTGCCGCCGCCGAACTGGCTGCCGCGCGCGTCGATCCAGAGGCGTCCGACGCAGGACTCGGTGGTGTAGCCGATGCCGCCCATGATCTGGAGCGCCTCGGAGCAGACCTCGGTAGCGCTCATCGAGATGTAGCGCTTGGCGAGCGCGGAATCGAGGCGGACGTCGATGCCGTTGTCGAACTCCCATGCGGTCTTGAGGAGCAGGTTCTCCATGTTCTGGACCTTGATCTCCATGTCGGTGAGCTTTTCCTGGATGAGCTGGAAGTTGCCGATGGGCTGACCGAACGCCTGGCGCTGACCGGCGTAGGCGGCCGCTTCCTCAAGCGCTGCCTTCGCAAGACCCAAGCTGTGGGATGCGAGCATGATGCGCTCGAGCTCGAAGTTCTTCATGAGCTGCAGGAAGCCGTTGCCCTTCTCACCGAGCATGCAGGTTTCGGGGACGGTGACGTTGTCCATGTAGACTTCGGAGAAGTTGGTGATCTGCTGGCCGATCTTGTGCAGCGGCGACAGCGACAGGCCCGGGGTGTCGGACTTGATCATGAACATGGACATGGACTTGTTCTCGCGGGCGGGATCCTCATCCTTGGCGATGATGAGCATGTACGGGGCCGTCTCGGCGAGGGAGACCATCGTCTTCGTGCCGTTCAGGGTAACGGTGCCGTCGCCGTTCCAGTGGGCCACAGACTGCATGCCGCGGTTGTCGGAACCCGCGCACGGCTCGGAGAGCGCCAGGCTGAAGCACTGCTCACCGGTCTTCTCGTAGTATTCCATGCCTTCCTTGATGAGCTCGGGCGTGCCGAACTCGCACAGGTCGAACATGGAGAGGCTGTAGGACATGAACGGCATGGTCGCCTTCGTGCAGCGCATGAGCTCGGTCACGACGAGCGCCATGGTGACGGCGTCGGAAGAAACCCCGCCGTATTCCTCGGGGATGAACATGTAACCGAAGCCGGCTTCGAGGTAGGCCTTGCGCACGTCCTCGTCGACGTAGCGCTGCTCGTACCATTTCTGGATGCGCTCTTCAGTGCACTCACGGGCGCAGAACTCGCGAAGATTCTCAAGCATGAGCTCTTGCTCGTCAGTAATGCTGAAATCGATCATCTTACTACTCCTTCTGGTTTCTCGGTTTTGTTCTTTCCTGTTAGGATCCCGAACCGGTTGGGAAAACCCGGTGAAACGATCCTAGTTGGTAAAGTTCCTTTAGAGTCAAGGGGTGTGTTTCCGCGATTGCGCAGCGCCGATGCGCCGCACTTAGGACCTCGACTCCTCCAGCCGCTTCAACGCCGCTCGATTGGGCTTGTGCGCCTTCGTCTTGGGAATCTCGTCGATGAACTCGATGTATTTCGGCGCCTTATAGGCGACGAGGAAATGCTTGCAGTACGCACGAAGTTCCTCCTCCGAAGACTCGCAACCGGCTTTAAGGCTCACGAACGCCTTGGCACGCTCGCCCGACCTCTCGTCGGGCACGCCGATGGTGCAAACCTCCCTGACGGCCGGATGAGTCGACAGCACGTTGTCGATCTCGCTCGGGAACACATTGAACCCGCCGACCGAGATCATGTCCTTCTTGCGATCGACGATGAAGAAATACCCGTCTTCATCCATGTAGCCGATGTCCCCGCTGTAAATCCAGCCGTTGCGGATGGCATGCGCGGTCTCTGCGGGATTGTTCCAATATTCCTTGGCGCACTGAGGGCCCCGGAAGACGATCTCGCCGCAATGCCCCGGCTCCATCGGCTCGGTGCCGTCGTTCAAGTCGACGATGAGCATGTCGGTTTCGGCGATGGGCACGCCGATCGACGCGATCTTGTCGGCCTTGCCTTCCTCGCGCACGCTCCCCACGGGGTTGCAGGAGACGAACCCGAAGCTCTCGGACATGCCGTAGCTGTTCACGAACGGCGCGCGCGTGGCGCCTTTGAACGTGGCGAGCGTTTCCTTCGGCATGAACGATCCCCCGAATATGATGAGATCGAGGTCGTAGAAGGCGGTGTCGGCGATACCCTCCTCGTGGCTCACCGCAAGCAGAAGCGCCGGAAGCGTCGCCCACATGGTGGGCTTGTAGCGGTCGATGTCGGCGACGATCTCGTCGCTTTTCGTGCGGTTCGTGATGACGACGCTGCCGCCGTTGATGAGCTGCCAGTGGATGCCGTAGTTGATGCCCATCACGTGGGTCATCGGCATGCAAACGAGGATATCGGCGGGTCTGCCGCGAAGAGCGGGTTTCGCCCACTCCCCCATATCCTGGATCTCGAAGGCGAGCGCACCCTGCGTTTGACGCAGCCCCTTGCTCTTACCTGTGGTGCCGCCGGTGAACAGCTGGACCGCATAGTCGTCGGGTTCGACCTCGTACGCCGGCTCGTCGGGATTGCCGTGCGCAAGAAGATCTTCGAACGAGACGACCGTGCGCCCGGCGAGGGCCGCTTCGTCCGCACCGTCCATGGAGGCGCGGTATCCCGCCCCGCCGTCGATGACGACGATCGCGCGCACCGTGTCGAAGTCGCCGTTGAGGTAGAACCCGAGCACCTTGTCGAGCTGGTCGCGCTCGATGACGATGGCGGTCGATTCGGCCCCCTGCACAGCCGCGTAGATCTCGCACGCGGTCGATCGCTGGTTGTAGGCCGCCGCCACGAACCCGGCCTTGTAGCAAGCAGTGAACGAGTACACGATCTCGGGACGATTCGATACGATGATGCTCACGCAGTCCCCGGGAGCAACGCCCGCATCGCCGAGCGCGTTGGCAAGCCGGCACGACAGCTCGTCGGCGCGCCCGCGCGTGATGCGCTTGTCTCCGAAGCGGATGAACACGTCGTCTTCGTGCCCCTTCAAATTGCGAAGGATGCATTCCTTGATCGTTTTCCCGGGCGCCGTGAAGCTACGGCTCAATCCCTTGTCATAGGCGGCTTCCCAAAGCGGGGCGAACTTGCCAACCGCTTCATCGAGCGGCGATGCCTCAACTTCGCTCATAGGCCTCATGCCTCCTTCCCGTTCCTGTGAAAGAAAA
The DNA here is from genome assembly GCA_934661105.1 of uncultured Ellagibacter sp. GTDB lineage: Bacteria > Actinomycetota > Coriobacteriia > Coriobacteriales > Eggerthellaceae > Ellagibacter. The sequence goes on along the minus strand of CAKUIV010000024.1, from coordinate 6,992 downwards.
ACGCGCCCTGCAAGCAGCTACTACTCGGCTACCTCCGCAAACGCCGAATCGGATACGCGCTCGGTCTCTTCATCGGTGCCTGGGACATGCGTTCTTTTTGCCAAGGCGAAGCAGACGATGCCGACGATGTAGATGCAGCAGATGAATCCGAGTCCCACGGTGAAGGTGGCGGAATAGCTGCCCGTCACCTCGTGGAGCATGCCCCAAATGCCCGACGAGAAAGCGCTTCCCGCGGTGGCCACCACGGCCACGATCGAGAAGATGCGCGTGTAGTCGAGGCTGCCGAAGAAGCCGCGCGTCATGACCGACGTGGTGACGGTGGCGCCGGCGAAGTACATGCCGAAGATGAAGCCGCCCACGTAGAGGATCCAAAGACCCTGGGCGCCGAAGAAGGTGATGAGCCCGATGCCGACCACGCCGAAGGTGATGGTGGAGAACACGCCCGCTTTGATGGAGAAGTCGTTGATGACGCCGAGGAGCATCTTGCCGATGAGCTGACCGGCTTGTACGGAGGCCGCCACCGTCGAGGCGATGATGACGGTGTAGGCAGGGTCGAGCGACATGACCATGCTCGCTAGGTAGTAGTTGAGCGTGATGCCGCAGTCGACAAGCCCGGCGTACAGCGCGCACGTGTAGAGCAAAGGCGTGCGCAACGCCTGTTTGAGGGTCATGCCCGCAAGCGGCTTCGCCATGACCTCGGCGGCCGAGATCGAATCGTCGGCCGTCTCGCCGAAGCGGAGAAGCCCCTTGTCTGCCGGGTAGCTGCGGATGAGGAAGAGCGTGCAGGGCAATGCGATCACGAGCGAGATGACGCCGAAGGCGAAATACCCCATGCGCCACCCGTAGTTCTGGATGATGAAGCCGCCGATGGGGTTGAACACCATGGCGCCTATACCCGTGAAGGCGAGCCCCACGCCGATGAACAGCCCTACGTTCTTCTTGAACCAGCGGTCGATCATCGTGGGGACCATAAGGTAGAGCGGGATGGCGTTGGCGATGCCCAGAAACGCGCCGGCAATGTAGAACTGCCAAAGCGCGTCGAATCGCGACATCGAGATGAGGGCCGCCGAGATGACCACGACGCAGGCGCTCAGTACGATGCGCGCGTCGTATTTCTTGAAGATCCGCCCGCTGAAAACCATGAACACGCACATGGCCGCGTACTGAACGGTCATGTACGTTCCGAAAAGGCCCGACCCGATGCCGAGTTCTTCGGATACCGGCGTGTAGAAGATGCTCGCGGTGTTGAATGACAGCGTGGTAGAGGAAAAGCACACCGCGCAACAGGCGAACAGGATGAGAAAACCGTAGTGGAACTTTCCCTTTGATTGGCTCATGCTTTTTCCTATCCGTAGCGGCTTTTCCAGCCAGGTTTTGTTTTTTCGCAAGGGAAAGCCCTGGGCCTGGAGGGATAAGCCCAGGGCTTCATGCGGGGAATAGATTGGGCGTAAGGGGTAACCGCAGATGATGCTTCGCGGATCCTCCTTCGGGCTTAACGAGTCTCGCGCGGAAGCTTCTTGGCGATGACGAGGCCGCCGAAGGCGAACACGAAGGCCACGGCCATGATGACCATGTCGACGATGAACGTGCCGGTGAAGGAGCCGGTGCCGTCATAGATCATGCCCCAGATGGTGGAACCGCCGGCAGCGAACAGAGCGCACACGCCGGTGACGTAGGCGTAGATCTTGGAGTAGTCGAGGCTGCCGAACGCGAGGCGGATGATCGCCGGAGTCGTGGTGGTGGCGGAGGCGAAGAAGATGCCGAACAGGAAGCCGCCGACGTAGGCCAGGAACACCGAGATGCCGACGCCCCACAGGACGAGCGCGAGGCCGACGATGCCGGAGAGCAGGCCGAAGATGACCGAGCCCTTGACCGAGCGGTCGTTGGTCCAGCCGAGGACGATCTTGCCGATGAGCGAGCCGAACATGACGGCGGAAGCGAGCGTAGCGCCGGCCATGGCGACGTCGACGCCCGGAAGCGCGTCAGCCAAGCTCTTCACGTAGGTGGGCAGGTAGAAGTTCATGGTCAGACCGAAGTTCACGGCAGCGGCGTACAGGGCCAAAACGATGAGGGCGGCCGGCTTGCTGAGCGCGACGTGCACGGTAACGCCTTCGACGGTGGCGTTCTTCGCCGCGTCGGCGGCAGCGGCCTCGGCCTTCGCGTCGTAACCGACAGGCTCGAGGCCCTTGTCAGCGGGGTTCGACTTGATGAGGAAGGCGCACGGAAGGCCGACGATCAGGGTGATGGCGGCGTAGATGAGGTACGCGGTGTGGTAGCCGTTCGCCACAATGATGGAAGTGGCGATGGGGCTGAAAACCATGCCGCCGATGCCGGTCATGGCCATGCCGATGCCGACGAGCGTGAACACGTTCTTCTTGAACCAGCGACCGAAGATCACGGGAACGAGCAGGTAGAGGATGACGCTGTTGCCGATGCCGAGCAGGACGCCTGCCACGTAGAACAGGAAGATCTGGTTGGCGAACGACATGATGAGGAACGCCACGCCGATGCACGCCACGCATATCCCGATGACGAGGTTCGCCGGCTTCGAGTCGAACAGGCGGCCGACCTGCAGGATGCACAGGCAGACGAACATCGTCAGGTACACGACGGTGATGTACATGCCGACCTGGGCGGTGGCGCCGCCGGTCAGCTCGGCAGCGACGTAGGGGTAGAACACAGACGCTGCGTTGAAGGTGAAGCAGCAGGGGAAAAGCATGATCAGGCACGTTGCCACGAAGACTACCCAACCGTAGTGGAAGCCTGATTTCTTCTCAGTTGCCATTGCAAGTTCCTTTCATAAGGGAAAGCGCTTGTGAAAGCTTTTTCGAGTCGCGCGGGCCTTGAGACCGGCGCGAGCGACCTGCGTGCGCGTCTCGCCGCACGGGGCGCGCAGGAGCCGTTAGCGGGAAAGCTTCAAATCGAAGTCCCTGTTGATGACGCCCTTGTCGTAGAGCTCCTTGATCTTCTCCTCGGAGTAGCCGAGCTCTCCCAAGATCTCTTCATTCTCCTCGCCAAACGCGGGGGCGGGGCGCCAAACGCGACCGGGGTTCTTCTTGAACTTCGGCAGGGGGCCGACGGCGCGCAGGTGGGTTCCCTTGACGGTGTCCCACTCCTCGATGACGTGGCGGGCCTGGACATGCGGGTTCTCCTCCACGTCCTTCCAGCTGTTCACCTTGGAAACGGGAAGGCCCGCGGCGAGCATCTGCTGCTCGGCCTCGTCGCACGTGCGCTCGAGCAGCCATTCCTGGACGGCCTTCTCGAACGCCTGGCCGGACTCGGTCGAGATGTTGTACAGGCTCGCGCCCGCGGGGAACAGGTCGCTGCCGTACTCGAGCCCGATGAGGTTGCAGACCTTCTTCAGAACGCCGGCGCCCGTGAAGCAGCAGTACAGCGTATGGCCGTCCTTGCAGGGGAAGCCGCCCCAACCGGCGATCATCGACTTCTCGCCCGTCTTCGGGAATTCCTTATGGAACGTGAAGTAGTCGACAGAGAAGATGGAAGCGCGCATCATGAGCTCGTACTGAGCGACGTCGATGCTCTCGCCCTCGCCGGTTTGATCGGCATGGCGGACGGCCGCGAGCACGGCCATGCCCGTCCACAGCGCCGCGATGTAGTCGGCGACGTACGGGCCGACCGCGTAAGGAGGCGTCGCGCCGCCGTTGGTGTTCTCCCACATGTAACCGGAGAACGCCTGCGCCGTGGCGTCGAAGCCGCCGCGGTTCACGTACTCGGGAAGACCGGTCTGGCCGTAACCCGAGATGTGCGCGATGACGAGCTTGGGATTAACCTCCCACAGCGTCTCATCGGACAGATCGAGACGGTCGAACTGCCCGCCTTTCGACGACTCGATGAACACGTCCGCGTCGCGGACGAGGTCGAGCAGAATCTGACGGCCTTCGGGGGACTTCAGGCGAACGGCCACCGCTCGCTGATTCCTTCTCTCAGATTCCGGCTGGATGTTGTGGAGCGTTCGAGTATAGTCCGGTGCATCGGCGTTCTCGAGCCAGATGACATCGGCGCCATATTCGGCCATGATCGTCGGCCCCAGCGGTCCTGCAAGGGAGCTCGAGGCATGCACAACCTTCAACCCTTGGAGAACGCCGAATTCCGGCAGATCCTTATTCGCTGCCCACATAACACCTCTCCTTTCTAACCAAAACCCTACATTGCGGAAACACGAGATGAAATGTAGCGGCTAAAGTCCCTTTAAGGTCAACCTGTCAAGTGCCTCAGAGCGAGAAATTTTTTTCGCTCGGTAAGCGGGCAAGCGGCGAAATTCCAGGTGGGAACGGCCGTTTTTAGTGAAGGAATCATGGAGCACACGAAGAAACCCCCTCGAGGGACAAGTCTCGAGGGGGTTCAAAGGGGATGGAATAAGGCGTCTTCTAGGAAGAGGGGAATGCCTTACCCAAAGCGATATTCAACGCCCATGGTGGGCTGGGGGTTTTCCCATTTCTTGACGATGGTGTCGCCGCACGCGATGCGGCAGGTCCCGCATTCCAGGCAACCCGCGTAATCGAACGTTTTCTTGCCGTCCTCGTCGCGGCGGTAAAGACCGCCCGGGCACACCATGATCAGCTTGTCGAACTCGGCGTCGGACGGGTCGTCGACGAGCTCGATGTGGGCGTTCGACTCGTCGACGTTGAACTTGTCGAGCGAGAGGTATTGGTCGACGTTGACCGTGAAATCCTTCTTTATCATAGCGCCTTCATTGCTCCCATCGCGTCTTTGGCAATATTCATGAGGCCGACCTTCTTCACAATCGGCATCACGCTCTTCTTCATGGGCTGAACGGGCGTTCCGTCGACGACGAACATGGTTTCCATGACGTCGCGGATCATCTCGGGGTACCCCTTGAACATGCGTTCGAAGCCGCCCATGAACGCCGGCACCTTCTGGAACTGGCGCAGATCCTTCAGAACGAAGCTGTTCTCAAGCGCGGTGACGTAGCCGGAAAGCCCCGCCTTCGAGGTGTCGCCCGCGTCGAGCGCCTTGGCGGCCTCGCGCCCGGCGTGCATGCCGGCGGCCACGGCGAAGTCCATGCCACGCACTTGATAGCCCAGGTTGATGCACATCATGGCCGATTCGCCGGCGAGCATGACGCCGTCGCCTGTAAGCTCGGGCATGATGTTGATGCCGCCTTCGGGAACCATGTGCCCCGAATGCTCCACAACCTTGCCGCCCTTGATGAGCGGCGCCACCGCCGGGTGGTTCTTCAGATCCTCGAGCATCTGATAGACCGGCGCCTGGCCTTTCGTCATGGTGTCCTCGATGCCCGCCACGATGCCGAGAGAGATGGATTCCTTGTTGGTGTACATGAAGCCGCCGCCGAAGGTGCCCTTGGTCGAGTCGCCGGCGAACAGCCACGCCGCGCCCTCGTCGTCGGAACCGGTGAGCACACGGTCGGTGATGACCGAAGCCGGAAGCTCGATGACCTCCTTGATTCCCACGGCGATGCCGTGCGCCGGAGGGCGCTTGGCCCCTACGGCCTGGCCGGTGAGAAGGGAGTTCACGCCGTCGCACAGGATGACGACGTCGGCGGTGATCTCGTCTTCGCCCGCGCGGACGCCCGTGATGCGACCCGTGTCGTCTTTCAAAAGCTCTTCGACGGCGATGCCGTAGATCGCCTCGGCGCCGGCGTCCTCGGCCTTGCTCGCAAGCCACTGGTCGAAGGGCCCGCGCAGAACCGAGTAGGAATCTTGCCCGGACTCGAGCATCTTGTCCGACGAGAAATCGACGGTGAAGTTCGCATCGGAGGTCATGAGCGAGATGCGCTCATGCGTGATCTTGCGCTCGAGCGGCGCCTCCTCCTCGAAATCGGGGAACACGTCCTTGAGCGCGAACCCGTAGATGCGCCCGCCCGTCATGTTCTTGGCGCCCGCATAGTTGCCGCGCTCGATGAGGAGCACGCTCTTGCCGGCACGCGCCAGCTCGTAGGCGGCCACCGTGCCGGCGCAACCCGCGCCGACGACGATTGCGTCGAAATCAGCCATTGCCTTTCCTTTCCACCCCCGGGACCGACCAGAAGGTCGATCGAAGCTCGAAAACTTGAGCGCATGCTAGCCGCTAAAGGCTCTTTAGAGTCAAGGAACTGATTTCAAAAAATGCGGCAGGGTCCCTTCCGCCCCGGCTTTCCGGTAAAGCCCGTTCTGCGGAAAACCTCGCGATTGACCCTCAAGACGCTTTATCCCCTATCATCTTTCCCAATAGAAGCGAGGCTGAAACCGCCGCGCGGGCCCCCAGGAAAACGCGCTTTCAAGCCTTGCCGAAACGAATCGACAGGAGAGCTCATGGCGTTCATCGAAGAGCTGCAGATCAAGATCACGCACGCAAGCAAAACCGAGGCGGAAGCGACGATGCCCATCGTCGACAAGATCCGCCAGCCGTACGGGTTCGTTCACGGAGGAGCAACTTTAAGCCTGCTCGAAAGCGTGGCGGGCGCATGCGTCATGCAGTATGTCGACTTCAGCCGCGAGCGCCCTTTCGGCGTGGGCCTTTCCATCCGCCATGTGAAAAGCGGGAAGAACGGCATGCTGCACGCCACGGCCACCCTCGACCGCATCGACGGCAACAAGTACTACCTCACCACAACAGCCTACGACGACGACGGGGATGTGGTGTCGACAGGGACGTTCGACTACAAAGTGGTCTCCCTCGAACGCCTGCGCCAGAAACAGGAAGAGTACGAGCGCAAGCACGCGAACGGGGACCAAGGACGATAGCCCCACCCCCAAGCCAGCGCATGAAAAAGGCCGCGTGCCCTCCTTTCGAAGAGCGCGCGGCCTTTTTGGGTTTCTGCCAGCCCTTCCCTACATCGGCGGGAAGCGCACGATGAGGTAGACGGCCGAGATCGCGATGGTCACGAGCATGACCGGGAACCCGTACTTCATGAAGTTCGCGAACGTGATCGAGGTGCCGTTCTTCTTGGCGATGTCGGACATGACCACGTTGGCCGACGCGCCGATCAGGGTGCCGTTGCCGCCGAGGCA
>CAKUIV010000023.1 GCA_934661105.1 uncultured Ellagibacter sp. | reverse complement strand
CTTCCCATAATGAAGCGCAAGGGGTGGGAAGGCGCCGCACGGGCCGAGGGGCCCGCAGGAGCGTCCGCCGAAGGGCAGAAGGGCCAAGGCCGAAGCCGGCTGCATTCGGCGGCCGGGTGCACGGCAAGCAGCCGGATGCCCGCGTGCGATGCGCGCACCTGGCGCGACGTGCCTTTCCCGAACGGGAAGACGAGAGGAGACAACATGGCACAAGGGGAATCGTTCGTCTACACGTGCTGTCCGGGGTGGGGCGACCATGAGTTCTGCGCCATCAAGACGATCGTGAAAGACGGCAAGATCGTGCGAACCGAGAAGCCGGACTACACCGGCGCGGAGGAAAACGAGGGCTACATCTGCCAGAAGGGCATCATGTCGTGCCGGCAGCCGTACAACCCGAAACGCCTGCTGCACCCGCTCAAGCGCGCGGGCGAGCGCGGCGAGGGCAAGTGGGAGGAAATCAGCTGGGATGAGGCGCTCGACGAGATCGCCGCGAAGCTTCTGCAGCTGCGCGATGCCTACGGCCCCGAGTCGCTCGCCATGTGGGACGTCGTGGCGTCGGTACCGCCCTCGCAGGGCCTGGCCGCCGTGCTCTCCTCGCGCTTCATGGGGCTGTGGGGCGCGACCGACCCCATCCAAGGCTACGGGCTCGATAACGGCCCGTTCTACGCGGCGTTCTTCGACATGGGCGACTTCTACAAGTACATGACGACCGACCCGGCGAACTTCGACACGTCCGACTACATCATCGTGTGGGGCGCGAACCCTATCGAGAACCAGCAGCGCATCGCGAAGCATCTGGTGGAAGCGCGCGCAAACGGCGCGAAGATCGTCGATATCGGGCTTTTGTTCGACGGTACCGCGGGCTTCGCCGACGAGTTCGTGCCGGTGAGACCCGGATCGGACCCGGCGCTTTCGCTTACCATGGCCAACCTCATCATCCAAGGCAAGCGCTACAACGAGCCCTTCCTGCTCGCCTACACGGTGGCGCCCTTCCTCGTTCGCGACGACACGGGCGAGTTTCTGCGCGACGCGGACGGCAACTACCTCGTGTGGGACACGGCCGCGAACGCGGCGGCTCCCATGACCCCCGGCGAGCAGGCGTCCCCCGTGGCCGCCATGGAACTCGACGGCGCGCACGAGGTCGACGGCGTGGCGTGCAAGACGGCGTTCGCGCGCCTGCGCGAGCACGTGGCGAGCTACACGCCCGAGTGGCAGGAAGCGATCACCGGCGTCGCCCCCGACGTGGTGCGCCGCCTGACCGACGAGTACGTAAGCGCCCCGAATGCCTACATCTTCGGCGCGCTCGGGCTGCGCTACCAAAACCAGGGCGAGAGCTACCGGTCGTTCTACCTGCTCGGCATGCTGACGGGCAATCTGGGACGGCCGGGTGCGGGCGTCACGAGCGAGATGCTGCCGGCCGGCTTCCCCCTGATCTTCAACGACGCGCCGATCACCATGCCGCTCGGGCGCGAGGGCTACAAGGCGAAGATGCTGCGCCAAAACGAGTTCATCAACCAGGTGAAAAGCCAAAAGCCGTACCCCATCAAGGCGTTCTGGGTCATCGCCGGCAACCCCGTGCACAACTGCCCGAACCGGGGGCTCTGGATCGACGAGATCTTCCCGCAGATGGAGCTCATCGTCGATGTGGACATCTGGATGACCGATACCGGCCAGTACGCCGACTACGTGCTGCCCGACTGCATGCCTTTCGAGCGCTATGAGTTGGTGGCGTCGGCGGCGTACAACCACATCGTGCTGCAGGAGCCTGCCATCGAGCCGCAGGGCGAGGCGAAGGACCCGACGTTCCTCTACAGCGAGCTCGCGAAACGCGTGGGGCTCGGCGAGTACTTCGACAAGACGGCGGAGGAGTGGATCGCGGTGCGTCTCGATTCGAAGTGGCCGATGATCGCCGGCATCCAGCCGCCGCTCACCTACGAGCGCCTGAAGAAGGAGAAGCTCGTGCGTGCGGCGACGCCGCCGGTGAACTGGGACCCGTTCATGGGGCTTTCGTTCAACACGCCTTCGAAGCGCCTGGAATTCTATTGCGAGCGCCTGCTTCCCGTGGGCGCCGAGCTTGCGGCCTATCGCGAGCCGCTTGAGGCCCCCACGCCCATGAGCTTGGGCAACGGCACGGCGAAGGGCAAGTACCACTTCTTCAGCGGCCGCCAGCGCTTCTTCATGCAGTCCATGTTCACCGACGACCCGGTGATGGCCGACCTTTCCGGCGGGCACCCGACGGGCCGCATGAACCCGGCCGACGCCGACGCCGAGGGCATCAAAGACGGCGACAAGGTGGAAATCTACAACGAGCGCGGACATGTGACGATCGAGATGAAGCTCGACCAGCAGATTCCCCCGGGAACCGTGCAGTGCTGGTTCGGCTGGCGCCACGACGCGTTCGAGGACGGCATGTACTCCGAGCTCATCCCGGCGCTCGGCAGCGACTACACGCTCAACGACGTGTCCAAACATTGGGACAGCTGCGTGCGCGCGATCGGTGGCTTCCAGCCCGGGTTCGGCACGGGCGGCATCGGCGGCATGGCCGGCGCGTGGGACACGATCTGGGATTGCGCGTGCGACGTGCGCAAGGTCGAGGAGTAAGGGGGAGACGACATGGACGAGAAGACGATTCTGGTGAACCTGCAGCGCTGCACGGGGTGCTGGACCTGCTCTTTGGCCTGCAAGGTGGGAAACTCGCTTCCCGATGACGCGTACTGGCTCACGGTGCGCACGGAGGGCAGCGGCGAGGGCATCGACCGCCCGGCGGGGGTGTGGCCCGATCTGCACATGAGCTGGATTCCCATCTGGTCGAAGAGCTGCATCCGCTGCCCCGGGCGCGTGAAGGACGGCGAGGCGCCCTACTGCGTGAACTCGTGCCCGAACGGCGCGCTTTCCGTAGGAGACGCGGCCAAGGCAGAACGCGAGGCGCTGCGGCAGAAAGGGTTCCGCATCTTCACATTGCCGGCCTGGGAAAACTCCGCCGACAACGTGGTGTACGCCTCGAAGGGGTAGGCTGTTCGGAGGCCGTTTGATATGCGGGCCTTGTTGCGTTTCGCGAGGAAGCGCGGTGAGCCGCGCAAGGCTGATTGCGGGGCGGGGCGGCACCGGATGCCACCCCGCCCCGTTTCGCCTCGCCTTCCTTTGCCTTGCGACGAACGACGGGCTGCGCGCTTCGGAGCGGTTTCGCCCCTTCCCTCGAGCGGCGGGTGGCGACGGATTTGCGGACGCGTGCCTTTTCCATCCTGCTGAATGGCGGGCAATGCCTGCTTTGCGAACGGCTTGCGGGTTTTTCGGGCCTCCCATGGCGGCTTGTGCCGGTTTTGCAAACGCCGGAGCCGTTTTGCCTCGTTGAATGGCAGCCTGTGACGGTTTTGCAAAACCTGGTGGCATCGAACGCTGGTTTTGCAAAAGGGTGTGGCGGCGTAGGACGCTTTTGCGAAGCCCGAAACACCCGATGCGCCTGTTTCTCCTGTGCAAAACCGTCACAGGCTGCCATGAGGGGGTTTGTTTTCGCGATTTCTTTTGCAAAACCGTCGCTCGATGCCATGTATCGTTGATCATCATGAAAGAGGAGCCTAACACACGTGTCCTTGGCTCCCCGCCGTCTGTCGCCCGGAGCCCGTCACCCGGAGTCTGGTGCCGCGCCCACTGCCCGGCGCTGGTGACGCAGGGGGCGCCAAGGGCAGGGAAACGGAACCGCGCCCGACGCTCCGCCCGTCTCCCGGCACCGGTGACGCCGCCGGGCAGCGAGCGCTCGGAACCTCGATGCGTCCTGCCGTCTGCCGTGGTCTTGCCGCGTTCGTGCTGGTATACTGCCGAATCATGGATACTCTTACGAACACCCATCGCGTTTCTGCGCGTAAACCGCGTATCGCCGTCGTCACCATGGGCGTGAAGCTCGGCGACGAGACGCGCGGCTACACCCGTTTCCGCTTCCTATCCGAGCTGCTCGCGTCCGAGGGCTTCGACGTGACGCTGTTCACCTCGTCGTTCCAGCACTGGGAAAAGGCGCAGCGTGATACGGGAAAGCCGTGCTACCGGAACCTTCCCTATCGCGTGGTCTTCATCCCCGAACCCGGGTACAAGAAAAACCTCGACCTCTCGCGCATCATGAGTCACCGCAAGGCGGCTAAGAACCTGCGCCGCATGTTCGCCGAGCGTTTCGCCGCTGACGAGCGCGCATTCGACCTCATCTATGCGGAAATTCCGCCGAACGACGTCGCCCGCGTGTGCGCCGAGACCGCGCGTGCCCACGGCATCCCGTTCGTCGCCGACGTGAACGACCTGTGGCCCGAGGCCATGCGCATGGTCGTGGATGTGCCGATCGTGAGCGACGTCGCCTTCTACCCGTTCGCCCGCGACGCGCGCCGCGTGTACGAGCTCGCATCGGCCGTGGTGGGAACCTCCGACGAATACGCCGCGCGTCCCGAGCGCGACCGCGAGAAGCCGTGCCCGCACATCACCGTGTACGTGGGCAACGACCTTTCCGCGTTCGACGCGGGGGTTGCGGCCCACGCGGCTTCAATCGGCAAGCCGGAAGGGGAGTTCTGGGTGACGTACGCCGGCACGCTCGGTGCGAGCTACGACCTCGAAACGCTCGTGCATGCCGCGACGATCGCGTCGGGCCAGGTCGCGGGCTTGCGCGTGAAGATCTTAGGCGACGGCCCCGACCGCGCGCGCCTGGAGCGTGCGGCGGCCGACGAGGGGGCTCCCGTCGATTTTCTGGGCTACACGCCTTATGACCGCATGGCGGCGTTCCTCTCGAAGTCCGACCTTACCGTGAACTCGCTCGTGCACGGCGCCGCGCAGAGCATCGTCACCAAGATCGGCGACTACCTGGCGGCCGGCATCCCCCTGGTGAACACAGGCGAAAGCCCCGAATTCTGCGCGAAGGTGGAAGCGGACGGCTTCGGCGTGAACGTCGCTCCGGGCGACGCGGCTGCTCTCGCGGGGGAAATCGTGCGCCTCGCCGCGCATCCCTCGTCGCGCAAGATCATGGGCGCGAAGGCGCGCGATGTCGCCGAGCGCGAGTTCGATCAGGCCCATTCCTACAAGGCTATAGTGGAATTGATACGCAATTTGCTGTAGCGTGCGCCCGGACGCGCGCGGTTGCATCACAATGAATGGCTTGGATACGCGATCATGCGGGGCGCGGCCCCGCTTTTCCGTCCCTTGCGCTGCGGCGGCGCACCGCGCGCCGGATGCGAGGGAACGCGAATGCTCGAAAGGACCGGCTTTTGCCATGAACGTGAAACGAGACATCCCCTTCTCTCCTCCCGACATCACCGACGCCGAGATCGACGAGGTCGTAGACGCGCTCAAGAGCGGATGGATCACCACCGGACCCAAGACCAAGCAGTTCGAGCGTGACCTGGCCTCTTTCAGCGGAACCGAACGTTTCGCCTGCTTCGGGTCGGCCACCGCGGCGCTTGAATGCGCCCTGCGCGCGCTCGGCATCGGCCCGGGCGACGAGGTCGTCACGAGCGCCTACACCTACACCGCCTCGGCGAGCCCCATCGTGCACGTGGGCGCGACCCCCGTGCTCTGCGACGTGGCGCCGGGCAGCTATGAAATGGACTACGACCGCCTGCCTGAGCTCATCACCGAGAACACGCGCGCGGTCATTCCCGTCGACGTGGCGGGCGTCATGTGCGACTACGGCAAGCTCGCCTCCGTGCTCGACTCGGTGGCGGGGAAGTGGTCGCCGCGCACCGAGCGCGAGCGGCTGTTCGACCGCGTGCCCATCGTAGCCGACGGCGCGCACTCGTTCGGCGCGCGCCGATGCGGGCTGCGCTCCGGGCAGGCGGCCGACTTCACCACGTTCTCCTTCCACGCGGTGAAGAACCTCACCACGGCCGAAGGCGGCGCTCTCACCTGGAAAAACATTCCCGGACTCGATTCGGATGGGCTCTATCGCGACCTTATGCTCATGTCGCTTCACGGCCAGACGAAAGACGCGCTGTCGAAGACGCGCGCGGGCGCGTGGGAATACGACATCGCGTTTCCCGGCTGGAAGTGCAACATGACCGACCTGCAGGCGGCGCTGGGCCTGGCGCAGCTTCGCCGCTACCCCGATCTTCTTGCGCGCCGCCGCAGCCTGTACGAGCGCTACACGGAAGCGCTCGATGATCTGCCGCTGCAGATCATCGAGCATTACGGCGAGGACTTCGCATCGTCGGGGCACCTCATGCTCGTGCGGCTTTCCGGGCACGGGCAGGCTTTTCGCAACGAGCTCATCAACCGCATGGCGGAAGCGGGCGTGGCGTGCAACGTGCACTACAAGCCGCTGCCGCTGCTCACGGCGTACAAGAACCTCGGCTTCGACATCGCCGACTTCCCGAACGCGTTCGCCCAGTTCGAGAACGAGGTGACGCTGCCGCTCCACACGAAGCTCGCCGACGAGGACGTCGACTACGTGGCGGATGCGTTCCGCCGCGTGTATGCCGAGCTCGAGGCCGAAGGCGTCGCGTGATGTACCTTCGTTTCGGGAAACGGTTCTGCGATATCGTGATCGGGCTCGTCGCGTGCCCGTTCGTGCTCCTCATCGTCGCGGTGGCTGCGCCCTTCATCTACCTCGAAGATAAGGGTCCTATCTTCTACAACGCGCCCCGCGTGGGCAAAAACGGCCGCGACTTCACCATGTACAAGCTGCGCTCCATGAAGGTGAACGCGCCCGACCTGGTGATGGAGGACGGCTCCACCTACAACGGCGCCGACGATCCGCGCATGACGCGCGTGGGCACTTTCTTGCGCAAGACGAGCCTCGACGAGATGCCGCAGTTTCTGAACGTGTTGAAGGGCGACATGAGCGTCATCGGGCCGCGCCCCGACCTGCGGCGCGAAACCGAGCTCTACGAAGGCGACGACGCCGAGAAGCTGCTGGTGAAGCCTGGCATCACGGGGTATGCGGCGGTGTACGGCCGAAACTCGCTGCCCTGGCGCGAGCGGTTGAAGCTCGACGTGTACTACGTGCGCCATGTGAGCTTCCTGCTCGATGTGAAGGTGTTCTTCCGCACCTTCTACGTCATTTTCAAGCAAGACGGCATCTACGTGGAGGAATAGGCCGCGAGTCGCGCCGTGCGGCGCTTGCCGCCGGACGACATCGCCGCCGGCGCGCCCGAAGGCTCGTGCCGCGTCGCGCGGCGTGCGCGATGGCGCGCAGTCCCTCGGCGTGAAGGCGGCGATGCGCCTCGAGTCGCTACCTGCCGTCCCTAAGCGCTTCCAGGTTGCGGCGCGCCGCAGCGTGGGCGCGCTCGAGAGCGGGCAGGCTCGCCCGCGCCCCGCCGGCGTCGCCCGCGCGCAGAAGCTCGCAGGTGGCGCTCGCGGCGCGGTGCAGGCGGGAAAGCGACAGGTTGCCGGCGGCGCCTTTGAGCGCATGGGCGTGCTGGAAGGCGCCCTGCACGTCGCCGCGATCCAGCGCGGTGACGATCCCCTCGAAGTGCTCGTCCTCAAGGTAGAGGCCCACAAGCGACAAGAACAGCTCCTCGTCCCCGTCGAAGCGCGCGTGCGCGCAGGCGAGGTCGACTCCGGCGTTCTGCAAAAGGCGGGCGGTCTCGGCGTCCATGGGCGGCCTCCTTGCGAATGACGCGCCGGCGAGCTTGCCGCATCTCCGATAGCGACCGCGCCGGCATCCGGCAGATGCCTCGACTATACGGGCTTGCGCACCTTGGCTGCAACCGCCTGTCGAAAACGGTGGGCGCTTCGTTACCTTTCGCGCGAAGAATCGGTGGACGCACATGCTCGATTGCGCGGCGGCGGCCATTTGCTGGTACCATAAGGAAGCTATGGCTGATAAAGAACTGAAAGACCACATCGAGCTCGCCGCGCAGCGCGTGGCCGATTCCCGCTCGTACCTCCATATCGACGACAAGACCGCCGAGCTCGGCAACCTCGACGCGAAAATCGCCTCGCCCGGCTTCTGGGACGATGCCTCGCACGCTCAGGCGGTTTCCAAGCAGGCTTCGAACCTTCGCGACACCATCGCCGAATACGACGCCGCGGCAGCGCTCCTCGAAGAGGTGCGCGCCGCCGCCGAGCTCTCGGACGAGGACGAATCGTTCGCCGACGAGGCCGCGGCCCTGCTTGAAAAACTCGACGACTCGCTCGACTCGCTCGAGGTCACCTCGTGGTTCGCGGGCGAATTCGACTCCGGCGACGCCATCCTTTCCATCAACCCCGGCTCGGGCGGCCTTGAGGCCCAGGATTGGACGGAAATGCTGTACAAGATGTACACGCACTACGCCGAGGACAAGGGTTGGAAGGTGTCGGTGCTCGACGCGGTTCCCGGCGAGGGCATCGGGCTCGACAAGGCGACGATCCAGGTCGAGGGGCGCAACGCCTACGGCATGCTGCGCAGCGAGATGGGCGTCCACCGCCTCGTGCGCATCTCCCCGACCGACGACAAGAAGCGCCGCCACACCACGTTCGCGAGCGTGGAGGTCATGCCGGTGCTCCCCGACGACATCGAGGTCGACTTGAACCCCGCCGACGTCCGCGTCGACGTGTACCGTTCGAGCGGCCCGGGCGGGCAGTGCGTGAACACGACCGACTCGGCCGTCCGCCTCACCCATATCCCCACCGGCATCGTGGTCACCTGCCAGAACGAGAAATCGCAGCTCCAGAACAAGGAAGCGGCCTTCCGCGTCCTGCGCGGCAAGCTCTACGAGCTCGAGCGTCGGAAGCGCGAGCAGGAAATCGACGCGCTGCGCGGCGAGCGGATGGAAAACTCGTTCGGTAGCCAGATCCGCAACTACGTGTTATATCCTTATCAGCTGGTGAAAGACCTGCGCAGCGGCGTGGAAACGAGCAACGTCGACGCGGTGCTTTCCGGCGATATCGAGCAATTCGTGATCGGGTATCACAAGTGGCGTGTTTCGCAATAGACGAAAGGATTGCAATGACCGACCTCAAGCGAGTGGCGACTGACGTTCGCTGCGACATTCTGCGCATGATCGCAGAAGCGGGAAGCGGGCATCCGGGGGGATCGCTCTCGTGCACCGACATCCTGACTTCGCTGTATTTCGGCGGCGTGCTCAAGCACGACCCGAAAAATCCCAAGATGGAGGGCCGCGACTGGTTCTTCCTCGCCAAGGGCCATGCGGCACCGGCGCTCTACGCCACGCTCGCGCACGCCGGCTATTTCCCCGTCGAAGAGCTGAAAACGCTGCGCAAGCTTGGCACGCGCCTGCAGGGGCATCCCGACTGCAACCTGTGCCCGGGCGTTGAGGTGTCCACGGGCTCGCTCGGCCAGGGACTTTCCATCGCCGCCGGCGCCGCCGCGGGGCTTCGCCTCGACGGCAAGCCGGGGCACGTCTTCGCGCTCCTGGGCGACGGCGAATGCGAGGAGGGCCAGGTGTGGGAAGCGGCCATGTTCGCCGCGCACCGCAAACTCGGCAACCTCACCGCCATCATCGACCACAACGGCCTGCAGATCGACGGCAAGGTGACCGAGGTGTGCAGCCCCGAGGATCTGGGCGCGAAGTTCGAGGCGTTCGGCTGGCAGGTCTACCATGTGAACGGCCACGACATCGACGCGCTCGTCACGCTGCTGGGCGAATGCAAGGCCGCAACGGGCGGCGCGCCGCACGCGGTCATCGCCGAGACGGTGAAGGGCAAGGGCGTGTCGTTCATGGAGAACCAGGCCGGCTGGCACGGCAAGGCTCCGAACGCCGAGCAACTCGAAGAAGCGCTCGCCGAGCTTGCGGGCGCATGCGACAAGGAGGAGACCCGTGGTTAAGCTTGCAGACGCCGCCCAGGCGGAAAAGAAACTCGCGACCCGCGCGGCTTTCGGCGTGACGCTCGCCGAGCTCGCCGCGGAAGGCGAGCCCGTCGTCGCCGTCGATGCCGACCTGTCGGGTTCCACCACCACCAAGAAGTTCGCAGCCGCCGCGCCCGAGAACGCGGACAAGCTCTTCAACTGCGGCATCGCCGAGCAGAACATGATCGACGTGGCCGCGGGCTTGGCGCTTACCGGGCACATCGCCTACACGGGCTCGTTCGCCGTGTTCGGCACCGGTCGCGCCTACGACCAGATCCGCAACACCGTGTGCTACAGCAACCTCAACGTGAAGATCTGCCCCACGCACGCGGGCGTGTCGGTCGGCCCCGACGGCGGCAGCCACCAGATGCTCGAGGACATCTCGCTCATGCGCGGGCTGCCCAACATGCGCGTACTCGTTCCCGCCGACTACGCCGCGGCGCGCGCTGCCATCAAGCTCGCTGCGAAGACGCCGGGCCCGGTGTACGTGCGCATGGGCCGCGCCGCGGTGCCGTGCGTGTACGCCGACGACGTCGAGCTCGAGCTCGGGCGCGCCTACACGCTGCGCGAAGGCTCCGACGTGACGATCGTCGCCTGCGGCGTGGAGATCCGCGAGGCGCTCGCAGCCGCCGACGCGCTGGCGGAAGAGGGCATCTCCGCCGAGGTCATCGACGCGTTCTCGGTGAAGCCGCTCGACGAGGAAACCATCACGGCGTCCGTCGCCAAGACGGGCTGCTGCGTCGTCGCCGAGGAGCACAGCGTGCACGGCGGCCTGGGTTCGGCCGTGGCCGAATGCCTTGCCCGCAGGCACCCCGCCCCCTGCGAGTTCGTGGGCGTGCAGGATCGCTTCGGCAAGTCCGGCGAGTTCGAGGAGCTTCTGGGCTACTTCGACCTCGACGCAGCCGCGGTCGCCAAGGCCGCGAAGGCGGCGATCGCGCGCAAGTAGCGCAGCAGCCGCTCGCGGCAGCGCAAACGTCGAACGGCCCGCTTCCCATGAGGGAGGCGGGCCGTTTTCATGCTGTGGGCGGGATATGCCCCGTCCTTCCAGGCGCGGCAGCCCCCGGATATCCTGCGCTCGGGATGTGCTCGATGCCCTCTTCGGGCGCGGCGAGCGAGCGGGCGAACGCCTGAAGCGCCCCTATTCCGCCACGCGAAGGTCGAGTTCCTGCAGGTAGCTGCCGTCCTCGTCGGACTCGAGCACCGCGAACGCGATGGCGGGGGCGACCGACGTGCCCGAAAGGCACGAGAGGTAACGCGGCGGGAACGCCGTCGAGTCCTCGTCCTCGTCGTCGATCATCGTGGCGCATCCTGCGGCGGAGAGGATCATCTTCGCCGTGGCCCGGTCGCTTCCGAACACCTTCGCCGTCTTCAGGAAGAAATCGCCCTCGTCGAAGGTGAAGCAGGGGTGCACGTGCGCCGCCCGCTCGTTGCGCTGGCGCATCTCGCTGCGGTGCTTGTTGTCGAGCGAGCAGTAGTGCATGCCGAAGGAAAATCCCTGATCGATCGCCCAAACCATGAGCGAGAGCGCGAGCTCCTCGCTGCCGGCGATGGGAAGCCCGCCCGAATACCCGTAGTCGTACATGACGTCGAAGGGTGGGTTTCGCACGGTGAGCCCGCGCTTGGCGAACTCGTCCCAGCTGTGGAAGGGGAAGCAGAATTCGAGCATGTTGATGCCGCGGATGCCGATTTCCTCGAAGCTTGCGAGCAGCTCCTTCATGCGCGCCTCGGTTCCGGGGATGATGGGCATCTCCACCATGACGTCGGGGATGTAGCGCTTGGCGAGGCGCATCGCGTCGAGCACCTTGTCCTGCAGGGCCACCGGGTCGAAATCCTTCACGCTGAAGCGGATCTCCTGAAGCCCCGCGTCGCGCAGGCGGCGTGCCATGTCCTCGGTCAAAAGGTCGCCCGAGGTGTACATGCGCTTGTGCGCGTCGGGGAAGAGCTCGCCCGCACGCTCGAGGAAGCGGATGGAGTCTTCGAAGCTCAAAAGCGGCTCCCCGCCGGTAAGCCCGATGACGGCCAACCCGTCGGTGTAGGTTTTCGCGGCGCGGTCGAGGCCTTCTTCCCAGGGGCACCCCTCGCGGAAGAAGGTGTCGTAGTCGGCCTGGTTGTGATTGAAACAGAAGTAGCAGTCGCGGTGGCACTTGAACGTGGTGGAGAACGTCTCGCTGCCGCGGTTGCCCGTGCACTCGATGCACGCCTTCGATATCCAGCCCACGCGGATCGAGGCGCCTGCGTTGCGGAACTCGGCGCCGCGTTGCGCAAGCTCGCCGCGAAGCCGCGCGATCTCCGCGTCCGAGGAGCCTTGGGGCGCGAACTCGACGCCGTGTTTCCGCAACGCGTCGAGGTAGTCGTCGCGGACGGAATCGTAGTGGGAAAGCGCGCGTTCGAGCGCGTCGTTTGCGGTTCTTCCTGAGTGCATGTGGTCACATCCAATGGTCGAGCGTGATTGCGTTTCGTGCGATATCGAATTATAGCCGACTGCCCACGTGCTCGCCTGCGGCGCGCGCGATGGACGCATGCCGCGCCCGCGCTCGCGCGCGTTTTGGCGCCGACTGTCCCGTGATGTGTACCGCCGAAAGTGAGGATGCTTATGTAAGCAAGAAACGTCCTGAACCAACAATGGGACGGCTAAAATGTAATGAACGACGCGTTTCGTGTCATAAAAGCTTTTTCAACAGGGAAAACGCAGCGATATAATTAATACGTCTTATTTCTCTTAACGATAAGGAGCCTTTGTTATGGTCAACGTCCAGAAACTGAAGCTTCTTTATCTCATGAAAATGCTCCGCGAGAAGACGTCTGCCGAGCAGGGTCTTACGATGAGCGCCATCCTGAAGGAACTCGAGGCGTGCGGGGTCAAAGCCGAACGCAAATCGGTCTATCGCGACATCGAATCGCTGCGCGAGTTCGGCCTCGACGTTCAGGTGCTCAAGGGCGCTCCCGCGGAATACGCGCTCGTTTCCCGCGAGTTCGACCTTGACGACATGCGTGCCATCGCCTGCGCGCTGCAATCTTCGGCCGAGCTCACGCAGCGCAAGGCGGATTCCCTCGTGCGCCGCCTGAAGGGCCTCGTCCCCGAGCGCGATCGCGCGAAGCTCGACGGTCGCATGCAGGTCGCCGGGCGGATCAAGATGCAGGGCGAATCGGCCTTCGCGAAGATCGACCGCATCAACGACGCCATCGCTTCCAAACGGAAGGTGTCGTTCCGCTATTTCCGGTTCGATGCGGAAAAACGAAAGGTGATGCGCCCCGGCAACGAGCGCTACGTCGAGTCGCCGGTCGATCTCGTCTGCTCGAAGGGATCGTACTATTTGGTGACGGCCGGCGAGGACGAAGGGGAGCTTGCGGCGTTTCGCGTCGACCGCATGGACTACGTCGAGGTGAGCGACGAACCGGCCCGCCGCGTCGCTTCCAGCGGGGCTTTCGACCTCGAGGCGTTCGAGGACTCGCTTTTGGGCGGGGACCAGGGCGTGGCGGTCGACGCGACGTTTCTGGCAGCGTCCGAGGCGATGGACGCTGTGATCGATCGGTTCGGCGCCGAGGTCGAGGTTTCCGCTGCCGACGACGGCCGTGCACAGGTGGCGGCGCGGGTCGTTGCGGGCCCGACGCTCTATGGCTGGCTCGCGAGCCTTGGCGGCAAGGTGCGCATCGTTTCCCCCGCATCGCTTGCCGAAGGATATGCGGCCCATCTGCGCCATGCGCTCGAAGCGGCCGAGGCGTAAGGGCTTTTCCGCACATCGGGTGTGCGTTTCGGCGCGCGCGAACGCGGTGCGCTACACTTGAGGGCATACCGATCTTTCGGCGGGGCGCGCGGTTTCGCGCGCTCGCCGTTTCGCCGACGCAAGGAGCGACCGTGCCCGATTCCGCAGACCACGCATTCGAAGATGAAACAGCCCAGCTCGCCTCGGCAGCGCGCGAGGCGAGCGCGCCGGGGGAGCTCGGCGCGCTTGCCTGCAAGCTCTACGACGAGCACCCCGACCTCACCGAGGAGGAGGCTTTCGAGGCGTTTTGCGACTGGGTGGCCTCGCGCGGCATAGAGCTGTGGCCCCATCAGGAAGAGGCGCTCATGTCGATCATGGTGGGCGACCACGTGATCTTGGGCACGCCGACCGGCTCGGGCAAGTCGCTCGTGGCGCTCGGCATGCACTTCATCGCGATGTGCTTCGGGGAACGGTCGTACTACACCGCTCCCATCAAGGCGCTCGTGAGCGAGAAGTTCTTCAACTTAGTCGAGCTTTTGGGGCGCGAGAACGTCGGAATGATCACCGGCGACGTGCACATCAACACGTCGGCGCCGGTCATCTGCTGCACCGAGGAGATCCTCGCGAACCAGGCGCTCGCCGAGGGCAAAGACGCCCCGATCGAAAGCGTCGCCATGGACGAGTTCCACTTCTTCTCCGATTCCGATCGCGGCTGGGCATGGCAGGTGCCCCTGCTCACGCTTCCCAACGTGCAGTTCCTGCTGATGAGCGCCACGCTCGGCGACGTGACGCAGATCGCCGAGGTGCTGCACCGCCAAACGGGCAAGGACGTCGACTGCATCACGAACGCCCCGCGCCCCGTGCCGCTTTCCTACGAGTACGCCCTGACGCCGCTCGAGGCGACGGTCGAGCTTGCGTTGCGCAAGGGGGAGGGACCGCTCTATCTCGTGCATTTCTCGCAGGACGCGGCGCTTTCGAGCGCGTCGGCGCTCGCGAGCTACGGTGTGGCCACCAAGGAGCAGCGCGAGGCGGTGAAGGACGCCATGAAGGGCGCGAAGTTCACCACCGCGTTCGGCAAGACCTTGAAGCGCCTGCTCGGGTGCGGCGTCGGCGTGCACCACGCAGGGATGCTCCCGCGTTATCGCCTGCTGGTGGAAAAGCTCGCCCAACAGGGGCTTCTTCCCGTCATCTGCGGCACCGACACGCTCGGCGTCGGCATCAACGTGCCCATCCACACCGTGGTGCTCACCGCGCTCGCGAAGTTCGACGGGCACAAGATGCGCCGGCTGCGCTCGCGCGAGTTCCATCAGATCGCCGGGCGCGCGGGCCGTTCCGGCTTCGACACCGAGGGCGTGGTCATCGCCGAGGCGCCCGAGCATGATATCGAGAACCACAAGGCCGAGGTCAAAGCCGCGGGCGATCCCAAGAAGCTGCGCCGCATCAAGAAGAAGAAGCCGCCCGAGAACTTCGTCGGATGGAACGAGGACACCTTCACGCGCCTGGTGGAGTCGGTGCCCGAGAAGCTGACGCCGCGCATGCGCATCACGCACTCGATGGTGCTCTCGGAAGTGGAGCAGGGCGGGGACGCCCGCGCGCGCGTCGAGCAGCTGATCGCGGACTCCATGCAGCCCGACGAGGAGAAGGCGAAGCTGTCGGTGCGCGCCGACGAGGTGTTCGCCACGCTCATCTCCGCCGGCGTGGTGGAGAAGGCCGAGCGCGAAGACGGCGGCGCCGACTACTTCGTGACGGTCGACCTGCCGGAAGATTTCGCGCTCGACCAGCCGCTTTCGCCGTTTCTGCTGGCGGCGTTGGAGCTTTTGGACCCCGAAAGCGACGACTACGCGCTTGATGTGGTGTCGATGGTGGAAGCGACGCTTGAGGACCCGCGTCAGGTGCTGCGCGCGCAGGAGCGCAAGGCGCGCGACAAGGCGATGGCCGAGATGAAGATGGACGGCGTGGAATACGAGGAGCGCCTGGAGCGCATCGCGGACGTGACCTACGACAAGCCGCTTGAGGATTTGCTCGATGCGGCGTTCGAGAAGTACTGCGAGGCGGTGCCGTGGGCGCGCGACTATTGCCTGCGCCCGAAGTCGGTTC
The DNA here is from genome assembly GCA_934661105.1 of uncultured Ellagibacter sp. Taxonomy (GTDB): domain Bacteria; phylum Actinomycetota; class Coriobacteriia; order Coriobacteriales; family Eggerthellaceae; genus Ellagibacter. The sequence continues at coordinate 4,015 of CAKUIV010000023.1, read as the reverse complement.
TGCGCGACATGCTGGAATGCGCGGCGGACTTCAAGGGGTATATCCAGCAGCTCGGCATCACGCGCTACGAGGGCGCGCTTCTGCGTTACCTATCGGAAGCGTTTCGCGCGCTCGACCGCACGGTGCCCGAGGGCAAGCGCGACGAGCGGTTGGAAGATATCGTGGCGTGGCTCGGGCTCGTGGTGCGCTCGGTCGACTCGAGCTTGGTCGACGAGTGGGAGAACGCGGGGGCGGCGCTCGACGCGGCGCCGCCGGTGCCAGAAGACGAGCCGGTCGTGCGCGATCGGCGCGGGCTTGTCGTGCTCGTGCGGAACGCGCTGTTCAGCCGCGTGCGGGCGGCGGCGCATCGCGATGTTGCGGCCCTTGGCGCCATGGACGGCGAGTGGGGCTTCGGCGAGCGAGCCTGGGCGACGGCGCTCGACGAGTTCTACGAGGCGCACGAGGAGGTGCTGCTCGACGCGGATGCGCGCTCGAAGGCGTATCTCGTGGTCGACGAGGCCGACGAGGAATCGGGCCATGTGTGGCATGTGCGGCAGATTTTCCGCGATGGCGACGGGGACAACGACTTCGCGATCGCGGCCGACGTGGATTTGGATGCGACGCAGGACGGAGATGGCGTGGTGTTCTCGAACTACCGCGTGGGGTTTGCGGAGGATTTGAGCGACTAGCGGTGCGTGCTGGCCGTGGGATGTGGGAGCCGTTCCTCCCTTATGGAGGTTTCGCGTTTCCGGGTGTGCGTCGCGGGGGCGCGGAGCCGGGACGGGCGATGTTTTGCGGCTTCGCGTTTCCGGACAGGGTGCGAACCGTGATGTGCGGTGGGTGTTGGCTGCGGTGGGCGCATACCCCCTCCCGGTATATGAAGGTTTTGCGCGCGGCTAACTTTTGCCGGTGCGGACGGGTGCGGGGAGCGCTACACTGGGTTCAAGTCAGTGATAGATAACTTCCTCGTTATTTCACGGGGAAGCATGAAAGGTCGGATCTATGAACGCGCCAACTCTCATCATCCTCATCGTCATCGTCGTCGGCATGGTCTTTGCGGGGCGGCACATGTATCGCGTCTTCTCGCTGAAGGACGACTGCTGCGGCGGCGGACCTAAGGAGCCGAAGGCGAAGAAGGCGAAGCCCGTCGAGGTGGAAGATACCGACGAGACGAACTATCCCCATTCCCTTACCGTGCGCGTTAAGGGAATGACCTGCGAAAAGTGCGTCGAGCGCGTGCAGAATGCGCTCAATGCGCTGCCGGGGACGTGGGCTCGCGCCGATCTTTCCACCGGTGAGACGCGCATCCTCGCGAAAGCCCCCATCGACCGCGACGCGATCGAGCGAGCAGTCGAAGACGCCGGCTACTATGTAGCGCATAGGTAGAAGTCGACCGCGATAAAAACGTGCGGGACAGGATGGCGCGAGAGGAGGGAGCATGGCGTGGACGAACAGGAACGGGGAAGCCATTGCATCGCTCACGAAACGCCAGCGGGAATTGCTTTCGAGCTTCGACTTGCCCGATGATTTCTCGAACCTGACCGATGAGCAGTACTTCGCGATCGATGAGCGCATGTCCGATGAGATGCAGTTGCATGGGCTTGCGGACGACGGCTTGAACGACTACGGAAAATTATGCGAAAGCGTGATACTCGCACTTCCTGATTAGACGAGCAACGCCCCACTCCGGTGGGATTATGCTGTCTTGTGTCTGTCTAGACGCGGCGCCAATCTGGAACGGGCAGATTCCGATGAACAGAGTTTGCGGCGACTTTTGCTATGCCACCGGAGGGACTCGCTCGGTTTTCCTGCTTGCGGGGCTCGGTCGTGCTCGTCAAAATGCCTGAGGATGTTCCCGTGCTCGACGTCGAGATGCAAGTGCGTCAGCTTCTACAAACGTGCCAAGGGCATGGGAATCGATCTCAAGCAGGAATGGCTCGCCACGCTGGACAACAGGACGCGCCACAGCCACAGGCAGCTCGACGGCGAGAAGGTCGAGGTCGGCGAGAGGTTCAGCAACGGATGCCGCTACCCGGGCGACCCCGAGGCCCCCTACGCCGAGACAATGAACTGCCGCTGCACGCTGGTGGCGGCCGTGGACGGCGTGGACCAGGACGCCGCCGAGCGGTGGAGCCGCTTGCCCGAGGGCATGACCTACGAGCAGTGGAAAGGCGGAAAGCAGGCGACCCTACGCGATTCGCCTGCTGCGGCGTCGATGGGCAAGAGCGCGCCCGTTTACAGCGGGCTGTCTTCGGAGCAGGTGCGAACGGTGGAGGGTATCCTCTGCAAATCGCATCCGAGCGCAAAAGCGGCGTATCTGGCTAACGAGGCGAAGTTCAACTATCTCGGGGTTCCTGACAAGAAGGGGGCGTTCTTCACGCCGCAAGACGACGCCACCGGCAAAATCGGCGTGCGCCTCAAGCCATCAGAGGTGTTCGAGCAAAGCAAGAAGCCCAGCGGGACGACCTGGTTCCACGAGTTCGGGCACCACATCGACTACCTCGCAACCGGAGCGGGAAACAAATCGGAGAAGGCCGCTCGCGGCCTGTCGTACGAGGACAGGTACCTCTCGTCGTCGTTCATGGGGAACGTTTTCGGGAAGACGTTGAAAAAAGAGGCGAACGATTACATAAACGCGCGCAACAAGCAGATGAAGAAGGACTTCGACAAGGCCATCGTCTCGCGCGACGCGAAATGGCTCCTCGACAACGGCTACATAGGGCCGTACAGGAGGGAACCCTTCAGGAAGCTGGTCGAGCTGCAAGAGCACAAGGACGACCTAACGTGGCTAGAGGAGAACGGCGCCAGAAGGCTGCATCGGTACAGGAGCTATGGGGCCGACGCCTGGTATGCCTACGTATACGACGAGGAGACGCTCGGCATGCGCCTACAGCACAGCAAGGAGATGGCTTACAAGTCGGTTGCCAAAGAGATTAGCGCGATGACCGACGCTCAGAAAGCCGATGTGAGCGACCTGTTCACCGGTGCGACTCTCAACAAGTGCGAGGACGGACGGCGGCACGAGAAGTCGTACTGGAAGCCGAAGAACGCCCCGAAGGGCTACGAGTGCATCCCTCTGGCGCATGAAGGCTTCGCCGAGTTCTTCAGCGCCTACACGGCTAACCCGGAATCGCTCGAAATGCTGCGCAAGTACTTCCCCGAATCGAGTATAGTGTTCGACGAGCTGTTGAAGGAGGTTATGAGATGACAGGGACGCTTGTCGAGTTCATCGACCGCCAGGATGCGCTGAACGCCCGCATAGAGAAGGCCGAGAAGGCGTTCGTGAAAGAGTTCGGCTTCGAGCCGATGCACTACGGAGAAGCCGAGGAATACGCCGAGCTTTTGGAAGAGTCCCTAGAAACCGGGGAGCCTCAGCTCATGCGACACGACCCCGACATACTCCTGTAACTTACGCGACAAAGCCCCGCTACGGCGGGGCTTTCTTTTTGCCCTGTGACCGCAGCCGCATGATGGTCCCATCGAGAAAGGCGGCGACATGGCGGGCAAGCAGCGTTACAGCGCGAAGAGGGACACCTACACCGACCGCAACGGCGCGACGGTCTCCAACGCCTCGGAGAAGGGCTTCACGCGCGGCAGCTCGGCGGGCCTGCTGGCATCGGACGTCTCCGACCTGATCGAGATACGCGCCGACAACACCAGGCAGATAGAGCAGGCCATAGACAAGGCGCTGGCCGCCGCCCTGGAAGAGGTCGGGCTCGTCTGCGAGGGCTACGCCAAGCGCCTGTGCCCCGTCGACACGGGCCGCCTGCGCAACTCCATCACGCACGTCGTCAGGCCGAGCGAGGACTCGGTCTACATCGGCACCAACGTCGAGTACGGCCCATACGTCGAACTGGGCGGTATTCTACTCCCTGTGTGGGGAGCGACGCCTGAAACGCCCGAGCAGCGCAAAGCGCGCAAATTTCAACCCGCGCTCCCCGTGTGGGGAGCGACTTCCTCGAGCTTGTACTCTTCGACTGCTTCGAGATTTCAACCCGCGCTCCCCGTGTGGGGAGCGACGGGTCGGTGCTGCCGA
>CAKUIV010000022.1 GCA_934661105.1 uncultured Ellagibacter sp. | reverse complement strand
CTGGTGCCCCTGGCAGGATTCGAACCTGTGGCTTTCTGCTCCGGAGGCAGACGCTCTATCCCCTGAGCTACAGGGGCACAACCCAGAAATTATACGCTATCATGGGAGAATCGCAAATCTGAATTGGAAAACAACGTGAGATCGAAGGATAAGGGCGCATGGAAGAAATCGTGAAGATCGAGCGCATGGGTTACGGAGCCGAGGCGATCGGCCACCTTGCGAGCGGCAAAACCGTCTTCGTGGCGCAGGGCGCACCCGGTGACGTCGTAGCGCTCGAGGTCGTCGAGGAGAAACCCTCGTTCGCGCGCGCACGCATCGTGCGCATCGAGGAGGCGGCGGCATGCCGCGTCGCGCCTGTGTGGGCCGAGCCTTCGGCGGCGGGCGTCGCTCCGTGGCAGTATCTTTCCTACGAATCCCAGCTCGCCGCGAAGACGAGCAACGTCGTGGCGGCGCTTACGCGCACGGGCGGCGTTGCCGAGGAACGCGCGCGAGAAATCGTGCATCCCTGCTTGGGGAGCAAACGCGAATGGGGGTATCGCAACAAGGTAGAGATGGGAGCGGCGTTCGACGAGGCGGGGCTTTTCCAGTTGGGGTTCCATGAGGAGGGCTCGCCCGAGGTCGTCGCAAGCGACACCTGCCCTGTCGCCTATAAGCAGATCGCCAAGGCCCCGAAGGCCCTGCGCGGGGCGCTGCGTTTCGCGCAGGGAGCTGATGATCTGGGGATTTTCCGAGTCGGCGTGCGCCACAGCGTGCGCACCCACAGCACCGAGGTCGCGATCTGGACGCGCCCGTCGGGCTTCCCGCGCGGGCACGTCGCGAACGTTCTGAAGGGATCGTTCAAGGCCACGAGCATCGTGCGCGTGATGGCCGACCCGGGCAAGGCGCGCAAGATCAAGGGAATCGAGGTGCTCGACGGCAAGGGCTTTTGGGAAGAGCAGCTCTTAGGTTTCAAGTTCCGCGTCGCCGCGCCGTCGTTTTTCCAGGTGAACACCGCACAGGCGGAGAAGCTCGTCGCATGCGTGGTCGAGGGGCTCGGCGGACGCGTGGGCGAAGACGGCCCCGAGGGTTTGGACGAGCTCTACATCGCCGACCTTTACTCGGGCGGCGGCACGTTCTCCATCCCGCTCGCGGCGGCAGGCGCCGACGTCGTTGCCGTCGAGGCCGCGTCGTCTTCGGTGCGCGACCTTCGCCGCAACGCCGATGCGAACGGCGTGGACATCGACGTCATCGGGGGCGACACGGCTCGCGAGCTCCCCGAGCTGGGCGAACTCGACGCGCTCGTCGTCGATCCGCCGCGTGCCGGTTTGGCGGATGGCGTGGTGGAAAGCATCGCCTGCGCCCGCCCGAGCCGCGTTGCCTACGTGAGCTGCAACCCCGCGACCTGGGCACGCGATGTGGCGCGCTTTGAGGCGAACGGCTATGAGCTTGCCCTCGCGCAGCCTGTCGACCTGTTCCCGCAGACCTACCATGTCGAGGTGGCAAGCGTTTTCAAGCGAAAAAAGTGAAAATAACCTCTTGCGCGGTGGAGAGTCATCTGCAATAATAATCAAGCTGCTTTCGCAAGGAAGTGAAAACGTCCCCATAGTCTAGAGGTTAGGACGCGGCCCTTTCAAGGCTGAGACACGAGTTCGATTCTCGTTGGGGGCACCATCGAAATGCTACAGGCCGGAAGGTTATTCTTCCGGCCTGTTTGTTTTCTCAGAATATTTTCTTGCCCCCGTGGGCAAGCTGGTAGAATAACAATTCGTATGCAAAGATTCGCCGACCGGGAAGCGCCCGTGCGGGGCGCGCCCATCCGGCGCTACAAAAGCAAAGGAGCCGAAATCATGGCGTTGTACACTCCGGAATACAAGCCGAACGGCAACGAGATCGCCGTCCTCACCACCTCGAAGGGCACCATCCGCGTGCAGCTGGCCGGCAATGACGCGCCCATCCACGTGGGCAACTTCGTCGAGCTTTCCCAGAAGGGCTTCTACGACGGCCTGAAGTTCCATCGCTACGTGCCGGGCTTCGTCATTCAGGGCGGATGCCCCACCACGCGCGACCTCACGCCGAACCAGGTCATCACCGAGGGCTCGCGCCATGGCTGCGGCACCGGCAATCCGGGCTACTCCATCCACGAGGAGTACACCACCAACCCGAACAACGAGCACAAGGACGGCGCGCTCGCCATGGCTCGTTCTCAGAACCCCAACTCCGCGGGCTCTCAGTTCTACTTCTGCCTGGGCGCCCAGCCCTTCCTCGACCCGAACTACACCGTGTTCGGCCAGACGATCGAGGGCAAAGACGTCATCTCCCAACTTCGCGTGGGCGACGTCATCGAGCATATCGAGATCGAGAACGCCAACGAATAGCGGGCTTCTCCTGCGTATCCGCATCGAAGGAATCAGATGAACAACGAGCTTTTCAATACCGCGCGGGGGCACTACCAATCGAAGGATTACCAGGCTGCGCTCGCGGAGTTCACGCAGTGCCTACAGGATGCCGACAACCCTCCTGCGGCGGGTGAGAGCGGCCTTCTGTACCATCAGATCGGCAACTGCCTGGTGAAGCTGAAGGACCCCAACGAGGCGATTCAAGCCTACACCCAGGCGCTTGCCGACGCCGACTACCAGATGAACGGTGCGGTGAACTACAACCTCGGCATGGCGTACGCGTCGCTTCACGACTACGAGAATGCGGTGCATAACTTCGAGGCTGCCGTCGCGGACGAAAGCTACGAAACGCCGTACAAGGCGTATACGGGCATGGGCAACGCGCTCATGAAAATGGGCAAGACCGCAGAGGCCGGCGTCGCCTTCCGCGAGGCTGCGCTCGACGAGGCGAATCCCGACCCGACGCGCGCGCTTTTGAACCTCGGCGTGTGCTTTATGGCGCTCGATCGTCCGGCCGACGCCGTCGCTTCCTACGAAAGCGCGTTCTCGTTCGACATGCCGCAGTCCATGCGCAACAAGCTGAACGCGAACCTCGGCCAGGCGTACGTCGCGTGCGGCGACATGCAGAAGGCCGTCGTCTCCTTTGAGTCCGCAATCGCCGACAAGACCTACTTCCTCTCCGACTCCGCAAGCGTCGATTACCAGCGCGCGGTGGGATCGGTGGCGCAGGGCACCTCGTCCCAGGCCACGCAGGTGCTCGCACCGGTCGACATGTCGGGTTTCGATGTGGCTGCCGACGGCGGCCCGGTCTATCCCGAGGCGGAGTCGTACTTCGAGGCTGAAACTCAGGACCCGTACTATTACGACGAGGGTCCGGCGCAAGGGGAGTTCCCCGGCTATGCGCAGGCCTACGGCGACGGCAACGACGACAGGTTCTTCACGGCGAGCGACGAAGAGCTCGAGAAATGGTCGCGCGGCGTTGCCAAGCAGGAGCGCAAGCGCAAGAACGTCGGGCTCAAGATCGTGGTGGCGTTCATCATCGTCATCATCCTCGCGCTTGCCGCGGCGGTGTTCGCCTACACGCAGGGCTACGGCTACCCGACGCAGGAAACGGTGGCCAAGCAGCTGCTCGCCGACCCGTCGAATTCGAGTTCGCTCTTCTCGAGCGGCGTCGACAACGCCGATGCGCTCGTGGGTCCCGTCGTGACCGACGCCAACGCGCAGGTTCTGGGCGTTGACAAGTCGATGAGCAACTCGACGGTCTACGTTTCGGCAAGCACCGACAAGGGCGGGGAAGTCCAGTACAAGATTTCGATGGTGCGCGACCTCATCGGTTGGAAGATTTCCAACGTCGAGCTGTATTTCCCCAGCCAGAACTAGCTTTTTCGCGCGCGATTCCGCAAGGCGGCGCGCGTGAGGATATAACGAACCGAACAAGAAAGGTTACAAGCATGGCAATCGAGAAGACTTACAACATGATCAAGCCCGACGGTGTGCGCAACGGCCACATCGGCGAGATCATCTCCCGTATCGAGCGCGTCGGCCTGACCATCGAGCGCATGGAGCTCGGCATGGTCACCCTGGAAGAGGCCGAGGCGAACTATGGTGAGCACAAGGGCAAGCCGTTCTACGATGGCCTCATCTCCTACATCACCTCCGGCCCGGTCGTGAAGATGGTCGTTTCCGGTGAGAACGCGGTCGCTACCATGCGCAAGCTCATGGGCGCCACCAACTGCGCCGACGCCGCCCCGGGCACCATCCGCGGCGACTTCGGCCTGACCGTCGACGAGAACGTCATCCACGGCTCCGACTCGGTCGAGTCCGCCGAGCGCGAGATCAAGGTGTTCTTCGGCGAATAAGCCGCACCTTGCAGAAACGGCGCGTTTCCAATCGAAAGCCGGCATGCCGCGAAGGCCTGTCGGCTTTCGTGCTCTATGAGGCTTGCGGGGTTGTGGCGGCATGGCTTGGCGGCGGGCGGCCTGCGTGGCCGCGGCACCGTGTGCGCTTCGAGCGTGGGGGCTGCTTGCGGTGCTCGCTTCGGGCGCACGGACTTCTTGCCGCGCGTTTCCCTTGCCTGTTAGAATGAAGATGCTCCGGCGGTCAGCCTGAGCATCTTTCGACCTCATTTTGAAAGGGGCCGTCATGTCTTTCGAAACGCGCAAGCAGAACAGCCCTTCGCAGCCTGCGGAGAAGAAACCTTCGAACGTAAGCGGATGGGTCGTGACGATCGTTGCCCTTATCCTTCTCGCCGGCATGCTCGCGTTTCCTCTGCGTGGGCAGATCGTCGCGTTCTGGAATATCGTCGCCTCAGGGGGCAGCGCCTCGAAGCCGGCGGCGACCGGCACGGCGTCTGACCAGGGAATCGGCGTTTCCATCGAATCGACCGAGGTAAACGGCAGCACCTCGACGATCCTCGTCCGCTTCAAGGACGAGCAGGGGCAAGACCGCATCTCCGACGAAATCGACTTCGGTCATTATTCGGTGCAAGTCGGCACGAACCACCCGTATTCGACGATTTCACTGCGCGATTACGACGCGGAATCGGGCGAGGCGACCTATGCGATTTCGGTGGGAGGCGACCTTTCGGGCAAGCGCGCCCTCGTCGACTTCTTCAGCATCTCGTCTGGCCAGTACAACTTCTATGTAGACTCGATTGAAATCGATATCGCGTCCGTTCTGCGCGACAACGACGCTGCGGGTGAGTTCGGCCCCTTGGAGGGCGACCTCAACGGCTTCGGCGCGAAGGACGCGAACGGGTTCGCGTGGAAAACCGCGCTCACGACCGACTCGTACATCGGAGACGATACGCACCGGCCGCAGGGAGACGTGCTCGCGCCGAACGCGATCCACGTTGCGCTGCCGGGCGTCGAGGAAGCGTATCTTTCGAACATCGCCTACAAGGACGGCGTCCTTTACCTGCAGGCGGCGACGCCGGTAGGCGATTTCGGCGAATGCATGCTTTCCATTTCCGCCACATCGCGCGAGACGGGGAATTCCTTCCCGCGAAACGGCGACTCGTTCGCCTACCTTTACACTGATGAGGGAGGCACGCGCCTGCAGGTTTACGAGACGCAGTGCGCGGTTTCGCCCGATGAGCTGGCCGACTGCCTGCTTAGCGTGAACGGCTTCGGCAACCGGGGCACGACGAAGGGCTCGTGGCGCGTCGCGTGCTCGTTCCCTGAAGAGGACCAGGCGCCCGACGAGGGCGGCTCCGCCTCGGAATAAACGCGCCACTGGTCGATAGGGGGCTTTAGCGCGGGGGCTTCGCGGGATAGCATAGAGACAAGCACGGAGAAACCCAAAGACGAGACAAGGACACGTGCATATGCTCTATCGAGTTATCGACGCGAGCGAGCTTCCCGCGCTGGTGTCGGCTTTCCTGGAACGGTACGAGGTCGTGGCTCCCGTGAAAAGCGGGAAGAGCTACGCCTATTCCGCCGTCAGCTCGTTCGAGGAGATCGAGCTCGACTACACGACTACCATCACGCCCCTGAAGAAATTCTTCTTGCCGGTGCGCGAGACGCTGCTCACCTTCGACACGGAGGCAAACGACGTCACCGACTTCGTCGAGGAGGTGCCGCCGCGCGTGGTCTTCGGCGCGCATGCGTGCGACATCAACGCGCTGAACAGCCTCGATCTGGTGTTCCGCGACGGCCCGTACCCCGACCCGTACTATACGGCGCGCAGAAACGCCACGCTCATCGTCGGCATTTCCTGCATGCCGACCGATACGTGCTTCTGCCACTTGTGGGGAAGCGACGAGGCGCGTTTCGGCTACGATCTGTTCCTGCAGGACATCGGCGACAAGTATCTCGTCAGCATCTCGAGCGTCGAGGCGGCGAACGTCCTGGAAGCGGCGTGCTCTCCCCGTGAGGCGACCGACGAGGAGCGTGCCGAATTCCGCCACGCCACGCGTCGTCGCCAGGCGGCCTTCAACAAGGACATCCCCGATATCCAGGAAGTGGCCATGTTGATGGACGCTTTCCACTCCGACCCGTTTTGGGAGGAGCTCGGCGGGCGCTGCCTTTCGTGCACGGCCTGCTCCGCGGCGTGCCCGACCTGCTATTGCTTCGATATCCGCGACGTGCGCACGCCCGACGGCAAGCACGGGCGTCGCGAGCGCGTGTGGGACGCCTGCACGAACCCGCAGTTCGCCATGGTCGCCGGCGGGCACAACTTCCGCCCCGACGGGCGCAACCGCGTGCGTCATCGCATGTATCACAAGCTCAACGGCTTTCTCGCCACGCACGACCGCATGCTCTGCGTGGGGTGCGGGCGCTGCGTCCATGCTTGCAAAGCGAACATCAATCCCATCGAGGTGCTGAAGTTCTTCGAACGAAAGGGGGCAGACGATGCCGAGTAGCGCCGAGGCCTCCACGATCGAGGTGCATCCCTTCCACGACGCAGGTTCTCCCATGACCGGCGCCGAGCGCATGGCGGCGAACCCGTACCGCCCGTGGCCCGCGCGCATCACGTCGATAACCGAGCTCACCGCAACCGAGAAGCTCTTCGAGTTCCGCCTCATCGACGAGAATATCCGCAATGCGTTCCATCACGAACCCGGTCAGTTCGTCGAGCTTTCGATATTCGGGGTAGGGGAAGCACCCATCTCCATCTCGTCTTCTCCGTCGAAGAGCGGCTTCATCGAGCTGTGCGTGCGCCGTGCGGGGCGCTTCACCGAAGCGCTTCACAAGATGCAGTGCGGCGACATCGTGGGCATCCGCGGGCCGTTCGGGCGCGGTTTCCCGTTCGAGAAGATGCGCGGCCACGACATCCTGCTCGTGGCGGGGGGCTTGGGCATCGCTCCTCTGCGCTCGCTCATCAACAACATCCATGACGAGCGCTCCGACTTCGGCAAAGTCACCATCATCTACGGCAGCAAGACGCCGCGGGAAGTGATGTTCCGCAATCAGTTCGAGATGTGGCGCCATCGCAAGGACTTCGACCTGTACCTCACCGTCGACCACGCCGATGAGACGTGGGACGGCGAAGAGGGGCTTGTCACGAAGCCCTTCGAGCACTTGGAAATCGACCCCGACAACACGTTCGGCGCGGTGTGCGGGCCTCCGGTGATGTACCGGTTCGTCGTGCAGGAAATGCGCAAGAAGGGCATCTCCTACGACCATATCTACATGAGCTTCGAGCGCCATATGAAATGCGGCATGGGCAAATGCGGCCATTGCCAGATCGGGCACCAGTACTGCTGCATCGACGGGCCCGTGTTCAACTATTGGGAAGCCAAGAACATCCAGGGGTCGATGTAACATGAGCAACTACGATATGGAAAGGGAGCGCCCGGCTGCGCCGCGCGTCGTCGTGGTGGGGCTGGCGAGCTGCTTCGGCTGCCAGCTGCAGGTCACCAACGCCGAGCCGTACCTGCTCGATGTGCTCGGTCAGATCGACCTGCGGTATTGGCAGCTTACCTCGAGCGATCCCATGCCCGACGACTTCGACGTCGCCGTCATCGAGGGCGCTGCGACGACGAAGGAAGCCGTCGATACCCTCAAGCGAGTCCGGAAGGTCGCGAAAAAGGTGATCGCCATCGGGTCGTGCGCTACGACCGCGGGCATTCCGGGGATGGCGGCCACCGGGCTCGGGAGCCACGTGGCAAGCGTGTACGGCGACGCCGGGGCGCCCGAGGCGTGCGGCGACATGATCGACCCGGCTCCCATAAGCGACTTCATCGACGTTGACTTTGAGGTTCTCTGCTGCCCCATCGACACGTTCGCGTTCATCGACGTGCTGCAGTGCGCGATTTACGGCTCGAACCGTCTTCCGCAGACGTCGACGCTGTGCGGCGAGTGCAAGTACAACGACCGCGGCTGCTTCTTCGGCCGAGGCGTGTTGTGCCTGGGGCTCGTCACGAGAAGCGGATGCGGCGCGCGCTGCACCGACTTGGGGCGCCCCTGCAACGGGTGCGCGGGCTTGTCCCCCGACGCCAACGTCGCCTCTGCGCGCAAGGCGTGCGAGCGCGCCGGCGTGAGCGTTCGCGCCTTCGACGAGGCGCTTACGTTGTTCAACCAGGTCAACCCGGCGATTTGTGCCGAAAACGAAGGGTAGTTCAAGATGAGATGCCAAATCAACGTCGACCACATCGCCCGCATCGAGGGGCACGGCAACGTGCACCTCGTCATCGAGGACGGCGCGGTGAAGACGTGCGAGATGAACGTGGTGGAGCCGGCGCGCCTGTTCGAGAGCATGGTGCGCAGCCGCACGTACTCGGAGGTGCCTTACATCGCCTCGCGCATCTGCGGCATCTGCTCGGCGAGCCATGTGGTGACCGACCTGCTCGCCATCGAGCGCATCTTCGGCGTTGAGGTCAGCGACCGCACGCACGCGCTGCGAGAGCTCTTGATCTACGGGTCGTACCTGCAGAACCACGCCACGCACCTGTTCGTGTTCGCCGCGCCCGACTTCACGGGGCATGCAAGCGTGTTCCCTCTGGCCACCGAGGCGCCCGAGCTGTTCAATCAGGCGCTTTCCTTGAAGGCGCTCGGCAACGAGCTTTGCACGAAGGTGGGCGGGCGCTCCGTGCATCCCATCACCGCGGTCGTGGGCGGTTTCACGCACGAGATCGAGCGCGACGAGTACCTGGCGCTTGCCGAGAAACTTGAAGCCGCCGTGCCGTTCGCCGAGCAGACGGTCGATCTGTTCAACGGCTTTTCCGTGCCCGATATCCAGACTACGGGCGACATGCTTGCCATGGTGAAGGACGATTACTATCCGGTGTGCACCTCGCGCGACGCGTGCTTCGTGCGTGCCGACGAGATCTTCGACGCCGATGACCACGAAGCGCACATCGAGGAGTACGCGGTGCCCCATTCCGGCGCGCTTTTCGCCCGCAGCGCGCAGGCGGGTCGACCCTATATGACCGCATCGCTTGCTCGCATCAACGCATCGTGGAAGAATCTGAGCCAGCGCGCGCGCCTGGCTGCGGCGAAGGCGGGGCTGCGCCCACCGGAGAGAAACCCCTTCCGCAACAATGTGGCTCAGGCGGTTGAGCTGGTCGACGCGCTCGAGCGGTGCGCGGGGCTGTGCCGTCGCCTCGCTGAGGGCGACGACGGTTTCGCGGGGGCGAGCTCTCCCGTGCCGTTCAAGGTGCGCGCCGGCCGCGCCACGGGCTTCACCGAAGCGCCGCGCGGCGTGCTCTTCCACGAGCTCGAGCTCGATTCGGACGGTCGCGTCGTCCATGCCTCCATCCTCACGCCCACGGCGCAGAACGTCGCCAACATGGAAGGCGACATGCGCCTGCTCGCCGAGAAGATGGTGGGGGAGGGGGCGCCCGAGGCCGATATTCGCCTGCGCGTGGAAGAACTCGTGCGCGCCTACGACCCCTGTCTTTCCTGCAGCGTGCATTAAATCGCGGCATACCTGTTCGAGTTGGCGTCGGGCAGGTATGCCGCCCTTGTTCCCCTCGTGGATTTTGCGGTTCGCAACAGGCCGTGTGCTAGAATCTGTGTTTACCTGAAACACTATGACCTCGAGGGGTTTTACATTTATGTCGTTTATGGATTGGTTCTCGAATCTTACCGGTCAGATGGGCACCGACATGGCCATCGACCTCGGAACCGCGAACACGCTCGTCGCGATGACGGGCGAGGGCATCGTCATCAACGAACCTTCCGTCGTCGCTATCGAGAAGAGCACGCATCGCGTTCTCGCCGTCGGCCACGAGGCGAAGAACATGATCAATCACACGCCGGAGGCGTTTTCCGCCGAGCATCCGCTCAAAGACGGCGTCATCGCCGACTACGATGTGACGGAAGCCATGCTTTCCGCGTTCATCAACAAGGCGGCGGTTCGCAAGTACCCGTGGCAGGCGAAGCCTCGCATCGTCATCTGCATCCCGTGTGGCGCCACTTCGGTCGAGAAGCGCGCCGTGTTCGAAGCCGCCATCCAGGCGGGTGCTCGCCAGGCGTACCTCATTGAAGAGCCGATGGCGGCGGCGATGGGCGCCGATCTGCCCGTCACCGAACCGACCGGCTCCATGGTCGTCGACATCGGCGGCGGCACCACCGAGGTCGCCGTCATCTCCTTGGGCGGCATCGTCACGTCATCGAGCCTTCGCCTTGCGGGCAACCGTATGGACGAAACCATTGCCATGCACCTGCGCGATCTGCTCGGCATCAAAATCGGCGAGCGCACAGCAGAGGTCATCAAAATCAAGATCGGTTCCATCCTTCCTTTCGAGGACGGGCGCGAGCGCGATATGATCATCTCGGGCCAGGACGTGCTCACCGAGCAGCCGAAGGAAGTCACCATCCAATCCGAAGACGTGCGCCAGGCGCTTCAGGCGCCGTGCGAGGAAATGGTGCTGCACATCAAGGAAACTTTCAAAAAGACCAACCCCGACCTCGCATCCGACATCATCCAGAACGGCATCTTGCTCACGGGCGGCGGCGGGCTTTTGTCCGGTCTCGACCGTTACCTTACCGACAAGCTCGAGATTCCCGTGTGGGTGAGCGAAACGGCTCTTACCAACGTCGTCACCGGTTGCTTGAAGGTGCTCGAGACGCCGACGGCTCTGAAACAGACGCTTATGCGCTCGAAATAGGTCTTGACCGGCTTATATGGCTCTTAATTTCCAAAATCAGAACGGAGCACCCGCACGAAGGGTGCTCCTCGTTGCGCTGCTCGTCTTGTCGCTTGTCATGGCGACCGTGTACTCGCGCGAGGGCGAATCGGGCCCGCTCCACACCGTGCAAGGCGCGGTGAGCTCGCTGTCCTCTTCCCTGAAGCTCCTCGGCGCAACCGCGAGCTCGGGTGCGCGCAACGCCGGTGACGCGATAACCGACGCGTCGGCGAGCGATGCCACGCTCTCCGAGTTGCGCGAGCAGAACGCCGAGCTGCGCCAGCTCGTCGCGCAGACCGAAGAATACCGCCAGGAGGTAGAGCGCTTGCAGGGACTGCTCGATTTGCGCGATTCTTCGGGAGCCGAAGGCATTGGCGGCCGCATCATCGGGCGCAACACCGACGCATGGAACCAGACCGTCACCATCGACGTCGGCTCATCGTCGGGCGTGTCGAGCGGGTTGACCGTCATGGGGCCGACCGGCATGATCGGCCAGGTCGTCTCGACGACGGACACGACTTCGACCGTCCGCTTGCTTTCCGACCCTCAGTCGGGGGCCGCGGCGCTTATCCAGTCGTCCCGGGCGGAAGGCGTTGTGCGCGGTTCGCTCGACGGCTTGCTCTACCTCGAGAACGTCGACTCGGATGTCCAGGTTTCCGTCGGCGACGTCGTTCTCACGTCGGGGCTCGGCGGAAGCTACACGCGCGGCTTGCTCATCGGCACCGTCGTGAAGATCGAAGGCAGCCAGGGAGACGCTTCCCGACGGATCGTCGTCTCGCAAAACGACGAGGCGAAGTCGCTCGAGGAAGTCGTCGTGGTGACGAGCGTTTCCTCCGACTCGTCGTCCGCGTCGTCTAACGACTCCTCTTCGAGCTCGACGAGCGATTCGTCTTCCAGCTCATCCACGTCATCGAGCTCCTCGTCGCAGACGAGTTCGAGCTCTTCCCGCTAAGGAGGTGCATGTTCGTGAACGATCCGATTACGGTCGTGCCCCGGGTGATAGGGGCCCTTATCGCCGTCGTGCTTCAGATCGCGCTTGCGCCGAACATCGCGCTTTTCGGTGTGGTTCCTAACTTTATCATGGCTTACGCGCTCGCGGTCGCGATCGGCTGTCCTGATCAGCCGGGCCCCGTGTTCTTCTTCGTGCTGGGCCTCCTGTTCGACCTTTTGGGATCGGGTCCGGTGGGTGCGATGGCGTTTCTATTGCTTGCCGTCGCGATGCTCGCGAAGCGCGCCTACCTTCTGCTCGACAACGACACGCTTTTCATCCCGTTGTTCCTGATCATCGCCTCGACGCTTCTCATCGAGGCGTTCTATGCGGTGTTCATGATGGCGTTCGGCGCAGGCGTGGGGCTTTTCGACGCGTTCGTCTTCAGAGCTCTGCCGTGCACCCTCTATAGCGGCCTTATCGGGCTTGTCCTCTATCCGATCGTCGTGCGCGTCTTGGGCCAGCCGATTCAGCAGCAGCCTGGGATGCCGCATCTTCGTTAGGGGGCTGCCGTGCTTGTCGCCATCCTCTCGGCAGTCCTTGCGGCGCTTGTCGTCGCTGCCCTCATTGTGTTTGCGCTCATCATGCGTTCGCGCAAGAAGACCCCATACGCCGGTGGGCAGAAAAAGGAGTTCCAGCAGCTTTCGACCGTCGGCGTGGGAACGAACGAGCCGATTGGGCGCGGGAAGAAGAGACAGCGCCCCGAAAACGAGGTGCAGGTTTCGTCGGGCCATGCGAACTCGAAGAAGCCGGCCGACGATTTGAAGTCCCGTTTTGCGGGCATCGGCATCTTCTCCACCGCGATCTTCGGTGTGCTTGCGGCCCGATTATGGGGCATGCAGGTGCTCTCGAAGGACGACTATGCAAGCGAGGCCGCGAAGAACCTCTACACCACGGTGTCGACCCCGGCACCGCGCGGCTATATCTGCGACGCCGACGGCACGCCGCTTGTGAAGAACCGCTCGAGCCAGACCGTGCTCGCCGACGCCGACGTCGCCGACGACCACGACGTCGTCGCACGCCTGTCGGCGGTGCTCGGCATTCCTGCGACGATCGTGCGCCAACGTATCCAATCGACCACCGCCGGCGCGCAAAGCCAGCGCGTCGTGGCGAGCGATGTGCGCCTGCGCGACGTCGCGTTCATCGCCGAGCATTCCGATGCGTTCTCCGGCGTTACCGTTGAGACGCGCACCGTGCGCGACTATCCCTACGGCGCGCTCGCGGCGCATGCACTCGGCTACACCGGAACGCCGAGCGATTCCCAAATCTCGAACGCGCCTTCCAACCGCGATATCGAATTGACCGACGACGTGGGCAAATCGGGCATCGAGCTTGCCTATGACAGCCTGCTTGCAGGCGATCACGGGCAGCGCGTCGTCACGGTCGACGCCCAGGGCAACGTGGTCGACGTGGTGAGCGAGACGAAGGCGACGCGCGGATCGGACGTGTACCTTACGATAAAGGGCACCGTGCAGTACGCCGCCGATCAGGCCCTAGCCGAGCTTATCGCGCCGTCGGGCGGCGTCATCGGCACGGGCAAAGGCGTCGGGGGCGCGGTCATCGCGATGGACGTGCGCGACGGCTCCGTTCTCGCGCTCGCGAGTTATCCCACCTTCGACCCCACTAACTGGGTCGGCGGCCTGTCGACCGAGGCGAACGCCGTGTACAACTCCGACGAGGCCCATGCCCCTCTGCAGAACCGCGTGACGGCGGGGCTCTATGCCGCGGCGTCCACGTTCAAGCCGTTCACGGGGCTCGCCGGCCTCGAGTACGGGTTCGCCGAGGGGCGCACGTGGGACTGCACCGGCTCGTGGGACGGGTTCAACACGGGCTCGCCCCAGCGTTGCTGGAACCATAACGGGCACGGCATCCTCGACTTCCACGGCGGCATCGTCAACTCGTGCGACGTCGTGTTCTACGAGATCGCGAAGAACTTCTTCTTGGCAAGCAAGAGCCAGGGCGGCACCATTTCCGATACCGCCATCCAGGAAACCGTCATGAAGTACAACTTCGGCAAGCAGGCCGGCATCGACATCGGCGGCGAGGTCGAGGGACGCGTCCCCACGCCCGAGTGGAAGGCCGAGCGCTGGAAGAACGTTCCCGCGAACGCGACGTGGACCGGCGGCGACTACACGAACATGATCATCGGTCAGGGCGACGTGCAGGTGACGCCGCTGCAGGTGGCTGTTGCCTACGGCGGGCTCGCGACGGGCAAGATCGTGAAGCCGCACCTGCTTAAAGAGGTGCGCAACGCTTCCAACCAGGTCGTGGTGAGCTACGAGCCCGAGGTCGTCACCGAGCCTGACGTCAACCAGGGCCACGTCGAAACGGTGCGAAGCGCCCTGCGCGGCGTCGTCACCGACAACGCCGAGATCGCCGAGCTGTTCGCCTCGTCGGGCATCAAGGCCGCCGGCAAGACCGGCACGGCCGAGCATACCGACAAGGGCGACGACGCGTGGTTCGCGTGCTATGCGCCCTACGATGACCCGAAGTACGTCGTCGTGTGCGTCGTCGAGCAGGGTGGCGGCGGTTCGGCGGTTGCCGCGCCGCTGGGCGCGAAGGTGATGGAGGCGGTTATGGCGGCCGACTCCGGTTCTGCCGACGAGGGCTCCATCGGGCGCATCGCCGGGTCGACCGGACAGCAGGTCGAAGGGCTCGACACGAAGAGCTCCGGACGCTCGGACTAGGGAAGCGAGGTGCAGACATGGCGTTGCCCCAAATCAACAGCGTGAAAACTCCCGACCCTCAGGCCGCGCGCGCATCGCGTCCGACGTCGGGCAGGCTTCCTTCGGTGAACCTGCCGTTCGTCCTCATCATCGTGCTGCTCGTCGGCTACGGGCTTTTGGTGTGCTGGTCGGCGATCGAGGGGTCGTCCGACACCGACTACAGCTTCTCGCGGCAGCTCATCTTCGTGGCGGTCGGCGCTATCGTCATGCTGCTCATGTGGCGTGTCGACTACCAACGTTTCGCCAACATGGTGATGCCGCTGTTCATCCTGAACATCGCGCTCATTCTCTCGCCGCATATCCCCGGTATCGGTACCGACGCCGGCATGGGCGCGCAGTCGTGGCTGAAGATCGGCATCCAAGTGCAGCCGGGTGAGCTCGCCAAGATCACCATCATCCTTATGGACGCCTCGATCATGGCACGCTACGGCGGGTATCTGGACGACGTGCGCGAGTACCTGAAGGCGGTGGCGCTCATGGTCGCGCCCTTCCTCGCGATCATGACGCAACCCGACCTGGGAACGGGGCTTGTGTACCTCGCCATCGCCGCGATGGCCCTTGTCGCGGGCGGGGCTCGCGCGAAGTACCTGCTCGTCACCTTGGCGGCGGGCATTGCCGCGATCGCTGCGGTGTTCGCGATCGACCAGGTCATCTATAACTCGACCGGCGAATACAAGCTGCTCAAGCAGTATCAGCGCAACCGCTTGCTCGTCTTCCTCGACCAGAACGGCGCGAACCTGTCGTCTGAGGGTTACAACCTTCAGCAGGCGAAGATCGCCATCGGTTCGGGCGGCCTTTTCGGCAAGGGCCTTCTGAACGCGACGCAATCGGGGCACGGCTTTCTTCCCGAATCGCAGACGGACTTCATCTTCTGCGTGCTTGCCGAGCAGTTCGGCTTCGTGGGCGCGATGGCGCTCCTCGCGCTGTACGGCGCGCTCATCTACGTGAGCGTATCGATCGCGCGCAACTCGAACGACTTGTTCGGAACGGTGATCGTCATGTGCGTTGTGGGCATGTGGCTGTTCCAGATATTGGAGAATATAGGCATGGACTGCGGGCTCATGCCCATCACGGGCATTCCTCTGCCGTTTGTGAGCTACGGCTCGACGGGCATGGTCATGAGCTTCATGGCGCTCGGTCTCATCGGCTCGGTGTGGCGCAGTTCGAACCTCGACAAGAAGAAAGAAGGGCGGTTATGAAGCTTCCCATCGACGTTGCGGCAGTTATCAATGCGGCGACCGATATCGAAAGCGCGCGGACGACGCCGGTTTCGGTCAGCGTGCTCATCGACGATACGGCGCCCGGCGACGTTGCGGCGCATGTGCGCACCGCGTTTTTGGGTGCGGGGTCGCACGCTCGCGTGACCATCGGGTATTTCGCGGGCCCGGCGTTTGAGCCGTATTCCGGCGATGACATGGCGGTCATCGTCGCCGGCACCTCCGAGGCCGTGGGCGAGCGTGCGGCTGCGATTCGCGCCGCTGGGGTTCCCGTCATGGTGGTGACGTCGCTGCCGTCGCTTGTGGGCGACCTTGCGAGCGCCTTCGGCAACCCCATTCCCGAAGGCGACTTGGTCGCGCCCAAGGCGTCGGCACCCGCAGCGAGCGACGGGGACGATGCGGGTGAAGAGGCGGCTGCAAGCGCATCGGCGGACCCCGATGCGCCGATCGTGATCGACGAGGCAGCCGCGGCGTCGCTCGACCGCCGGATGGGGGAATGGGTCGTCGCGGCCTGTCGTGAGAAGCGGCTCGCGCTCGCGCTCGCGGTCCCGTGCGTGCGCCGCCCGCTTTCGCTCGAAGCCGTGAACGCCACGTCGCTTCAGAACGCGGGAATCGGCCTTGTCGCGTTCATTCCCGGGGCCGACTTGCCGCTTATGACGCTCAACCAGGCGAAGATGCTGCTCCAGATCGCGGCCGCTTACGGCGAGTCCATGAGCGCCGCCCGTGCGAAGGAGCTTGCCGCGGTGGTTGCGGGAGGCGTTGCCTGCCGCAACGTCGCCCGCGAGGTCGCCGGTGTCGTTCCCGGGGTCGGCTGGGCGGTGAAGGCTGCGGTCGGTTACGCCGGCACGTTCGCGATGGGTCAGGCTGCGATGGAGTACTTCGAGCGCGGCGGCAGCATCTCGGGTCTTGCGGGCGTCGTCGGCGTGGCCACGTCGAAGGCGGCGAAGGTCGCCTCCGACGTGGCGGCGACCCCGGTCGGGGCGCGCGTCGTGAGCACGGCGAAGTCGGCGCTGCGCCAGGGGGCCGCCTCCATCCTGAAGAAGACCGAATAGCCCTGCCCGAGCCCGCGGGGCGTTGCGCTCGCGCGGGCTTTCAGTTCGCCAATTCCCGTTCGAAGGGGATTCGTTTCCAGAGGGGAAATCCATGACCGATTTATGGCCGCGGCTCGAGCCGCTGCTCGCGCGGGTCGAAAGGCCGGCGCGCTATCTCGACCACGAATGGGGAAGCGTGCGCAAAGAGGACGCCGACTTCTCCTACTGTATGGTCTATCCGGACACCTACGAGCTCGGCCAGCCGAACCAGGCGGTCCGCATCCTCGTGAACGCTGTGAACGCGACGGGGCATCTGGCGGCCGAGCGCGCGTTTTTGCCCGCAGTCGATCTCATCGACATCATGCGCGAAGAGGGCATCCCGATGTTCTCGCTTGAAAGCTGCGCCCCGCTTTCGGAGTTCGACGCCATCGGCATCACGCTCCCGCACGAGCTCGCGGCGACGAACGTGCTCGAGGTGCTCGATCTTGCGGGCATCGCCTTGCGCGCGATCGACCGTGAAGAGGGTGACCCCATCGTGTTCGGCGGCGGGCCGTGCGCTTTGAATCCCGAGCCGTACGCGCCGTTCTTCGATGCCGTTTTGGTCGGGGAAGGGGAGGAATCGCTCCCCGAAGCGTTGCTCGAGGTGCGTAGGCTGCGCGCCGAGAAGGCCTCCCGTCGCGATATCCTGCGCGCGCTCGCGAAGCTTCCCGGCTGCTACGTGCCTTCCCTCTACCGCGTGCGCGGCGAGGCCGAGGCGCAAGAAGCGGGATCGTGGCTTGAGCCTCTTGAAGAGGGCGTTCCCGAGCATATTGAGAAGCGCCTGTTCGCGGGCTTCTCGGAAAGCAGCGCTTG
The DNA here is from genome assembly GCA_934661105.1 of uncultured Ellagibacter sp. GTDB lineage: Bacteria > Actinomycetota > Coriobacteriia > Coriobacteriales > Eggerthellaceae > Ellagibacter. The sequence continues at coordinate 2,628 of CAKUIV010000022.1, read as the reverse complement.
GGAGCCCTGCGTCGTTCCCTACACCGAGTGCGTGCACGACCGCCTGAGCGTGGAGGTGCTGCGCGGCTGCGCGCGCGGGTGCCGCTTCTGCCAGGCGGGTATGATGTATCGCCCGGTACGCGAGCGCTCGGCCGACAACATCGTGGAATCGGTGCTCGCAGGGCTCGCCGACACGGGTTACGACGAGGTGAGCCTGACATCGCTTTCCTCGACCGATCATTCGCAGATCGCCGATATCCTCACGCGTCTGAACCACGCGTGCGACGGCAAAGGGGTGCGCATCTCGCTGCCCTCGCAGCGCCTCGATTCGTTCGGCGTCGACATGGCGGGGCTTGTCGCCGGCCAGAAGAAGGGCGGGCTCACGTTCGCCCCCGAAGCCGGAACGCAGCGCCTGCGCGACGTCATCAACAAGAACGTGACGGAGGACGACCTGTTCGGCGCCATCGACGCGGCGTTCAAAGCGGGATGGCGTCGGTGCAAGCTCTACTTCATGATCGGCCTGCCCACCGAAACCGATGACGACGTCAAGGGAATCGCGAGCCTCGTGCAGCGCGCATACGATCGTGCGAAAGCCGCTGTGCCGCCCGAACATCGCGGCAACGTGCGCGTGAGCGCATCGGTGGCGCTGTTCGTCCCGAAATCGCAGACGCCGTTCCAATGGGATGGCCAGATTCCGCCCGAGGAGGCGATCCGCCGTGTGAATCTTCTGCGCAACAGCGTGAAGTATCGTGCGGTCGACATCCACTGGCACGATCCGGCGACGAGCTTCGTGGAGGCCGTCATGAGCCGTGGCGGGCGCGAGGCTGCCGACTGGGTCGAAGCCGCATGGCGGCGCGGTGCCCGTTTCGACGCTTGGACCGAGCTCTTCAACGAGCAGGCATGGCGCGACGCGGCGAGCGAGCTTGGCCTCGACCCGGCGGCTATCGCTCAGGCTCAGTGGGACACGACGCGCGTCATGCCGTGGGCGCATATATCGAGTGGCGTGAGCGTGCGCTACCTTGCGCTCGAGCGCAAGCGCGCCGATCGCGGCGTGACCACCCCCGACTGCACGTTCGAGAAGTGCACGGGATGCGGGGCGTGCCAGGCGCTCGAATGCGACAATGTGCTCATGGAGCCGCGCGCGCTTCCCGCGAAGAGCGCCTCGACGCAAGAAGATGAGGCTGGCGAAGGTGCCGCCCAATCCGCCCAATCGGGTCCCGACGGGGAAGGAGATGCGCGATGAGCGAGCAGCAGCAGGTGTTCCGGTTGCGCTTGGTGTTTGCCAAGCAGGGGAGGCTCGCGATGCTTTCCCATCTCGAAGTCGCGCGAGCGCTTGAGCGGACCGTGCGTCGCGCGGGGCTTCCCTACGCCGTGAGCCAGGGGTTTTCGCCCCATATGCTCATCGCATTCGGGGCTGCTCTGCCGGTCGGTGTCGGTGGAACGCACGAGATCGCGGATGTTCGCTTGACCCGTTACGTTTCGGCGGACGAGGCGCTCGAGGCGCTTCAGGACGCAAGCCCCGCCGATTTGATGGTGAAGGAGTGCCGCTACATCGAGCCCCGTGCCACGGCGGCGTCGGTCGCGTTCCCCGTGAGCACGTACCGTGCGCTTCTGTCGTGTACGCCGGCCGTGCTTCCCATACCCGACGAGATTCACGTCGTGCGCAAGAAGAAGGAAAAGGTGCTTCACCCGGACGAGTTCCTCGTCGGGCCGATGGAGCTTACCGGTGCCGTCGTTACCTTCAAGCTCGAAGCGAAGCCGACGGGGAGTTTACGTCCCGATATCTTGCTGCATCATTGCGTCGACGGATACAATGCCGCTGCGGCGGGTGGGAAAACGCAGGGGTTCACCTGGATCGACAATGTTGTCGAGCCGGAGGTTGAGCTTGCGCGGGCTGCAGCGGCGGGAGAGCTTCCCTGCTGCGACAACGCCCTTCTGCGCGTGGTCAACATCACGAGAATCGCGCAAGAAGTCGGCGCGGGCGATCGATAAGATGCGGGTATCGGATAAGTTTTCGGAACATGAAAACTTATCCGCCGATTTGTCCGATGTTGCGGTACAATAATGGTCGCTGCAAAAAGCGGGTGTGGTTCAATGGTAGAACTTCAGCCTTCCAAGCTGATAACGCGGGTTCGATTCCCGTCACCCGCTCCACGAATCACCAGGTCAGAGGCGATATGCTTCTGGCCTTTTCTTTTTGTGGGCTCAACGTCCATTGCGCAATGCAGCTCGTAGGCAGGCAGGATGTCTGTCGGGGCGGAAAGGTGATTGAAAAGAGAATAGGCAGGATGATTGATCGGCGTAAAGGGATGTTGAGACGCTCCTGAAGCGTCGCCGAATGAAGACGCTCGGCAAGCGCATCGTTTGAGCATTGGCGATATCCCCAGTTCATCGTCCCGCTTAAACGCTTGCAGCGAACTTCGAGCAAAGTCTGCGTGCTTCGGGTAACTTCTGGTATAATTCTGCTGCTGTATTGCTGTCGGGATGTGGCGCAGTTTGGTAGCGCGCCTGCTTTGGGAGCAGGATGTCGCAGGTTCGAATCCTGTCATCCCGACCATTCGATTGCCCGCCATGTGCGCCCATGGCTCAACGGATAGAGCATCGGACTTCTAATCCGACGGTTGCAGGTTCGAGTCCTGCTGGGCGCGC
>CAKUIV010000021.1 GCA_934661105.1 uncultured Ellagibacter sp. | reverse complement strand
CGCGTAACAACTGGGCGATTTGCCGCAGCGGTTAGAGGATTCGATAAAGATATATGTGATAGTATATGAAATCGTCCTAATGATTACTTTAAATAGAAAGGGCGTAATACATGGAAGCTATTTTTTCATCCTCGGCACTCCAGACGCGCCAACGCGAAATAAAGGATATTGCCAGGCGGCAGATTGTTCATATCACCGAGAATGGAAACGGTGCTTTTGTGTTCTGCTCCGAAGAGTTGCTCCAGAAGACCATCGATGAAGCGTGTGCGGAAGCTGTGTCGGATGCCCTGTTGGCGGCTGCCGTAGAACGCGGTAGAGCGGATTTCGAGGCCGGTCGCGTTTATGATTCGCTTGACGAGGCATTTGATGAAATCGAGCGACGGGTGGCGGCACATGGCTAAAGTCCGGTTCGCGGAGTCCTTCGTCCAAGATCTCGTTGACAAGGTATCTGCTAAATCAAAGCGCGACGAAATCCGCGCCGCATGCTCGTTGTTGGAAGACTTCCCTGAAATCGGATCGCCTACCACAAGGCCGGCTTTTGTGCGGCGATATGGCGAGACCGTGAGGCGTTTGTCGTGCAGGCCATTCGTCATTGCATATGAGTATCACGCTGAAGCCAACGAGGTGCGCGTTTTAGGCCCCATGCACGCGCGCGAGGTACAATAAACTTCCTGGATAAGGGTGCTAGGAAGCTTGAGTTTATCCCGGTCGCCTCGCACATCAGAACGGCGTCAATTAGCGCTCGGTTGATATGTATTGATGCAACGATAAATAGTATCGTCGCATATTCGTCGAAAAGGTGCGACGATTCGAGGAGATGGAGAGATGATTTGCGTGGTGGGCGCAAGCTGCCGCAACGGTTTCCGGGCGAGGCCGACTTGATCATGTTGCTCTTGACGATGACAATTGATCCCAGGTAAACGTCCGCCGCTTGCGTCGGGGCTTCCCAAAACCGGAAACAACGAACAGTTCGCCTGGCCAGGATTCCGACGACGTAGCCTACGTTTACCCGGATGGCTATTTCAACACGTACGGCTTGTACGTTGACTTCGACAACTGTGCTGCTCGCCCCGCTTTGTGGGTTTCGAATCTCTAATCCGTAATCTTTGAATCACCTGCGGGGCCATCCTTTGGTCCCGCAGTGTTGGGGGTACCGGGAGCCATCAGGGACGGCGTGGCAACCGACGCGCCTCCCCTACCGAAAACGTTACAAATGCATCCTATAATATACGTTATGTAAAGTAATTAATTTCAAATGACAAGGCCCCGTCGGGGCCCCGTCGGCCCCGCCGTCCCCGCCGCGGCTCGGCGGCTCCGCCGTCGGATCCCGTCGCCCGGTCAATTGAAAACTAAGCGCAACGCTCTCTCCTACTTGTGCCACCCGCACGTTCCAAGACGGGCTCGCCGCACGCGACCACTTCGGACTTTAGTCGATAGCGTCGAGAACCTAACTCGCCCATCCTTCCTCTCGGAGGTCGGGCGGGTTTTCCTTTGGAACGCCTGCGCCTGTCTCGATTCGCATCTTGCACCCATCGGATGCGCCAATCTTGCACGAGAAGCACCGTTCTCCCCCGCAAGATCAGCGTTCCAGCAAGTCTTCCATCCAGCAGCCAAGTGCGCGCGAAAGTGCATGGACGGTCTCGGCACTCGCCTTGTTGATGTCCTTATTGCGCTGCTCGTACATCTGAATCGACCGCAAGCTGACACCGGAAAGGCGGGAGAGCTCGGCCTGGGAGCAGCCGTAATTCGTGCGGAGACGCTTGAGGTTGGTCTCGGGGAAGTGCTCGCGTACCCGCACATCGGCGATGTCGGCGAATTTAGACGCGTCCGCCTCGTGGAGTGGGTAATACATCTCGCAGAGGTCATCGAAAGGAAGTGCAGCGAAAATCTCCGCATAGCGCCTTCCGGAACGCCACTGGTAATAGGCGACGGACCAGCCGACCCAATATTCCAACGAGCGGCCGAACGCCTCCCGTTGTAACTCGTCCCCTCCCGCTGCTTTGCCCATTGTCTCCAGCAAGACGTCAGCGACAAGCTCGGCGCCACTTTTTCCGACAAGCATCTGCGCTTCGCCGTTTTCCATGCGCCCGGCAACGGAGCTCATACAGAACAGGCTGGCAAAATCTGCGCCTGAAATACCGCATACGTTGACCGCGCAGTCGAACGCCTCGCCAAGGGTGGCTTGGGCATTACTCAGCCATGTTTCGGGGTACGCGCTCGTCATCGTTGCCAATACCTCCCCGCATGATGTCTCTGATGTACAGCCCGTCATCTTCTTCACCCAGCAGGTCCAGATACAGGCGGTTTGCCTCGTCGTTGCGAGCCTTCCGCTTTGCGTGGTACTGCTCGCGAGACGCCACCTCAAAGCCCTCGAAACGAAGGCAGGAGAACGCATACTGCGATTTGAGCACAACCTGCTCGCCCAGCTTGCCTAAACACATCGCACGCGCAAGCTGCTCCACCGAGATGCCGTTGTTGAGAAACGATTCAGCATAATCGAAATACGAATCGTCGGCCCTATAGCCCACAACAACGTCGTAAGCGTTCACGTTGACCCCGAACGTATCAATCAGGTAGCGCTTGGCCCGTTGTGCCACTGGCGTCTTTATCGAGAACAGGCGGTGCTCAACGAGGACGGCAATCCAGTTGAGAATTGTGTAGTCAGGGCTGTTTAAACGCAGGAAATTAAGACATTCAGTTTCTAGAGTGTAGCAGTTCGAAAATCCGTCGCGTAAGGAGGAAACGGCCCACTCTTTAGCAAGCTCGCTGCTCTGCGTGCAATAGAAGCCCAGGCCAAAGTCATTGTTCCGTTTGCCCGCACCGAATGTCGGTGACTCTATGACCCTTTCAGACCCATGGTAAAGTGTGAGCTGGGCAGACATGTGGCACCTCCTCTATCGAGATGAACCATACTATATCACCGAGGTGATATAGTATGCAAGCCCATCCAGCAGGCAGGGCGACTTTCTAGAAAATGGCCGCGATAAACACCGCTTTGCTCATGACCGACCGAAGGGCCGAGGCCCGCCCAAACGACATCTCCGCGGCGATATTCCATCTACATCGTCTCGCGGCCAGCTCGGGGAGTATGGCTCGCTTGCCCGGCCAGCAATGTTAGCTCGCAACATTCCTGGCGGCATCAATCAACTCATGGTGTGAGTTGATTACGAGCCTGACGGCGCGGGAGTTGCAGCAGAAGAGCGGCTTGGAGTGCCTGGGGCTCATCGAGGCCTCGAAGTCGGGGCACGTGGAGTTGCACCTCCAGGCCTTGCAGCGCCAGCGGGGCACGTCGCACCCCGTGCCGCACGCGTCCCTCCTGTCGCAGTCGCGCGCGTGGACGCAGAGGTTCCGCGGGTGGTCGCGACGAGCCTGCCCCTCGGCTCCGGCGTCCAGTTCCTCCGGATCTCGTCCGCCACGGTCTGCTGGGTCCTGCCGAGCGATCTGGCTATCGTCGCGAGCCTGTCGCCCCCGTTGAGCCCCGCCTCTATCTGCTCCCTGTCCCCGTAGGTGATCGGTCTCCTCTCGGCTGCCATGTCGGCCCCCGTTCTGCGCCCGTTGTGGGCAGGGCGCATGTGCCCGCGCCCGCGGATGCGGCCCACGGGCACGAATCTAAGGCCTCGGGGCGGCCCCGTTCTCAGTCTCGAACAGAGTTACTCTGCAATGAGATGGGAATTAAGGTTGAAAAACTAAACGCAACGCTTTGTGACGCCGTGCCACACACTTGCGTTTACCTGCCCAATCACCAGCGGATGGGTTCTTTTTGCCGTTGCGTTTACTCCTGCAACGGGTCGCGGGCAGCCAGCGTGTGCGTCGGCGGGGCCGCCCCGAGGGACTTGGCGCGCATGCGTCTCCGCGCCGCCACCAGCCCGTTGAAAGACTAGGTGCAACGGCCCGCAAGGCCCTCGGTATGGGTGGTGAGCGCTGCCCTGCCGGATGGTATGCATCGCTGGGCGCGCTGGCATTACTCGACAGCAAGGAACGCGAGGCGCAGGAGGTCGCGGGTGCCGGGGTTATCGATGTTGATGGCAAACTCGTCGCGAATGCGCCCCAGGCGGTAGTCGAGCGTGGTCCTGTGGATGTGCAGTTGCTCGCAGGTGCGCGATTTGGCCAGGTCGTTTTCGAGCAGTGCGCGCAACGTCGTCTCGTATTCCGTGCCGCACTGCGCATCGTGCGCGCGCACCCGTAGCAATGCCAGCGGCTCCAGGTGCTGGGCAGCAAACTCCCTGGCCAGCAGGGTCTTGGCAATGGCCAGCTTGCAGTGGTCGTAGGCAAGCGCGGCCGGTTTCCCCCCTTTCCTCGCGGCGGCGCAGGCATGGCGAGCTTGCTCATACGAGGCTGGCAGGCCGGACAGGCCGTCGACGGGGTCTCCCCATCCGATGACGATGCCCTCCGCAGCGCAGAAGTCGTGCAACTGCTCGCGGCTGGTTTCCTTCAGAATCCGTGCGGGAACCACGAGGGCAAACCCGTCGACATCAGGCACAGAGGCGTGCGAGCCTTCGAGTCGCGAACGCCCCATGCCCGCAATCTGGTTCCAGCGTGCAGGCGGATAGGACTGGTCCACTGCCTCGATGCGCACCGCTACCCAGGCATTTTCTATCGACCAACCGAAGAACTGCGCGCGGATGCGCGCCTCGCCCTCCTCGTGCTGCCGACACAGCAGCTCGGACACGATGTCCATGCCGGCGTTGACGGTGTCGCCCGCCCGGGATTGATTTAGCAGGGGAGCCAACTCGCCCGCCACGCAGTGTGCCAAGGCGATTCCGCCTAAATCGTCCTCCATCAGCTTCATGACGTGCAGCCTGAATGTTTCGGAGCCCGCTGCCACAGGCTGGGACCACACCGGCGTAAGCCTGTCCGCCTCGGGATACATGATGCCGAAGCCGTCGGGCCGCGAAAGGCTGAGCTCGCGGTACAATGAATAGCGTTCTGCCGACACTTCCGAGGCGTAGCCCCTCCGCTCGGTCTCCCGCATCGCTTGGGTGACCTCGTCCTCAACCAGGCTTGCGGCAACGAGGTTGAACGCCCCGTCGAACAGCACGAGCGACCGTCCCATGAGCGCGACCCCCGCGTCCATGATGGCGGCGGCCAGGCCGATGCGCGCCCCGCGGTGGAGGTCGTACAACCAACGGCGCAGGCGCGCCAGACGCCCGACAAGTATGTCCCGAACAGTCTCGGCCGTGAGGCTGCCGCTTGACGCAAGCCTGACGCCAGGCGACTCTCCGATACTCGCGAGCACCCATCCGTCGGCCTCGGACACGGCAAGGCGGCCTTCTGGCCCATGCTCCCCCAGTATCACGTCTTCTATGTAGGCCTCGGAGCGTGAGGCCGCGCGCTCGGCACTGTCCCAGCCCCCGACGACCTGCGACCCCAATACAACTCCATCGTCCCACAGCGCGCATCCGGCAGTCATCATCGCGACGTTCATGTCCCCCCCGTCTAAAAGCGTTGCTACATATTGTAGCAACCACATGCCGCAGTTTCCTCCGCGCCGTCCGATGCCTTTTGCCCTTGCGGGGTCTACACTGCCAGCAAGTCAGTAAAAAGTGCATGTTGCCGGTATTTTATCTGGCATATCCGCAGACCATAGGGGTTTGCGCAAGCATGTGCATGTGATGAAAGGGGTACAGTATGTCGTACGATAAGAACCTCAGCCGTCGTGGTTTTATCGCGGCAGCGGGCGCCGCCGCCCTCGCAGCGGGCGCAACCGTTGGCACCGCTGATGCCGCCTCCTCGAGTGCCTTGGGCACCTATGCTGGCGAGTACAGCCAGTATGAGCACGATGACGACGAAGAGGGTTCCGAGGTCACCGGCGGGGAAATGGACACCCTGAACGTCGAGACCGACTATGCGACCGGTGTCTACACCGCTGGCACCTACGTGGGCGAAGCCCCTGGCATCGGCGGCACCATCACCGCCACTGTCACCGTCGACGAGACAAGCATCCTCGAGGTCGTCCTCGAAGGCCCCGCAGAGACCCCCTCCATCGGCGGGGCCGCGCTCGAGGCCCTCGCCCCCGCCTTTGTCGAGGCCCAGACCAACCTCGTCGACGCCGTCGGAGGCGCCACCGTCACCTCGAAGGGCGCCCGCGACGCCGTGGCCGCGGCCCTGAAGCAGGCCAGCGGCATTGAGGACCACGAGTGGACCCTCGACGAGATCAACATGAACGCCGGTTACTACACCGCGTTCGTCCAGGGCTTCTCGCTCATCTCCAAGATGCCCGTCATGGTGCGCACGCACGCCAAGAGCATCGAGTGCATCGACATCTCCACCGAGAACGGCGAGACCGACCCCGTGCGCCTCACCGTCGAGGAGAACATGATTCCGCTCATGTTGGCCAACCAGTCCTACGAGGTGGACACCGTGTGCGGCGCCACCGTGACCTCCGCCGCCCTGAAGCAGGGCGTGCGCGAGTGCCTCATGCAGGCCCTCATCGACGGTGGCACTCCCCCCGAGGCCGTCGCCTACTTCGGCAAGAAGGTCGAGCTCGAGCCCCAGTCCCCCCAGACCATCGACGTGGACGTCCTGGTCGTAGGCATGGGCGGCACCGGCACCGCCGCGTTCATGAGCGCCTGTGAGGCCGAGGTCGAGGCCGGCCGCGAGGTGAAGGTCCTGGCCATCGAGAAGACCGGCCGCACCGGCGGTACTTCCGCCATGACCTCCTCGGTCCTGGCCTTCAACCCCGCTCAGTTTCAAGCCGACCACAACGGCGGCGTGGACTACGTCGACGTGGACTACGTGAACGACGCCCGCGCCAACTCGCCCTACTCTGCTGGCGCGCACGCCAACGATTACCACTTCCCCATGTTCGGAGAGGACCCCGACCTGCAGCCCTTCTGGGACATCTACCTCGAGAGGTCCGGCGAGATGCTCGACTGGCTGGTCGAGCACGGCTTCTACTTCGGCAACGAGCCCACGGGCGACTTCTACACCCCCGGCCTGAAGGCCAACTACGAGTACGCCGGCACCATGGGCGACCAGTGCAAGATGGAGGTCAAGGGCTACTTCGACAAGATGATCGGTGACGCCAAGGCCCTGGGCGGCCAGGTCATGATCTTCACCGAGCTCCAGGACTACATCACCGACGCTGACGGCAAGGTCGTGGGCGCATACGCCAAGAGCATCAAGGACGGTACCGAGTACACCATCAACGCAAAGAAGGTCATCAGCTGCACCGGCGGTATGGGCGGCAACAAGGAGCTGTGGGGCAAGCACTCCAACATGGGCCAGGGTTACGAGCTTATGGGCTTGCGGACCAACGACGGCAAGTCGCTCGAGGCCTGCTGGAACCTGGGCGCCGGCGAGAAGAACATCATGACCGGCATCACCGTCCACACCATCGCCCCCTCCATCATCCTGAACGACTTCCCTGTGAACCGCATCGAGGGCATGCTCGACCCGTGGATCGGCCGAGTAGCCACCTGGTCGATGAACGACGTGCCTCTGTTCATGGTCACCAACCGCGACACGCTGTTCGTGAACCGCGAGGGCGTCCGCTACGCCACCGAGGCTCCCGCCTGGCCCATGACCTTCGCCGGCTGGTTGGGCGGCAACCGCTTCTACAGCATCGCCAGCCAGGCACGCATCGACGCCATCGCGGCCGCCGGATTTGACCACACCAACACCAACGTGTTCAAGCACCACGGCTTCAACACCTTCCCCCTCAACACCCCACTGCCCGACATGCAGGAAGTCGTGGACGCTTGCGTGCGCCTTGGCAACTGCTTCAAGGCCGACACCCTCGACGAGCTGGGCGAGATTTTGGGTATGCCCGCCGGCAACCTGCAGGCCAGCGTGGACCGCTACAACGGCTTCTGCGAGGCCGGCGTCGACGAGGACTACGGCAAGGATGCCGCGCTTCTGAAGAGCATGGGCACCGAGGGCCCCTGGTACGCTTTCGCCGGCCAGGCCGAGGACTACACCTCCGAGGGCGGCCTCTCCATCGACACTATGTTCCACGTGACCAAGGCCGACGGCGAGCCCCTGGGCAACATCTTCTGCGGTGGCACCGACTGTCTGGGCTTCGTGCCCTGCGACTTCGCAGGCAACGCCCAGGGCTGGGCGTTCCTGTCCGGCAAGTTGGCGGCCGCCAACGCCGTGGCTGAGATTGTGGCCGAGTAGAGGGTCGAGCAGAACGCACTGCTAAGTAACCGGGCCAGCCGGGCAGCCCGATCGGGCTGCCCGGCTGCTTCCATCGAGGAGTCCCTCGAAACTGTAGAACGCGCTTCTACCCGTCCGTGCAGCTTCGCAGGCCGTTGCTGCCGTCAGCCTGCCACAAGGTTTCTCCCGTGTGCACATCAAGAGGGCCCCGCGCACGGTCCAGCCTTGAATGGCCTGGGTCTCACATGGGCATCTTTTGCTTAAAGAGGGCCCGGCTGTCCCATTCGACGGCGGTATCCCCAATCGCCCTAAGGCAATATAATCCCCCTATCTATCGCGGCAGAATCGGAGGGGGACGATGGTCGGGGCAACCAAATGGGAGGGGGCGGGCACAGCGCTGCTGGCCTGCGGGTACGGGGTCACTTGCGGTCTGGTCTTCCCCCTCATGGTCCAAAGCGTGTTCCTGCATGAGATTGGACTCGCCCACGGCGCGGGCGAGTCTTTCGGCCTTCTCTTCTTCATCGCATACTCGGTCACGATGCTCGCATGCGCGGCGTTCCTCGGCCTGGCGGCGGGTTCGGGCAACGGGAGGGCGCCGCTGCTTGCCGGTCTTGCGTCCGCGTTCGCGGGGAACGCCCTGATGCTCGCCCACTCGTTCGGCCTAATTGCCGACGGTTGGCCGTACGCCATTGCGGCAGCGTGCCTGATAGGGTGCGGCCTGGCCCTTGGCGAGCTCGGCTGGGCAAGGACGTGCTCGGCCATATGCAGTGGTCGTCCCATGATGCTGTCCCGCGCGGTGTCTGGCTCGTACCTTGCCGGGACGGCCGTCTCGGCAGTGGTTTTTGCATTGTCGGGGGCTTTCGAGCTCGTCTTTGCCCTCTTGGCCATCGCTGTCTCGGCCACTTTGCTTCCCGCCCTCCGGAAATCGCCTGCATTCAAGCCGTCGGAGGAATATACGGGCGGCAGCAGTGCAGAACTTGCACGATCAACTGCCTACCTGGCTGTCTTCTCGTTCGTCTTCGGGGCGGTCGGTCAGGCGGGTGCCGCCGCTGGTGGTGACGCCCCCATACAGGTTCTTGCGCTTGTCGGTATGGGACTTGCGGCGGCCATCGTTCTTGGCGCGACCGCGGCAACAAGGAGGGTGTTCCCAGTTGCCGACGTCGATGCGGTTATCTTCCCGATTGCCGCCGTCGCGCTTGTCGCCCTCCCCCTTGTGGCTGAGCCGCCCAGCCGAGACCTGTCCATTCTCCTGCTGTTCGTGGCGTTCTTCCTGGCGGGGCTCAACGCGCGGGTCACGGTTTGCCAGCTTTCCTGGGCCACGCCGGCCCGAACGGGGTCGATCGTCTGCTCCTCCCTGGGCATTGGCGGTCTCGCCATGCTTGCGGGCGTCGCGTCGGGAAACGCGCTCCTGTCGGAAGGCAACCTGGCCCAGGGGGTTTGTACCGTGTCGCTCGTGTCCCTCTTTGCCCTCGCGATGACCATGTTCCTGTATCGCGAGGTTCGGGAGCGTCGCGCCGCCGTCGGCGAGCCGGAGGCGCCCTGCGGGCCGTCGGACCCCGCGGCGCCCCACGCCGTGCTCGCCGAAAGGCTCGGGCTCACCGCCCGCGAGGCCGAGGTGCTCGAGCTCGTGTGCCAGGGACGCTCCCGTTCCTACATCGCAGACGAGCTTGGCCTGTCGCCCAACACGGTGAAGGGATATGCCCACTCCCTGTATCAAAAGGCGGGCGTGGACAACAAGCAATCGCTCATCGACTTGGTCCGCGAATCGGAAGGCGCGAAATCCCAGGAATAGGGCTGCTTTTGCCCACCCCTCCCTTTTGGAGGGGTGGGGTGATTATTGCCAGACCCTCCATCAGGGTGCTAAACGCAAGACGTTTTGCCGTTCATAGTTCCGTCTCGACAGGCGCCGCCCGACGCGGGCGGGCCGTACCCTCGGGAAAGGAACAGACATGGAGATCACCCGCCGCTCATTCCTCGCAACCGCCCTGTCGCCGCCGCGGGATGCGCCCTCGCCGGCGCCCCCGTCGCCATGGCCGACCAGCCTTCTTCCGCCCCCTGGCAGACTACCGTCCACGAGGACGCCGCCCTCCCCGCCTCCGCGACGGAGGAGTACGCCTGCGACATCGTCGTCGTCGGTACCGGCATCGCCGGCATGAGCGCGGCCGTCGAGGCGGCCGAGTCCGGAGCCTCGGTAATCGTGCTCGAGAAGCGCGACATCACCGGCGGCGACTCCTCCATCTGCAGCGGCAACTACTACTGTTGCGGTTCTCAGAAGCAGGACTCGATGGGGTACACCGAGTACGGCACAGCCGAGGAGATTGCCCAGTTCTACTTCGACCAGTCTGACGGCGACGCCAACATGGACATCTGCCGCCTCGTGGCCGAGAAGGGCGGCGAGGGCATGGACTGGCTCGTCGCGCACGGCTGCGACTTCGACAAGAAGCCCGGCAATAACGTCTCCGACCGCTCCATGCTCTCGACGAATGGCGGCATGGGCATCGTCGACGCCCTGGTCGCGGCCGCCGAGGCGGCGGGCGCCCAGGTTATGATGGAGACCCGCGCGGTCGAGGTCCTGACCGACGGCGGCGCCGTAAGCGGCCTGGTCGCCCGCCGCGGCGACGTCGAGGTCCGGATCGCCGCGGACGCAGTCGTCCTCGCCACCGGCGGCTTCGACGGCCAGGACTGGTCCAAGGAGATGTACGCCAAGGGCGCGGTGGGCTGGCACACCTTCTCCTCCCCCGCCAACACCGGCGACGGCATCGAGCTGGCCAAGCAGGCCGGCGCCCTCACCGTCCTCAAGGGCGGTCTCTCCCAGATTCACCTCGTCGGCCGCGAGCCCCTCATGCTGAACGCCCCCCAGTCGCAGCTGCGCATGGTCAACACCGGCATCTACGTCTCCGACCTGGGCTACCGCTGCGCCAACGAGTCCATGACCAGCCAATTCGACTATTTCGTGCCCTTCGTCAAGAGCGGCCGCAAGGAGTTCACCATCGTCTGCGACTGCCAGCAGCCCGAGGGACGCCTCGCCCTCATCGAGGAGGCCGTCGAACTCGGCGTCTGCTGGAAGGCAGAAACCCTCGAGGAGCTCGCCGAGATGTCGGGTCTCCCGGTGTACCCCCTCCTGAAGACCGTCGAGCGTTACAACGAGCTCTGCGACATGGGCGAGGACCCCGACTTCGGCAAGAAGCCCGAGGACCTTCAGAGGGTCGAGGCGGCCCCCTTCTACGCCATCCAGATCACGCCCAACACCAACGATTCCTTCGGCGCCCTGCCCATCAGCACGAAGGCAGAGGCCCTCGACGCCGATCGCAACCCCGTCCCCGGCCTCTACTCGGCCGGCACCCTCGCCAACGTCGAGATGTTCTACCTGCGTTACGCGGTCTCCGGCGCCTCCCTGTGCATGGGTACCGTGACCGGCCGCGTCGCCGCTCAGTCCGCCATGGAGTACCTGGGGCTGTAGGGCATCTGCCTGGGGTTTTGACGAGTAGTTGAACTAGCGACTAAAAGCGGCGGGCCCACCTGGGAGACCAAGTGGGCCCGCCGGTTGGTGCCTGATTAACAGGCTATTTGATTTTGCCGGTCTTACAACTCGGCGCAGATTTCGCGCGCGGCAACGCGGCCGGAGTTCACGTTATTGCCTTGGCAAGATGCCGGGATGTTCATCGTGTAGGTCTCACGATAAAGTTGGCAGCCGTCAGTGCCGATGGCATAGAGACCTCGAATCGGCTCGCCCTTGGCGTTGATGGCCTGCATCTTGCGGTTGGTGTCGATGCCGCCAATAGAAGTCCAGAACGACATATCCTGGCGGAAGATGTAGAACGGGGCCGTTTCGATGGGGACCATCTTTTCGGGATCCTTGTCAAAATCCTCGTCGACTCCAGCGTGGCATAGCTCGTTATAGCGGTCAATGGTCGCTTGGAGTGCATCGGGGTCGAGTTTGGCGCATTCGGCCAATGCGGCGATGGTGTCGCAGCGGTAGATGTTGTCGCCGGGACACAACTCCACGGCTTCATCGAGTGATGCCATGAAGTCATCGACGCCGTCAGCAAACGCCTCGGCTTGCGATTGATCGAAAATCATCCAGGATATCTTCTGAGAGTGAACCGCGTTGGAGTTGTTGCCTGAAGTCACTGCGCCGCAGTTCTCATTCACATAGCGCTCGGCGTCCTGATTGACCCAAAGAACAGGTCCGCCGCGGCATATACGCTGGCTGAAGGGAAGGAAGAAGTTCAGCCCATATGTATAGGGGTCTCGCAGGAAGCAGCGAGCCGCGGATACATCGTTCGCTCCGACTCCAATGGCCATGCGCAGGCCGTCGCCGTCGTGGCCAGGGACGCCCTGGTTGATGGAATATGTCAAATCGTAGCCGCGGTCGAGCATCATAGCCTCATTATTGGCGTATCCGCCCGAAGCGAGAATGACGCCCTTGGCATTGATTTGAATGACTGTGCCGTCTTCTTTTTGAGCATACACGCCGGTCACGCTTCCGTCGTCGGTTACAAGATCGATGACGGGGGTGGAGGTCATGATGATTGCTCCGAGTTCTTCGGCTTTGGCGGCCATGGGTTCGATGAAGTTTGATCCCTTGGCGTCAACAAACCAGTGAAAGCACGGGACCTTGCCAAGGCCGTAATAGTTGTCTACGACGCCGCTAAACTGCACGCCGTTTGCGACAAGCCACTCATAGTTGTCGGCCGAATTCGCGACCATATCCTTCCAGAACAGCGAATTGATGCGGTAGTTGAAGAACACGGCGTCGGTTGCGATGATTTCACGGAATGAAGGCAGCTCAATGCCGGAGGCCTCTTGGGCCGAGGAGCCCAATGCAAATACACCCTCGGTACCCAGGCCGTTGCCGCCAACGAAATCGTTCTTTTCAAGGCAGTAAGTTTTTGCGCCTAACTCTGCGGCCTGCACCGTTGCGCAGATGCCCGACGAGCCTGAGCCAACGACCACGACGTCGGCTTCAATAACCTCGACAGGATCATAGGCAGTTTGTTCTTGATTTTCTGCCTGTGCCATGGTCGTGCCTGCAAGTGCGGCTGTTGCGCTCATAGCGGCCGTGCAGCGCAACATGTTTCTGCGCGAGATACTCCCGAATGTCATGTTTGTCCCTTTCGGATAAGCGGTGACGTGAAACTCGCTGCTGCTTTACTCAGCGGCGTACTTGCCGGCAAAGTAACCGTGAACTGCCGCATACGCGTTGCACAGGCCCGGGACGACGTTCTGATAGCCCGACCCCATGCGCCAGCCAACGCAGTTGCCGGCAGCATACAGACCAGGGATGGGGTCCCAGTTCTTATCAAGTACCTGTAGCTTCAAATTGACCTTGACGCCGGAGCTCGTGCCGAACAGATAGTATCCCTCTTTGTACGCCACGAACGGCGGCTCGGCAATGGTGTGCATGTGGTTGCTTCCCTTGCCATAATCAAGGTCCACGCCCAGCTTGCACAGCTCGTTGTAACGATTGACGCTCTTCACGAGCTCGTCGGCAGGAACCCCAATCATCCCGGCGAGCTCTTCAATGGTGTCGGCCTCATAGCGCTCTGAACCAGCGGCCATGGCTTCCATCATCTCGTGATTCGCTCCAGGCATTGGTAGAAGCGCCGGGAAGTCAAAGCCTGAGGAATCCATGATTTGCCACACGTAGTTCACGCCGTCGGGCAATTCGAAGATGGCGAAAGAGCTCGAGAGCGAGGAAATGGCTTCGTTAAAGAAACGCTGCCCCTTGTTGTTGACAGCTAGGGGCGCGGCAATCCAGTACCCCTGATTAGACCACGCCTGGTAGGAAGGGTCGATTTCTTCAAAAATGGCTCCTGCCCACATCATCATACGGTGGCCGAGGCCGTCGTCCATCTTCTCTTCGCAGTCAACGGGCGCAGTCTCCGTTGCCTTGGCGTTGTAACCAGAATACTTCTTGATAAATTTTGCCATGGAGGGGTAGCACAGCGCGTCGACCATCTCATAATTGCCGGCATAGGAGCCACAGCACATGATGACGCCCTTGGCGGTCTTAAAGTAAATGTGCTCGCCGGTCTCATCGTCGGTACAGATGCAACCAAGGACCGCGCCCGTTTCATCCTGTACCAATTTGCGTGCAGTCACATGGAACTTGACTTCGCCGCCATTGTCTCGAATGTAATCGTGGAAGATGTAGTCGAATTTTTCGAGCGAGTCACGGCCGGTGTCGTCAAAATCCACGTGGAATGCCGCGTCATACTGGTCAATCTCATCAGGCTCAAGCGGTACTCCAATGCAAGGAGTTCCCGGCAATCCCGCGGGCTGCAGAACGTTAGCCTCAAGCTCGTCGAGGATCATGCCGGAGTTGTAAGCCCACATGGCAACAAGGCCCGCGTCAACGCGCAAGTTGCCTTCATTGATGACCTTGTTCATGATGTCTTTTGCGTTATGCTCGGGTTGGCCGGCGGCCTTTTGGTACTCGGAGTCGAAGAAGCCAATGCCAGAGCCAGAAATATGGGGCGCTCCATTGCGCTCAATCATGATGACCTTGGCGCCTTGCTCGAGCGCCTTATACGCGGATAGGCAACCGGCAAGCGCCGAGCCCACAACGAGAACGTCTGTCTCGATGGTCTCGTCGCACTCTTCGGGAGTTATCGAGGGGGCCTCTCCAATCCACGCGGGGATTTCGGCGGCCTGGGCGTCGATGGCGGCAACGGCGGCCTGGTCAACCTCAACGGTGCCCCATGAGGGCGTCGTTTCCTCGGCGAGAGCGCTTGTGACAATTGTCCCGGTGGCAGCAGCGGCGGCACCGGCAACTTTGACGAACGACCTACGATTGAAGTTCATGGCAAATCCCTTTCCTCGAAGGCTGCACAGGCTTGCATGCCATTCATTGCATGTTCCATGAGAAGAATCGCAATGGGCTCGTCTCAAGCCTGCAAGTTCATGACTGAACGTAAACCCTTTGTCCCAAGTGCCGTTAGCCCCTGGGGAGAGGAGGCCTCAACGGCGAAGGCAATCAGGCCCCTACCCCTTTGTAAGGGGTAGACAAGCAATTGACGCAGCTCAGCGACGGAATTGGATGGCAATTACAAGAGGCGCGGCTTGTGGGTGGTTGCGCATGCGCTTGAGCGCGGTGTTGCCGACGGTGCCAGCATCTGCCATCAGAACGAGGGCGTTCCTCGCCTGCCGTTTTCGCAAAGCTTGACGGTCCGACGAGATGATGCCTGTAATAAGATAATGCCATGCAAAAGGCCGAGAGGAGGGGTGTGCCGGCATGAACTGTTTTCAAACGAAAGGGCTTGAGCCCAGGCATGTGTTCTATGGCCTTACAAGCGGTATTTGGCTGGCCCTTTCAGCCGTCTCTTCCTCAACGTATCCTTTTGCGTCTCCCTTGGGTGATCCCACCGTTGATGGCATAGTCCAATCCCTCTTCTTCGCGCTCTCCTTTTTTGGGATTGCTGTTTTTTCTCGCAAACATGATGTTGCTGGACGCTACTTGTTAGGCCTGGTGGCCGTAAGTGGCGTTGCCATCTCTCTCGTTCTTGCGCTGCTGTCGCTTTCATTCAGTTGGCCTGGCGTTCTCTTGGGTGCTTCGCTCATTCTTGCCCTGGCGCGCGCCAGCGGCTTCTGCCAACTGCTTTGCATGCTTGAGAGATTTGAGCGTCCAACGGCGAAGAAGGTCCTTTTTATCGGGTCTATTGTTACTACGCTTTTGACTCTTTTGCATGCTTTGCTTGGGGATCCAATACGCCAATGTGTCATAACGTTTTGCATCTATGCGCCTGTAGGGGCGTTGACCTTGTTGTTGAACGTGCGCATCCAGAATGCCCACCTTAGTTGTGATCGAGCCTTTAATGCGCCCGCCGTGCACCCAATCGCTCCCGTGCGCGGAAGCATCCGTGCGATGACGCTTCCTATTCTGTGCATTATCGCCATTACCCTCATTACGCCTATCGCGATGGGGGCCTTTAACTCATCAATCGCGACATCACGGGCGATGGGTCTTGTCGCCCCCCTCTCGCACGCACTGGGCCTCATAATACTGGGCATCGTTTGGTTCGGGGCACGTAAGGACGTGAGCCTTCCAGTGCTCTATTCGGTCTACCTGCCCGCATTCACCATTTCGGTTCTGCTGGCATCGGCTTTTCAAGGCCTGGCAACCTTGGGTATCATTGTTGTCGGCGATACGGGCTATTTCTTTGTATCACTATTCATGGTAACCACTGCGCTATCGATCGCTCACGAACAGGATATTGGTGCCTTATTCGTGTATGGTATATTTGCAGGTTTCCTCTACCTTACTGATGCTGCTCAGATGGCCGTGCGTGCCCTCAGCGCAAGCGGTGCTTTAGACCTGCAGCCCTATGTCATGTTCATGCTCATTGCCTATGTCCTGGCCATTCCCATATGCTACATTGCACTGCCACTCATTATTAAAGGGCACAACAACCTGCCAGTTTCCCCAGAATCAAATCGGTCCGAGCGGGTTGCCCGCTTGGCTTTCACGGAAACGTCGACGCAGATTGATTCAGACAGTGCAACTCGCCGAGCGCTCACATGTATTGGCGTGTCATATTCTCTCAGCGAGCGTCAGCAGCAGGTCATGGAGCTCCTTGTATCAGGCAGGAGTGCGGAGCGTATTTCGGAGACGTTGGGTCTGGCTCCAAACACCGTACGATCGTATCGTAAATCCCTCTACGCCTCCCTTGGCGTTCACGGCTTGCAGGAGCTGCTAGACCTCGTTGATGAGGAGAAGGACAGGATTGAAAAAGCATCCATTTAGCATTGCGTGAGACGGCGGTTCATTTAGACCTGTCTGCATTGGGGACAGCACACTTCCGTGCTTTTACAGCACGATTGCATTCTATCCAGTCGACGGGAGCGGCGCACATGGGGAGAAAAACGACAGTAAGTGAGACGCAGGCCGGAAGGCAATGCAAAAGTCCATCCAATGCCATGCCATCAAAAACATTGCCACAAGAAACCAGCCTGGAAAGCCTTTTCGACGTGAAGGGTTTTCTTTTCGTTATGCGAAACGAGTTGCGCTGTCATCGGGCGCGCCTTGTCGGCATGTCTCTATTTTGGGCATGGCTACAGCTTGTCTTTACCACTCGTCTGTACCTTTCGGCATCTTGTGCTGCAGATAACGCCCCGCAGCTCCAACAATTTGTGTGGTTGGCCTCTCTCGCTTGCACGCTCGCGACGTTTTGCGTTGTGCTCGTTATCGCAAATCGTCTTCCGCCTAGATGGGAGCGCAAATCATCTACGCTGGTCGCCTCTCACACTCTCATGGTAATTGGCACAATGATGCTCGTTCTCTCATCCCGTGGTGACGGCACTGCCTGGATGTTACTGATTGGAACACTGGCAACCGGCATCGGAAGCGGTGTGGCTTTCCTTCTCTGGGGCGCACATCTTTCTGCGACTCCTGCTCGGTGCGTGCTCTTCGATATGGGAATCTATGCGCTGCTTACAGCGGCGCTTTCCGGCATCTTTCTCGGGCTCCCTAGACCTGCGCTGCAAATAGGAGTTATCGCGTTGCCTGCGTTATCTGGCGTTCTGCTTGTTGCTGCCAATCGCCGCGAAAACACGGCGCCTGTCAATTCGCAGCCATTAAGTGCGGATTATGGTCCCGCCGGGCTGCTTGGAAAGCCATGGGGACTCATGGCGATAGCCGTATTTGTTGGCCTTGTATTTGGCCTCATGCGCAGTATCAGCCTGTATGCAGTGGGTCCCTTACCCGACATGGCAACGAGCGCCACCATCATCGGCATAGCCGTTTCAGGGGTACTGCTGTTGACTACCGTTCTCTTTTATCGCCATGATAGTGAGCTCTACCTTATCTGCCAAGTTGCGTTTCCCCTGCTTGCCCTTGGTTTTCTCCTGCTGCATGTTGTCAAAAACGGCATTTTGCCGATTTCCGTGTTTATGGTTGGCCATAACTACTTCTACTCGCTTTTATGGGTCCTTTTCGTTCTTCACTCCCGAAAGAATCCCAGTAGAGGCAGCGTTGTATTTGCCCGTGGCCTACTTGCGTTCCTTGGCTCATCTTTTGCTGGATCGCTCGTTGGCCTCGCCCCCGGTCTGGTTAAGGCCGCAGGGAGCCGTGAGTTTGCCATCGTTACGCTCGTCGTCCTCTATTTGTTTGTTCTTGTACTCGCTTTTGCTGCGGGCAGTCGAGTGCGTGAGTCCCAGGAAGAGCTGAATCGTCGCGCGCTCGCCTTTAAGGCGGCCACGGCACGCATCGCTGTGGCCTACGGGCTTTCTCAGCGCGAAGAGGAGGTCTTCCATCTTGTTGCCCTCGGCCGCGATCGTGCTGACATTTGCGAGGTGCTCGGCATCGCAACCGATACAGTCAAGGCTCACACAAGGCATGTGTATACAAAACTGGGCATCCATTCAAAGAAGGAGGCTGCCATGCTAGTAGCGAGGGAGCTTGCTGGAAAGTAACAGGCATTTGAGTTGCTGTATTGGAGTCAATCGCCCACAGGGGGTTACTGCAACGCGACGGTTTTACCCCTCCACGGGCGCTTTAATTTGCGTTACGTATCCGCCATCGTTGTTCTTGCAGACGCCCACATCACAGGTGGGAATGCCCATCGACTGACAGGAGGACCCATGAACGCAAACACTGTTTCTCGCCGTACATTTGTATGCTGCATGGCCGGTGCTGCATCGGGCGCGGCCGCAATCGGGGACTTCTCGACTGCCAAGGCCAGCGATGCAACCGAGGAACCCAACCTTGCTGCTCACGCATGGCTTCAGGCTGCACCCGATTTGCCCACCGTCGCAGTGGAAGAGACGTATGACGTTGTTGTAATTGGCGCCGGCATAGCAGGATGCACTGCAGCCCAGGCTGCAGCCGAGGCGGGTGCAAGCGTATGCGTGCTCGAAAAGTTCGAGGGACTGACGGGCCATGGAACCGACATCGGCGCCGTTGGCTCCAAGCTCCAAACCGAACAGGGCGTGGACATCGACAAGGCGCTCGCAACGCGGCTCATCTATCAGTGGGGCCAGTCAGAGGCCAACTACTACGTCATCAAAAACTATGTCTACCGCAGCGGCGAGGTCATGGACCATTACCTTGACATGGCTAAAGACGCTGGGTATCAGGTTATCCTTAACAGCGAGATGACCGCGCGTTCTGATTGGGACACGCTTGAAGATCGCTTCAAGCAATTCCGTACGGCCCACAAATGGACCCTTCCCGAAGGCAGCGACATCCCCGAGCAAATGTGGAACGTCATGTACTTCATCAACATGGTAGCCGACGATGCCCGGAAGAACGGCGCGGTTTTCCAATTCGAAACGCCCGCCGTGCAGCTTGTTGCCGAGGAAGGACGTGTCGTCGCCGTTATCGCCAAGACGCCGGAGGGTGCCTACAAGCGTGTTAACGCCACGAATGGCGTCATCTTGGCCACAGGTGGGATAACAGACAATGAGGAGATGAAGCGCTGTTTCTGCCCCATTTCGCTGCGCGCCGACAAATCTGACTATACGCCTGTGGGCGGCAACATGGGCGACGGTCTCGTTATGGGCGCATGGATCGGCGCCGCGCTCGACACATGCTACCCAGCCCCCATCATTCATCCCGTCAACCTTTCCGTCATGGGGCCGGGCTTCGACACGTGCTGGCTGACGGTCAACCGCGATGGCATGCGCTATTGCTGCGAGGTCGGCTACGAGCCCATTGTCACAAATGCTCGCATGAACACTGTCGGCGATGTGGCGTGGGCCATCTGGGATGCTCACTATCCCGAACATGTCCAGAAGCAGGAACCCGTAAAATCTCAGTCTTTCCTAGATGGGCTTGAGGGGCGTGTCGCTGCTGAGGTTGAGAGCGGGGCATTTATCCAGGCCGACACGCTCGAGGAGCTGGCGGGTAAAATCGGGGTTCCGCTCGAGGCTCTGCAGAAAACAGTTGATCGCTACAACGGTTTCTGCGACGCTGGCGAAGACCCTGATTTTGGCGTGCCCGAGCGCTTCCTTAGTTCGGTAAAGGATGCCCCGTTCTACGCTTGCAACGTCTCGTCTTGGTTGCTCGCTGTGCCCTACGGCTTGCGTGTCGATCAGAACTCCCAGGTTCTTTCGACTGATGACGAGCCCATTGGCGGCCTGTTTGCTATCGGGAACGCTCAAGGCTGCTTCTTCGCAAATTCCTATCCAGTCGCGCTGCCGGGCACAAGCCATGGCCGCGGCGTTACGTACGGACGGCTCGTGGGGCAGGCGCTCGCCAACAATACAACAATCGACGGTTATGCAGTAGGATTCGAAGGGTAATTCAAGTGGAGCTCGGTCATAGATTATTCACTGTGGTTGTTCTCTGACAATGGGGCTCGGCGTTGGAACCTTCCAGCGCCGAGCCTTACCGCCTTGGCGGATCGCGTCGGAAATGTTGGTGTAAACGCTTCTTCTGATTGGCCCCGAACGTGGGGCGGCCTTCGCCCTAGAATC